>NZ_NFKK01000003.1:0-299247 GCF_002160355.1 Butyricicoccus pullicaecorum
GTTCAAGGTAGTTCCGCTGATGATCGAGGCAATCCGCGCTGCAAAGGCTGGCAAGTAAGATTGAATCGAAAATCCCCGAGGAGAAATCCCCGGGGATTTTTTTGTAACGATAAGCACCGCACCCCTAATTGAAGTTTTCGGTCAAGCCTTTTTCAAAAGGCTTGCGGGTTCTCAGGGCAGAGCCCTGAGTCGGACTCCGCAGAGTCCGAAACTCCCCTTTTGAAACCCGGTGTCCGCCCCGGGTTTCAATCAAAACAAGCCAAAAAGGAAAGACCGTCCCTTCGGACGGTCTTTCCCATGAGCGCACTTTGTGCGCGAAGAGAATTTCGCTCGCTGCGGCGAGCGATTATTTTTTATTTTAGTTGATTTTCCCTCGCGGGAGATCGGGAAAATCAAAAGGGGATTTCGCCCGTTGCGACGGGCGACTCAGGGCTCTGCCCTGAGAACCCGCAGCCTTTGAAAAGGCTGGCGAAACTTTCAGTGATTGGTGCGGTGCTAAAACTTACAAGAACAGCTCATTTTCCTTTCGACCTTCGCACACAGCCGACAGCTTCTGCGTCAAACCTGCTAACATAACAAGATTCAACGTACGAGTATGCCGCGGGCAAACCTTCACGCAGCGCATACAGGAAATGCAATGTTCCTGTGTCTCATAAGGCTTATCGCTGGCAATCGCGCCAACCGGGCAAGCTACAACGCAAGCGCCGCACTTGGTACAAACCTCTGCATTACCCTGCGGATGCATAGGAGAGGGCGTGTAAGGACGATACGGACGATTTCCGGGGAAGGTAGGAATGGAATCATCATGATTTGCCAGTTTATCCGCAATCTTTCTTCCAAAGTCAGCCAAAACAGCTGCATCCTGCGCATCCGGACGACCAGCTGCAAACTGTCGTGCAATGGAGTGTTCCGCCAGTGCACCGACACCGGCAATACAGTGAAATCCCTGTTCGGTCAGTACATCCTGCAGCTCTACCAGGGTGTCTTCAAACGCACGATTGCCATATACCGCAACCAGTACAGCGCGTGCACCATTCCCTTGCATCTGGCGCAGACGTTCGACTGCGGTCGCAGGAACACGGCCAGCGAAGGAAGGAACTACCACGATGCACAAATCATCGCTTGTCAGTGTTGTTTTGGAAAAATCGGTATGCATTGCGCACAGATCGATGGTTTCTGCGATGGGCTGGAAGGGTTCTGCAAGCAGTTCTGCCGCACGCTGTGTACCGCCAGTGGGGCTGAACACGATCAATTTACACGTCATTTGTATCTCTCCTTGTAACAGCACAGTTGTATGTGTATACCATTATACGCCTGTCTGCGTGCGGATGCAATGTATAAGTAGATAAGAAAAGTTACATAATAATAAATATGCATAAAAATATGATAAAATCTATTACTCTTAACTGAGAATTGTTTCCATGTATTCTGTAAGCCACGGAGCAAAAACCACTGCGTAGATTGAAAAAAGAGACAATGTCACACATTGAAAAATTTAGAGAAAAAGTATAAGATGAGTGCAAATAAAAGGTAGGAAATCGGTGCAAATTGACAAATTACTGTATTGCAGTCAAGCGACAGATCGTTAAATTTATATTTATTTGGTATATTTTCAAATTTCTGCGCGATTGTGCTTGATTTTCAAGTTTTATCTCGGTATAATGACCTTACAAGGGAGGATGATAGGATGCATGGATATATAGGTACTTATACGACAGGACGCAGCCAGGGTATTTACCGGTTCACGTTTGATCCGGATACCGGTGCTTTGTCCGAGCCGGTTCTGTTCGCTGCTGTGCGCAATCCGAAGTGTGTGGCACGCAAGGGCAGCATATTGGCTTCTGCGATCGAGCTGGAAGGCCGCGCAGGTGTAGCGCTTTGGGACGCAAGACACCCGTGCACGCCGCCGTTTTCGATGTGCTGTCCGGAGAAGCAGACACCGTGTCACCTTCGTTTTTCGGGTTCCAGCCTGTTGGCGGCCAATTACCACGAAGGATTGTTCACGGTCTATCGTACCGATAGCCATAATCTGTCCTGCGCGACGCAGATTGCCTGTGGGGAAAAGGCAGGCTGTCACCAGTCGCTCGGACGACGTGGCTTTATCCTGGTACCCTGCTTGGAACAGGATCAGGTGCGTATTTTTGACCGTAAGTTCTCGCCGCGTGGCGTCATTCTGTTCCCGGCGGGCAGTGGACCGAGACACGGTATTTTCCATCCCAAGGATCGCACTCTGTGGATGGTAACCGAGCGCAGTCATGAGCTGTATCACTTTAATTATGCGGATACACGCTATCAGCTGCTCCAGCAGGTCAGCATTCTGCCCAAGGATCACCCGGAATACGCTGCATCTACAACCGCAGCCATCCGACTGTCGCCGGACGGCCGATTCCTGTATACATCGACGCGCGGCGCTGATATTATGAGCGTGTTTGCACTCGATGCAGATGGCGCACACTTAATTCAGCAGGTGCCCTGCGGCGGTAAGCATCCGCGTGACTTCATTTTGTCTGATGATGGCCGGTATGTGTTGGTGCTGTGCCGGGATTCGGACGATCTGTTCAGTTTCCCGCGGGATGCAGAGACCGGTAAGCTTGGCGAGATTGTTTCACATATCCATGTACCGGAGGGCAGCAGTATCTGCTTGTAAACAAAAAGGGATCGGGGGAGCGTATTATAAAATTTAACGATCCAGGAGGACTTTTCTTATGTCAATTCTGTGTGATATCGGCGTAATCGGCCTGTCGGTTATGGGCCGCGGCCTTGCACGTAATATTGCCGATCACGGCTTTCAGGTAGCCGGTTTTAATCGCAACCCCGACGTAACGCGTGCCGTTATGGAGGAAGAACCCAATGCAAACCTGCATCCGGTCTTTTCGCTGACCGAGCTGATGGCGTCGCTCAAGAAGCCGCGCCGTGTGCTGCTGATGATTAAGGCAGGCGATCCGGTCGATCAGATGCTCGACCAGCTCATTCCGCTTATGGAGCCGGGTGACATGGTACTGGACGGCGGCAACTCGTTCTTTGCCGATACCCGCCGCCGCGCTGAGCGTCTGTCTGCACACGGTCTGCACTATTTCGGTGTGGGCGTATCGGGCGGTGAGACCGGTGCACGCTTTGGCCCCGCGATCATGCCGGGCGGTAATCGCGAGGGCTATGCGCAGATTGCACCCATTCTGGAAGCAATCGCGGCGAAGACCGAGGACGGCGCACCGTGCTGTGCCTATATGGGCCCGGACGGCGCAGGACATTTTGTTAAGATGGTGCATAATGGCATTGAATATGCCGATATGCAGCTGATTGCCGAGAGCTATCTGGTGCTCAAGACGGTCGGCGGCTTTACCAATCATGAAATTGCAGACCTGTTCGCTCAGTGGAATACCGGCGAGCTGCGCAGTTACCTGATCGGCATTACCGCCGACGTGCTGCGCGAAGCCGATGACCTTGCCGAGGGCGATCTGGTCGATCATATCGAGGACGCAGCTGGACAGAAGGGCACCGGCCGCTGGACAAGCATTGAAGCGCTGCATCAGGGCATCGACCTATCTATGATTACGGGCGCGGTCGGTGCGCGTATCCTGTCGGGCGACCCGGTGCGTACCCAGGCCGATCTGGGAACCCCGGTCGTGCAGCTGGCGCAGGATCGTGCAGCCTTTGCCGAGACCGTCCGCGAGGGTCTGTATATTGGCAAGCTGATTGCTTACGCACAGGGCTTTGCTATGCTGCGTGATGCGTCGGCGCGCTATGAGTGGTCGCTTGACTTGGGCAGCATCGCATCGGTCTTCCGTGCGGGCTGCATCATTCAGGCGGCGCTGCTCGGTGATATTATGGCAGCGTTTGCACGCAATCCTGACCTCAGCAACCTGCTGCTTGACGATGCCTTTGCCGCACGCGTGCGCAAGGGTCATCCCTCGCTTCGCCGCACGGCTGCACAGGGTATCTGCAACGGCGTACCCATGCCGGTTATGACCAGCGCGGTTTCCTATCTGGACGGCCTGCGCGGTGCACCGGTCGGTGCAAACCTGATTCAGGCACAGCGTGATTGCTTCGGTGCACACACCTATCGCAGAACCGACCGTGAGGGCGTGTTTCACCACGAATGGGGGCAGAGCCATGAACGGTAAGCGTCCTGCAATCACGATTTTTGGCGGCACGGGCGATCTGACCTTCCGTAAATTGCTGCCCGCACTGTATAATCGCATGCTGTCCGGCTCGGCACCGGACGGCCAGGATATTATCATCATTGGCCGCCGTGCCTATACCGATGCCGAGTATCGGGAAAAGGCTCGCGAGTGGGTCAAGAAGTTCGCACGCCTGCCCTATCGCGAGGAGACCTTTGAAACCTTTGCCCAATCCATTCGCTATTATCGCATGGACTTCACCAATCTGGAAGCCTATCCAGCACTGGATACTTTCTTAGATGAACAGGGCATTGAAACCTGTGTCTTTTACTTTGCGGTTGCGCCGCGCTTTTTCGCGACCATTGCCGAGGGCTTGTTCCAGATCGGCCATGCGCAGGGCAGTCAGGTGATTCTGGAAAAGCCGTTCGGTGAAAGTCTGGACGATGCAAGAGCGCTCAATGCGCGCTTGGAAGCGGCGTTCGGTGCGGAAAATATCTATCGCATCGACCATTATCTGGGCAAGGAAATGGTGCGCAACGTGCAGACCATTCGTTTCACTAACCCGATTTTTGCCGACGCTTGGGACGCAAAGCACATCGCGTGCATTCAGATTTCGGCACTTGAGGACGTGGGCGTCGAGACGCGCGGCGGATATTATGACCACAGCGGCGCACTGCGCGATATGGTGCAGAATCACTTGTTCCAGATTCTGTCCATTCTGGCAATGGAGCGGCCTGCGGCGTTTACACCCGAGGCCATGCACGAAGAGCAGCTGCGCGTGCTGCGTGCGCTGCGTCCGCTGACCGAAGAAAGCATTGCCGATCAGGTGGTACTGGGACAGTACGACGGCTATCGCGAAGAGACG
Organism: Butyricicoccus pullicaecorum; assembly: GCF_002160355.1. Lineage (NCBI taxonomy): Bacteria > Bacillati > Bacillota > Clostridia > Eubacteriales > Butyricicoccaceae > Butyricicoccus > Butyricicoccus pullicaecorum. The sequence goes on from NZ_NFKK01000003.1 coordinate 4,984, forward strand.
AACGTCGCACCCGATTCCAAGACCGAGACCTACGCGGCACTCAAGGTGTTTGTCGATAACGACCGCTGGCGCGATATGCCGTTTTACATCCGTACCGGTAAGAAGCTGGGCAGACGGGAAATGGAGGTTGCGGTAGTCTTCAAGTCGCCGTCCCCGGATATTGCACCGACCGTACTGTTGGTCAAGTTCCAGCCGACCGAGGGCGTGTATTTGCAGTTTAACATCAAGCGGCCGGGCGATTTCGAGGATATCATGCCGGTCAAGATGGATTTCTGCCAGAGCTGCTCGATTGCCAACCGAATCAACACTCCGGAGGCGTACGAACGCCTGCTATCAGCTTGCTTCCACGGAGAACGCTCGTGGTTTTCCCAGTGGGATCAGATCGAGACCAGCTGGAAGTACGTCGATCGTCTGGAAGAACTCTGGGGAGATCGCACCCCGGCAGCCTACGCACCGGATACCGCAGGGCCGCGTGAGGCCGATGCCCTGCTTGAACAGGACGGTCACCATTGGTTCCGCGAACCCGAAGTACAGTAAAAAGATAAGACCCGCTCCGAAAGGGAGCGGGTCTTTTTGCATTTGTTTTAATTGCCGCCGCAGCCGTGCTTATCCTCGCCGCAGGCGTGGCTGCCGCACGAGTGACCTTCACCGTGGTCGTGATGGTGGTTGCAGACGGTGTCCGGGTTGTAGTTCAGCGTACCGTTCTGGAGCGCAGCAATAGCGGCCTCAACATCGCCGGTCACACCGGGATACAGGGTGATGCCAGCTTGTGCCAGTGCAACACGCGCACCGCCGCCGATACCACCACAGATCAGTGCGTCGACACCATGCGCCTGCAGGAAGCCAGCCAGTGCGCCGTGACCTTCGCCCATCGGGTCGATGAGCTCACGGGAGCCGGTTTCGGTGTCTGCCAGACAGAACAGCTTGCAATGACCAAAATGCTGGAAAACTTGACCGTTTTCGTATGTAACTGCAATTTTCATGATAAAATATGCCTCCTAGGCTAATGTTCTAATCATAGGATACCTCTTTTTGAGCAGAAAGTCAAATGGAAAAGGGTCAGATGGTGTAAACCGAACATATCCCGTGCCAAAGGCATCATAACATGGACGCAGGAGGGATGCACAAATGGCAAGAACCTGTGAAATTGCAGTTACACAGAAATTTTTATCGGAAGATGGACCCGATCTTGCAAAGCTGACCGAACTGCTGACCTTGTGCGAACGAGAGCGGAGGAGGGAAGAACGTGCGTGAACGTGTCGCGATCTATTGCAGATTGTCCGAGGAAGACCGGGAAAAGGACGGGCCGGACAGCCAGAGCATTCAGAACCAGCGGGAAATGCTGCGGCAGTACGCCGCCGACCGAAATTGGGAGGTGGTAGCCGAGTGGATCGACGACGACTGGGCGGGCGCCGACCGTAACCGACCAGGATTTCGGCAGCTGTTGTACGAGGCTGAACGCGGCACGTATGATATCGTGCTGTGCAAGACGCAGTCACGTTTTACCCGTGAGATCGAGATGGTCGAGCACTATCTGCACGATCGCTTTCCGCGATGGGGCGTGCGCTTTGTCAGCGTGGTCGACCATGCTGACACCGCTGTGCGGCACAATAAAAAAGCTCGCCAGATCAACGGACTGATTAACGAGTGGTACTTAGAGGATTTGTCCGAGAACATCCGCGCCGTGCTGACCAGTCGCAGAAAGCGCGGTCTGCATATCGGCTCAACGGCCTTGTACGGCTATCGGAAAGACCCGGATATGCGCGGACATTTGCTGCCCGATCCGCTGACCGCACCAGTCGTGCAGGAAATTTTCACAGAGTACGCGGCAGGACGCAGCCAAAAAGCCATCGCAAGCATGCTCACCGCACGAGGCGAACCCAGCCCGGCAGCACGAAAAGGACGCGGGGAACACCCTTGGAGCGCTTCGACAGTCGGCACAATGCTGCGCAACGAAATGTATCGCGGCGTGCTGGTGCAGGGCAGATACGGCAGTCAGTCATATAAGACGCGGAAAAATATCTCACGTCCACCGTCTCTGTGGTACAAGGTGCCGGATACTCACGCACCTCTGATTTCGCAGACGCTGTGGGACGTGGTACAGGAGCGACTACACCATACCAGTCATACGATTGGTAAAAATCCACCCAGTCCGTTTGCTGGTCGGGTGTTTTGCCGTACCTGTGGCGCACTTCTGTGCGTAACCACCACACGGGGCAAACGATATCTGCAATGTTCCACCCGGCATGCCGCAAAAGCGGCCTGTACGGGTGCTTTTCTATCCGAAGAGGCGCTGCAAAATGCAGTCTTGCAGCAGATCAATACCCTTATAAACACATACAACGTGCAAATTGACCTGCATTCAGCTGAGCAGGCAGACCAGACCAATCTTGATGAGCTGCGCGCACGTATGCAGGAGCAGTACCGAAGAAGTCTGCGCCTGTTGTATCTCGATCGCGCCGCCGGACGCATTTCGGAGAGCGAAGCCCAGACGCTGACCGAGCAGCTCAAACGAGATCTTGCACGCTTGCGTGCGCCGCAGACCGAGTCGGAAGGGCCTGCACAGACCAAACACACCTGCCGACCACTGCGTACCTTAACTGGGTATGCCGTGCAGCTGCTCATCCAGCGAATCGAGGTCGGACGACGCGCACCGGGCAGCCGAACGGTGCCCGTATGCATTCATTGGCGGTTTTGAGTTGTGCGCCAGACCATGCACCATCTGCTGCAAGGTCTTCAAACAGATCGGTGATCGCGTCGCCCTTAGACTGCAGCGCAGCCGCAGTAAACGGATTGCCAGCCGCGGACTGCGGGTAGATACCGGTCGTGTGGTCAACGAAATAGGCGTCAAAGCCGCCTTCCTTGATCTGTTCCGGGGTGAGATTACGGGTCAACTGGTAAACAATGGCCGCAATCATCTCCTGGTGCGCCATTTCCTCCGTGGCGATATCCGTGAGCACAGCCTTGCCAATGGCATAAGGCATGGTATATCGCTGATTCATATAACGCGTAGTCGCGCCCATTTCACCATCCGGGCCGCCCAGCTGAGTGATGATGAGCTTTGCCATTGCCGGATTGGGGGTTTTGATCTTGACGGGATACTGTAATTTTTTCTCGTAAGTCCACATGGTTATTGATCCGCTCCTTCCCAGGGCCAGGGGTCGTCGACCCAAGACCACATATTGTCATACTTGCCGTTTTTGTATTGCAGCGGGCCATATTTCTGGGTGTAGGCATCAACAGCGGCCTGATAGAGTGCCTGCTGGGTTTTGAAATAGGCGAGTGCATCGGCGTTCTGGGGATAAGCGTCCAGGTATTCTGCGGCTTCAAGTAGGGCAAAATCGTGCATCTGGACGGTGCGCAGCATGTTTTGGCGTTCGGTCATCGGATCAGCCCCCCCATCTGAGAGACGGCGAATCGAAGACGGGGCGTTCGCCGAGGAAGGGTTTGTCGAGACCGGGGAAGATGGTGCCGCGGGAGAGGGCGACATCGGTCGCATAGGGCGTTTCCCAAGACTGGTAGGGGACGAAGCCCATTGCGAGCGCAAGAAGTCTGGGGTCGATTGCATCGACTGGCAGGGTACCATTCTGCCCATTCTCGTCCTGGTCATCGTCTGGCGGTGTCGGGGAGATCGGCGGGGTGAGATCGGGGGTAGAAGGTTCATTGTTTCCGTTGCCTCCATTCTGGTTGCCGTTGTCCTCATCGGTGGGAGGCGTTTCGCAGCCATCCCTGGCATCACGGCAGGGTGCAAGGGGGTCATAGAACATAGTCATCGCTCCAATACTGTGGATTTGAGGCGTGGCCTCAAGTCAGCCTATGACCGAGAGATAAATCAGGTGACCGCACTAGGCAAATCCACAGAAAAAAGCAGTCCTAAAAGCAGGGCGAAGCGCATAAGCTGGAAGCACAAGATTGAATGCGGAGGGGACGGACATGAAAGGCTTGCCGGAAGAACGGGCGATACGACTGGGACAGTACATCGTAGAGGAAGGAGCGACCGTGCGGCAGGCGGCGAAGAAGTTTGGTGTCAGCAAGTCGACGGTACATAAGGATATTACGGCGCGTCTGCGTCAGCTCAACGGCGTGTTATATACCGAAGTACAGGAGGTTTTGGGGAAAAATAAGCGGGAACGGCACATTCGCGGCGGAATGGCGACCAAAGAAAAATACCGCGCAGCCCAAGAGGGTACGCGGCAGAAAGAGTCAGAGACAGCGCAGTGAGCGGATACAGTCGGGACAGACATACTTTCCACGGAAGGTGGTAAGTTGTCCGACCGCGCCGCAGAACGCGCAGGCAGAGGTATGTTTTCTGAGAATGATGTGATCCCCTTGCACTTGAATTTCGACAGGATCCTGTACACTGAGTTCGAGTGCACGGCGCATCTCGGCGGGCAGAACGATACGCCCGAGATCATCGATTTTGCGGACGATGCCGCTAGATTTCTGATTCATGTTGTAACTCTCCTCTGAAAAACGGGGCTGGGATAGTAAGGAGGCGGTCGAAGTGCTGTCAAAGATCTGGACAGCGTTTTTATGCATTGCCTGGATTGGAGCAATGGCATCGGGACGGATGGCGGAGGTCTCACAGGCGGCGGCACAGGGAGCCGGACAGGCGATCAAGCTGCTGATTGAGATGATCGGCCTGATGATGTTCTGGTCTGGATTTATGTCTGTGGTATCCGCATCCGGGTTGGGTTCTGGAATCGCACATATCTTGCGGCCAATCTTGCGGCCGCTGTTTGGGCGAGCAGGGAACGATCGGGAGAGTATGGAGCTGGTTGGCGCGAGTATCACGGCGAATGTGCTGGGATTGTCCAACGCCGCGACACCGTTGGGGCTGCGTGCGGCCGATCGGCTGTATGAGACTGCGGGACGGCGCGGCAGTCCCGACCGCGTGCTGACGCTCATCATTCTCAACACGACATCCATACAGCTGATTCCGACGACGGTGGCCGCGCTCCGTGCCGGGATGGGTGCGCAGGCGCCATTTGACATTATGCCGGCTGTTTGGGGTGCATCCATACTCTCAGTAGCGGCAGCGCTGTTTGCGGCGCGCTGCCTGCGGCCATTGTTTCCGGATTGTCCAAGGCAGGACAGATGACCGGTCTTCCAACGGTATTATCGCATAAAACGGTGGAAAAGTTCTGTCGAACGCGGTCGAGAGGGTAAGATTTTTCGCGAGACACCGGGAGGAAAGGAGAAAAAATGGCAGAATGGCTGGTACCTGCGCTGCTGGCGTGCGTGACGATGTTTGCGCAGATACGGGGCGTAGACGTATTTTCAAATTTTCTGGAGGGCGCGAAAAAGGGAGCTAAGACCGCGGCTGCGATTGCACCGACTATGGTTGGACTGCTGACTGCGGTCTATATGCTGCGCGCATCGGGAGCGATTGATTGGCTTGGCGCGATGATGCGTCCGATTTTCTCGTGCCTGGGCATTCCTGAGGCGTGTGCACCGCTGGTGCTGTTAAAACCGATCAGCGGCGGCGGTGGACTGGCACTCGGAGCCGATATCATGCAGCGCGCAGGCGCGGACAGCTATGCCGGACGTGTGGCAGCGGTCATGTTGGGGGCATCGGAAGCCAGTATTTACACCATCAGCCTGTACGCGGGCAGTTTGGGACTCAAGAGCACGCGATACGCAGTACCGGCGGCACTCATCGGAGATTTGACCGCCTTTGTCTCATCTGCCTTTTTTGTCCGACTGTTCTTTGGCGCAAATTAAGCGAAAAAAATCCCCTGGTGCAATCACCAGGGGATTTTCTATGTTTCAAACTGCGCGGTCAGCACAGTTTGAAATGGAGAGTTTTTTGGTTTAGCGAACGGTCAGATCGCCGCCGGGAACTTCCTTGCCGAAGGGGCCGTCGTAGGTGAAGAAGCCCTTACCGGTCTTCTGGCCCAGCCAGCCAGCGCGAACCATCTTGCGGAGCAGCGGATGGGGACGATACTTCGGGTCACCGGTCTCGCGGTACAGGGTCTCCATGATTGCCAGGTTAACGTCGTGGCCAACCAGGTCAGCGGTATGGAGCGGGCCGGACTTCATGCCAGCGCCGTTCTGCATAGCGATATCGATGTCGGACGGGGAAGCCAGACCGTCAGCGTAGATACCGATTGCCTCGTTCATCATCGGGATGAGGATGCGGTTTACAACGAAGCCAGGGCCTTCGTGTACAGCAACCGGAATCTTGTCAAGCGAGGTCATCAGATCGTAAGCGAACTTGAAGGTCTCGTCGGAGGTCTGCATAGCGCGGGTAACCTCAACGAGCTTCATGATCTGAGCCGGGTTGAAGAAGTGGCAGCCAATGAACTTATCGGAGCGATGCGGGATGGAAGCAGCCATCTCGGTGATCGACAGAGCCGAAGTGTTGGAAGCGAAGATGGTGTGCTCGGGGCAGATCTTGTCCAGATCGCGCAGCAGATCCTTCTTGAGCTCCATGTTTTCCAGGATAACTTCGATAACGAAGTCAGCATCGCTGGCAACATTGCGGTCGGTAGAAGTCTTCAGGTGGTTGCCCAGCAGATCAGCAACGCGCTCTGCGGTCATCTTTTCCTTGCGAACCAGGAAATTCAGGTCGCCCTCAATGCGCTTTACGCCGCCAGCAAGGAACTCGTCCTTGATGTCGACCATAGTTACTTCGTGATCATGGGTCAGGAAAACTTCTGCGATGCGCGCACCCATATTGCCGGCGCCGAATACACAAACTTTCATGTTACTCTCTCTCCTCTAACAATTGACGCAAAAATGCGCAAGTAATAGCCGCCGGAGCGGCCCCGGAACGCTTACTTATTCTTGAACTCCTTAGCAGGCTTGTCGCGGTTCTTGTCCAGGAACCAAGCCATGCCGTACTTCTGATCCTCGGTTGCGAAGCACTCGCCGAAGCAGTTGCCTTCGAGCTTCAGAGCAGAGTTGAGGTCGGTCTGCATGCCAACGTTGACAGCTTCCTTAACCAGCGAAACAGCGATCGGAGCCTGTGCTGCGATTTCTTCAGCCAGCTTCATAGCCTCGTCCATCAGCTGATCGAGCGGATAAACGTAGTTGACCAGGCCCATAGCCAGAGCGTCCTGTGCGGTGTAGTTGCCGCGAGCGGTGTAGAGCAGTTCCTTCGCCTTGCCCATGCCGATCAGGCGAGCCAGACGCTGGGTGCCGCCGCAGCCCGGGGTGATGCCCAGACCAACTTCGGGCTGACCGAACAGAGCGTTGTCGGAAGCCAGACGGATGTCACAGGACATAGCCAGCTCGCAGCCGCCGCCCAGGCAGAAGCCGTTGATTGCAGCGATAACCGGGCGCTTGAAGTTCTCGATCTTCCAGCAAACGCGGTTAGAATCGTTACCGAATGCCTTGCCTTCAGCAACGGTCATGGTAGACATCTGAGCGATGTCAGCGCCAGCAACGAAGGAGTTAACGGTCTTGCCCTTCTTATTGACGGTAGAGGAACCGGTGAGGATGACACAGTAAACGTCGTCCATCTTGCCGACTTCGTCAAAAGCCTCTTCGAGCTGTGCGTACATATCGGTAGACAGCGCGTTCATGGCCTTCATGTGCTCGATCTTAACGATGGCAACATGACCCTTTTTCTCAACTACTACATCAGTCATGATAAAAAATCTCCTTTGAGGTCAGTTTGGGTAGGGGGGACGGCGGGGAGCCGTCCCGACTGCCACAATTGGGAAGTTAATTATTTTACTTGCACAGCTCATCGCGCTCAACGATGAGAGCCTCGCCCATACCGCCGCCAATGCACATGGTAGCCAGACCGAGGGTTGCGTCACGCTTGATCATCTCATAGATCAGGGTGGTGGTGATACGGCAGCCAGCAGCACCGATCGGGTGACCCAGAGCGATCGCGCCGCCGTTTACGTTAACCTTATCCATGTCGAAGCCGAGCTCGCGGTTAACAGCAGCAGCCTGAGCAGCGAAAGCCTCGTTGGACTCGACGAGGTCGAGGTCAGCAACGGTCAGGCCAGCACGCTTGAGAGCCTGACGGCTGGACTCGATCGGGCCGATACCCATGATGGAGGGATCGCAGCCGACAGAACCGAAGGAGCGGATCTTTGCGAGGGGCTTGAGGCCGTGTGCACGGACGTAGTCCTCAGAAGCGATGATCATAGCAGCGCCGGCGTCGTTGATGCCGGAAGCGTTACCAGCGGTAACGGTGCCGTCCTTCTTGAATGCGGGACGCAGCTTAGCCAGACCCTCGAGAGTGGTGCCCGGACGGCAATGCTCGTCGGTATCGAAAATAATGGTTTCCTTCTTCTTCTTGACCTCAATCGGGACGATTTCGTCCTTGAAGCGACCGGAGGAGATAGCCTTAGCAGCCTTCATCTGAGACTCGTAGCCGATCTGGTCCTGCATCTCACGGGTGATGCCGTACTGTTCAGCAACGTTCTCAGCGGTGATACCCATGTGGTACTGATTGAACACGTCAAATACGCCGTCGTAAACCATCATGTCTACCAGCTTGACATCGTTCATGCGAGCGCCCCAACGCATATTGCGGGAGATGTAGGGAGCACCGGACATCGACTCACAACCGCCGACCAGCATCAGCTGATTCTCGCCGGAACGGATGATCTGAGAGCCGAGGGAGATAGCACGCATGGAGGAAGCGCAGACCTTGTTGAGGGTCATAGCGGGGGTGGTCAGAGGCAGACCAGCACCGACCATAACCTGACGGGCTACGTTCTGGCCGACACCGCCCTGAAGAACCTGGCCGAAAACGACCTCGTCAATGGCTTCCTTGTCAACGCCAGCGCGCTCGATTGCAGCCTTCGCTGCAGCAGTGCCCAGCACAGAGGAATGCACGTCACGCAGGGTGCCGCCGTAAGTACCAATAGCAGTACGGGCTGCAGAACAAATGTACACGTTCATTGGAAACTCTCCTTTTTGTTTCGATCAAGGTAACGGCAGGTAATTGCCGCTGCCAGGATGGATTAGAAAGGGCGGGCGAGCCGCCCTTCACTTCGTTATAATTTTATCAAACTTTTCAGCAAAATGGAAGAGAAAAAATAAGATTTCTCAAAATTTTTTCGTGCGAAACGCCAAATTTTTACCAGGAAAAACCAAACAAAGGTCTTAATATGATAAAAATTTAACAATTTGCTTTTAGTCGTTTGCGAGGCCCATCTTTTCCTCACGGAAAATGCGGGCATCCATCAGCTTCACTTCGTCAGCAATCTTGGGAACAAAATCCATCTGATCGAGAACCTGAGTCTGCATGTCGATGCCGGGAGCGATCTCGATGAGGGTAACGCCTTCGGGGCGCAGTTCAAAGACAGCGCGCTCGGTGATGTACAGAACAGGCTGATGTACTTCGTTTGCGTAATCGCCGGAGAAGGTGATGTGCTCAACCTGCTTGACGAACTTCTTCTTTGCACCTTCCTGGGTGATGACCAGCTTGCCGTCCTTGCACTCGGTCTTGAGGCCCTTTGCGGTGAAGGTACCGCAGTAAACGACCTTCTTTGCATTCTGGGTGATGTCGATGAATCCGCCAGCACCAGCCAGACGGGTACCGAACTTGGAAACGTTCAGGTCACCGTTGGGAGCGGTCTCAGCCAGACCGAGGAAAGCGACATCCAGGCCGCCGCCCTGATAGAAGTCGAACTGTACGTTGTGGGGGATGATGCACATAGCGTTTGCAGCTGCACCGAACTGGGTGCCGCCGTAGGGAACGCCTGCGATGGAACCAGCCTCAACGGTCAGGGTCATCTTGTCCGAGATACCTTCCTCAGCAGCAACGTTTGCGATCTTCTCAGGAGCGCCGGTGCCCAGGTTAACGATTGCATCGGGCGGAAGCTCCATAGCAGCACGACGAGCGATGATCTTCTTTGCGTCCATCGGGATGGGCGGGATTGCATCAACCGGGATGCGAAACTCACCGGTCAGTGCGCCGTCGTACGGCATGCCCAGGCACTGCATGTTCTCTTCCTCGGTGCCGATAACAACCGAGTCAACATAGATGCCGGGAATTGCAACCAGCTTGGGATCGAGCGAACCGCCCTGAACGATCTTCTCGACCTGAACGATAACGCGGCCGCCGGAGTTCTTGCAGGCCTGTGCCATAGCGGTAACGTCGAGGGGGCCGATCTCGCGATGCACGGTGCAGTTGCCGTACTCATCGCAGTAGGAAGCGCGCAGGAAAACGACGTTGATCGGGAAGCCCTTGTACAGCAGGCGCTCCTGACCTTCGATGTTTACGATCTTGACCAGATCTTCCTTGGTGCACTCGTTGAGCTTACCGCCGCCGTTGCGGGGGTCAGCGAAGGTCTTCAGACCAACATGGGTGATGGTGCCGATGTTGTGCGCGGCGATATCACGGTACATGTGAGAGATAACGCCCTGAGGCAGGTTGTAAGCCTCGATCTTGTTTGCCAGCGCCAGCTCGCCCAGACGGGGAGCACGGTCCCAGTGACCGCCGATAACGCGCTTAACCATACCTTCGTGACCGTAGTGGTCGCCGCCGGTACCGTCGCGGTGGCCCTGACCAGCAGCAAAGAACAGGGTCAGATCCTTCGGATGACCGGTTTCCAGGAAACGCTTTTCGAGCGCCTTGGACAGGGTCTCAGGGCAAGCACAGCTTACGAAACCACCGGTAGCAATCGTGTCGCCGTCCTGTACGAGCAGGGCAGCCTCATCGGGAGACAGAATCCTTACTTTCTTCATGAAGTATCATCCTCAATAAAATATTTCTTTATAGGTTCCGGATTTTTTCAATGACTTCCGGGATGTCATCTTGTTTGACGCAAAGAATGCGTTCGTTTGCGTCGATCTCCTCGTAGAGATAGGGGCAGCCGGTGCAGCCGCGGATAATGAGCAGCGCATCATAGGACTCACCCTCGGCGGGCAGAGAGATCTGCGCGCGGTCGGCAACGGCTTCCCGGATTTTTTGATAAGCGGCACCGCGGTCGTAGCCGGGATTGCAGCCGCCACAGAACTTGACAGCGACTTTACGCATCGGGAGAACCTCCAGCGAGCCGGAACGGGGAGAACCGGCGAAAAACAATTTGATAAGGAGAAAGGCACTCGGTGCAGAGTGCCTTTCTGAAAGAAAACGGATCTCTTAGTCGATACGAGCGATCTTCTTGGCAAGCTCCTTCTTCATCTCCATATTGCACTGACGGGAGATCATGATGCGCTGAGCCTGCGGCGAACCAGCGCCGTGCATGGACTCGGGCAGGTAGCCGACAGCAGCGGTACCCATGGTCATGTTCTCGATCAGTCGGAGGACACGCATACGGTCCTCGGTGGAAACCGAAGCGACGCCCTTGAAGTACTTGTCGATGTAAGCGTGCAGTTCGGGGTGACGGAAGTCAGCCTCGGACGGCAGGGTAACCATCGCGCCGCCAGCCAGGTCCTGAGCCAGACGAGCGATGTCGTAGGGGAAGCGGGTAACGTTCTGCTTGCAGACGTTTGCCAGCAGCAGGTCGATCAGGTAGTTACCGGACTTGGTCTTGGAGCCCTGAGAAGAGCAAGCGATACCGCAGCAGTACAGGGTCTCGTTGAGGTGAACCATCTCGATGAGCTTGTCCTTGACGTGGGAAGCCTTTGCGCAGCCAGCCATGTCAACCGACAGAGCGGTAGCACCGATCAGAACGTCGCCTACGCCGACCTTGCAGCCGCCGTAAGACTGACGGTGATAGCCAGCGAAACGCTCAACGATCATGCCGGCGAACTTAACCTCACCGTTGAGGAAGATGCGATCGTTCGGAACGAAAACGTGATCAAAGATGACCAGAACTTCGTGACCGCCATAAACCTTGTTGCCGACGTCGATATCGTTGTACTCTTCGAGCTTACGGGTATCGCAGGACTGACGGCCGTAGATCAGGGTGATGCCCTCGGAGTCGGTGGGGATTGCAAAGGAGATTGCGTAATCCTCGTCGCCCTCGCGCATTGCGATGGTGGGCATAACCAGAACTTCGTGAGAGTTTACGAAGCCAGTCTGATGAGCCTTTGCACCGGTGACGTAAACGCCCTCGGGGGTACGCTCAACGACATGAAGGAACAGATCGGGATCAGCCTGCTTGGAGGGAGCCAGACCGCGGTCACCCTTAACGTCGGTCATAGCGCCGTCAACAGCGAGGTCCTCGTCCTGAACGCGGGTCAGGAACTTAACGAAGTTCTCGTGGTACTTGGTGCCGCAAGCCTCGTCGATCTCGTAGGTAGAGGAGAAGACAGCGTTCATGGCATCCATACCAACGCAGCGCTGGAAGCAAGCAGCGGTCTTCTGACCGAGCAGACGCTGCATCTTAACCTTCTTGATGAGGTCGTCGGTGGACTGATGCATGTGGGTGAAGCGGTTGATCTTCTTGCCGGTGATGTGAGAAGTAGCGGTCATCAGGTCCTCGTACTGGGGATCCTCAGCCAGCTCGTAGGTAGCAGCGAAGGAGTTGAGCGAGGGACGGATTACCGGGTCATCGACCGGATTTTCGATCTTCTTGCCGAACATCCAGAGGTTGAGGTTCAGCTTGCGCAGGGATTCAATGTACTGGTCCTTGGTCATCATAACAGAAACAGTATCCTTTCTTTCAAATAATTCGGAATCGGAATCAGCAGAGAATCCGGTCTTATGAAAGACCGGAGCCGCTGCATAGATGGAGTCGATCCCGAGAGGGAATCGACTCCGTTGTTCGCATCCGTGAGGAATAAGAGTTTAGATTAGAAGCACTCGCGATAGATGCGCTCCATAAGCTCCTTGGTCATCGGACGGTAAGAGTTGGTGATCAGGCGCTGCTGGTTCTCCATAACGGATACCGGGAAACCAGTGATGTCAGCCTCGGTAAAGCCGTACTCATGCAGGGGCTTGAGGGGCAGAACCTTCTCCAGGGTTACATTCAGGGTGCGCAGAGCGTCGTCCTTGGTGCAGCCCAGGCAGCGAGCAACGATTTCCTTGAACTTGCCCAGCTCGCCGTCCGGCTGATACTCGTCGTAAACTTCGAGGATCTTGCTGAACAGAGCGTAGTTAGACTCGCCGTGCGGTACATGGTAGGTGCCGCCGAGGGGGAAGGACATACCGTGAACGGTAGCGCAGCCAGCCTTCAGGAAAGCGATACCAGCGTACAAGGAAGCGGTAACGTACTCGCCGAGGTAATCCAGACGAGCGTCGGGGCCTTCCAGAGCGATGCGGCGGAAGCCTTCGAGGATCATCTCCATAGCCTTGACCGAGTACATCTCAGAGGTAACGGTCTTACGATGGGGAGACAGGAAAGACTCGGTCGCATGAATCAGCGCGTCGATTGCGGAAGCAGCGAAGGGCTTGTAGGGCAGGGTCTTGAGCAGATCGGGGATGAGGCAAACCTTGTTGGGGATGATGTCGTCGGAAACCAGACCGAGCTTGGTCTCGCCGCCGGTCAGCTTGCCGTCCTTCTCGTCCTTAACGATCGCAACGGAAATGTTGGTAACCTCAGAACCGGTGCCGCAGGTGGTGGGGATTGCGATAACTTCCTTCTCATGTACAACAGGCTCTCTCTTGAAGTACAGCTCATGTACGGAAGAGGGGCGCTTGCAGCCGAGCAGCTTGCACAGGTCCATGATAGCGCCGCCGCCGATTGCGATGACACGGTCATAGGAATCGTACGGGATGCGCTCGTACATGGTCTCGATCATAGCCTCGGAAGGCTCGCCAGCGCCGAAGGTCTCCTGGAAGACATAGGTGCAAGCCAGATTGTACTGCTCCATAAAGGGCTTGTAGATGAACTCGTTGGTCAGAACGACATCACGCTCGCCGAGTGCGAACTCCTGAGCGAACTCGCCGAAGTTCTGGAACTTATAGATGGTGGGAGCGATAATGATCTCTCTCTTATCCTTCATCAGAGAAGCGCTAAAAGAATCCATGTGAAACATCTCCATTAAAAAAATTTTTTTACTGGGAATTAAACCGGGGATAGCCGGTGTTTTCCCGCAGAGAAATCCATGCGGGAACCGCACAAATTTGTCCTGTAATGATTGTACCAAAAACCAAGCACAAGTTCAACAGGAAATAACAAAAAACATACCATTTTTTTCAGGAGTGAACAAAACAAAAGGGCAAGGCCGGAAATACTGACCTTACCCTTATTTTAGCGCATTTTTGAGACGTTGTAAACTCTTTTTTATGAAAAGTGTCCAGAATAGCGGATGGAAAACGGAGGATAATTAGGAATTCTGTGAAAACCTGCTCAAAAAGGCCTGTGTGCGTGCATTTTGAGTATTTTCGAACACTTGTTGAGGCGTTCCTTCCTCAATGATTACACCATCTGCCATAAAGATGACATGATCTGCCACATCTCGTGCAAAAGCCATCTCATGTGTGACAATTACCATGGTCATGTGTTCCTGTGCCAGTTCACGAATGACCTTGAGGATCTCACCGGTGAGCTCGGGGTCGAGCGCCGAAGTCGGTTCGTCAAAGAACAGGATGCGGGGCTGCATGGCGAGGGCGCGTGCGATTGCGACGCGCTGCTGCTGACCGCCGGACAGCTCGCAGGGATAAGAATTCTCTTTGGATGCCAGATCCATCTTGCGCAGCAGCTCACGCGCACGCTGCGTTGCTTCTTCACGGGAGACACCGCGAATGCGAATCGGCGCATCGATCAGGTTTTCCAGAACCGAGAAATGCGGGAACAGATTGAAGTTCTGGAATACCAGTCCGACATTCAAAATGATGTTGTGCAGCGTGTTCTTGTTCGCGTATACCGCACGACCGGACTCGGTCCACATCATTTTTTCACCGCATACCGTGATTTCACCCTGATCGGCGGTTTCGAGCTGGGTGAGGCAGCGCAGCAGCGTGGATTTACCCGAGCCCGAAGGGCCGATAATGGAAACGACCTGTCCCTCAGAAACCTGTAAAGAGATACCCTTGAGGACTTCCAGTCGTCCAAATGACTTTTTAATCTTTTTTGCTTCGATCAGATTCATATATGATTACCCTTTATAGTAGTTGAGCTTTTTCTCGCACAGTTTGAAGGCATATTCGACCACTGCATTCAGAATCAGGAAGATGACACCGGCAATGACCAGCGGAAGAATGCTGGAGCTGCTCGACATTAACTTCTTTGCCGAATCGAACAGCTGAGGCTGTCCGATGACGTTTGCCAGCGCAGAGTCTTTAATCAGTACCATGAATTCCGAGCCGGTGGGCGGGATGACGCGCTTGACGACCTGAGGCAGAATGATGCGGAAGAAGGTCTGGGTCTTGGTGTAGCCCAGCATTTTTGCCGCCTCGTACTGACCGCGCGGAATGGAATCAATGCCCGAGCGGAAGATCTCGCCGAAGTAAGCGGCATAGTTGATTGCAAACGCGAAGATCGTTGCTGTAAAGCGGTTCATGCTAACGTGCCACAGGTAGTACGGCGCATACATAATGAACATCAGCTGCAGCATGAGCGGCGTGCCGCGCATAATGAGCTGGTAGAGCTGGACGATCCAGGAGATCGGGCGGACATCAAAGCGGCCGATCCGGAATCCCAAGCGGAGATTGCGGCCGAGTGCAACGAGAAAGCCGAGCGGCACGGAAAGGATGACGGTCCAGAAAAAGATTTTGATGACGTCAACGGTGCCGTCCAATAAGACAGGCATCATGCCTATAATTTTATCAATGAGTTCAGTGACTGCGGTTGTATCAAAGATCATGTGTTCCTCCCTGGTTGTAGTTGGAAATTACGCAGATAACATTATAACATAGGAAAGCGTAAAAGAAAGCCCTGCCGCAGAAAAAGAGCGGATAAAAATCCGCTCTTAGTTTGTGCAGGTATAACAAGGTTAAGCTGCGCTATCTGCGTTTTCAGCCGGAGCTTCAACGGTCGTGATGTCGGAGCCGAACCACTTGGTAGAGATCTCAGCCAGCGTACCGTCAGCCTTAAGCTCAACCAGCGCATTGTTTACCGCATCTGCCAGCTGGGTTTCGCCCTTACGGAAGCCGATGACGTAGGTTTCTGCATAGAGGAAATCATCCATGACGCGCAGGTTTCTGCCGCCGGTTTCGATCAGGTAGTTTGCAACGGTCTCATCCATCAGAGCGGCATCAGAAGCACCGCTTTCAACGTCGAGCAGACAGGACATATTGTTGTCCATACCGATCATGGTGGTGTTGTCCTTGAGCTTGGGCTCGGCATCGAATGCTTCCTGTGCGGTAGAACCGGACTGGAGCGCGATGTTCTTGCCGGACAGATCATCCATGGTCTGGTAAGTGGAATCGGTCGGTACGACCAGGACCATGTGGTTTTCCAGATAGGGGATGCTGAGCGTCATTGCCTCGTCGCGTTCTTCCGACCAGGACAGACCGTTCCAGATGCAGTCGATGTTCTTGGTGTCCAGCTCCATCTGCTTGGAATCCCAGTTGATGGGCTGGGTTACCAGCTCAACACCCAGCTTCTCGCAGACCTTTTCAGCGACATCGATATCGAATCCAACGATCGTACCGGACTCATCCAGGAAGCCCATGGGAGGGAGCTGGTCGTCCAGACCCAGTACCAGAGTGCCCTTGTCCTGAATGTACTTGAGCGAAGTCGTGTCTTCCGCGGTTTCGGTCGAGTCGGTGGACGCGTCAGACGATGCGTTATTGGCAGAGGAATCCTGGCTGCCACCGCAGGCAGTCAGCATAGAGGCAGAAAGAGCGCCTGCGCACAGCAGGGCGAACAGTCTGTTCTTCTTCATAGGGATATCTCCTTTTTCTTTCCAAGTCATCGGGTTAAAACCCGGTGCAAATCGATAAGGTGGGCAATCATAACCAGCCTCTGTAAGTTTGTAGCATTAGTCTACCACTTTAACATAGCAAAGTCAAGAGGAAAAACGCGTAAACTTTCCACGTACAGCGGACGAATTTACAAACGCAGAAATTGGTATGATGCTTGAGGGAAAAGTGAAAGTATGCTATACTGATATACGATTGTATAAAGTTTTCATGATAATGTTAAAGATAAACGGAGCAAGAGATGAAATTACGATCATTGCAAGGACATTTCGGCAATATGAACGGCCGAAAAATAGAATTTGCGGATGGATTTTCTCATTTGGTTCTGCCGAATGGCTGGGGAAAATCCACACTGTGCGCATTTTTGCGTGTGATGCTGTACGGACTCAACACCGCGCGGCGCGACACCCAGCAGGCACTTTCGGATAAAACCCGCTATGTGCCGCAGGACGGGCACGCGATGAGCGGCAGACTGGAAATTGAGTGGAACGGCAGAGCGGTCACCATCGTGCGCCAGACCGGCAAGGGTGGGCCGATGCAGGATTTCGACGCGTTCTATACCGACACCGGAGAAAAGTGCAGATTGCTGACCGCGAAAAACTGCGGTCAGGTGCTGCTCGGCATGGGTGAGGATGCATTCCTGTCCAGTATGATGGTAGACGGCGAGGACATGAACCGTCCGTCGGAAGAATTGCAGGAGCTGCTCAGCTCGATGGCACAGACCGGCGACGCGACCGGAAGCGCAGCCAAGGCGCTGGCGCGACTGGATCGCTGGCGATTGGATATCCGTTCAGGCAGGGGACACGGCGAGCTGCCCGAGGCACAGAGCGAACAGACCAAGCTGGAAGAGCAGCTGGAACAGCTGGAAAGCCTGTCTCATGACATTGCCAAGCAAAAAGAGAAGTGCCGCAGCCTGGAACGCGAAGCGCAAAAGGCACAGGATGCCTATGAGCGCAGTTATCAGGCGTTTACCGAACAGCAGGCCGATCAGGAAAGCCGCAGACGCGTGCTAAGAGAGGAGCGCGAGCAGCGTATCCGGGAGATCAAGAACCGTGTACCTGATGAAGCTTTGGTCAGGGAAGCAGCTGAGGTGCTGTACGGCTACGAAGGTGCGGTGCGACTGGAACGCGAGAAGCGCGAAAACATGCCGGCAGTTGAAACACGCCGCCGTGAGGCCATCGAGCGCATGGAAAAGGCACAGCATGACCGTGAGATCGAGGTCGATCGAACGACCAGACCCAAGATTCGATGGGTCGCCGGTGTTTTTGCCTTTATCTTTGGTGTACTGGCCGCAGCAACCGGTATTATGCAGGTCGAGTGGTTCCCGGAGATGGAGAACGTGGCCGGTATGCTCAATACCAGCGCCTTGCCGATGGTGCTTTCTGCACTCGCGATTGTGTGCTTGCTGCTGACCTTCCTTGGCAGTGTACAGAAGCCGCCTGCACCGCTTCCTGATATGGATGAAGAAAAAAAGCAGCTCGAAATCGAGTACCAGCGCATTCTGGACGAACAGCGCATGGCAGCATCGGTACTGCTTGAGGAACGTGACCGCGTGATTGACGCAGGCAAAAAGCTATCTTCGCGGGTAACGAACGTAGAGGAAGCAGCCGAGGTCATTCGCTCGGCGATGGCAGACTTGCAGCTCATCCGACGCGAACAGAGTGCATTGGGTGATGTCATTTTGGAAATCCAGCGCGGCCCGGAAGACGACGAAGAAGCGGATGCGGTCAGACAGCAGCTGGATGCACTGGGTGCAAGACAGTCTGAGGCACGCCGTGTGCTGGACGCTGCGCGAGAACAGCTCTCTCGCTTGCAGGGACAGGCAGACATGATCGGAACGATGGAAGAGATTCGCGCAAAGCTGTCCGCATGTAAGGAGCGCATTGTGCAGCTGCAAAAGCAGTATCAGGCGGTAGAGCACGCACGCCAGATCGTGTCTTCTGAAAACGCAGCTTTGCAGGCAAGGGTATCGCCGCAGATCACCAGTTTGGCACAGTCCTATCTGGCATATTTGACTGCGGATAACTACCAGGAAATTCGTCTGGACGATCAGTTCCGCGCACGGACTGCGGGAGCCGACGGCCAGCTGTTAAACGAGCGTCAGCTGTCTTCGGGTGCACGCGATCAGCTGTATTTGGCATTGCGTCTTGCAGTCTGTGAGACTCTGGCAGGCGCCAAGGAAGCGCCTCTGATTCTGGATGATCCGTTCCTGACGTCGGACGATGCCCGCACCGAGCGGGGCATTGCACTGCTCAAGGAGCTTGGACGCAAGCGACAAGTGATCTTGCTCAGCTGCCGAAAGAGTGCATGATGAGAACAAGTAAACGCACTGCATACGCGGTGCGTTTTTGTTTTGGGGCATAAAAAAGGGAGAAGCTGTGTGCTTCTCCCTTTTAGCGGTGTTGTCGGAATTTTTGTTATTTTGCGTAGTCTACTGCGCGGGTCTCGCGGATCATATTGATCTTGATCTGACCCGGGTAGTCCAGCTCGTCCTCGATATGCTTTGCGATATCGCGGGCAAGCAGGATCATCTTATCGTCAGAAACCTCATCGGGCTTGACGATAATGCGGATCTCGCGTCCAGCCTGGATTGCATAGGAGCTGGAAACACCGGACGTGGTGTTTGCAATCTCTTCCAGCTTTTCCAGACGCTTGATGTAGTTTTCCAGATTCTCGCGGCGTGCACCCGGACGAGCGGCAGAGATTGCGTCCGCTGCCTGTACGAGGCAAGCGATGACGGTCTGCGGCTCTACGTCGCCGTGATGCGCTGCGATTGCATGAACAATCTGGGGATTTTCCTTGTACTTCTTGGCCAGATCGACACCGATGCTGACATGAGAGCCTTCGACCTCATGATCGACTGCCTTGCCGATATCATGCAGAAGCCCAGCTCTGCGCGCGGGCACCGGGTCAAGACCCAGCTCGGAAGCGAGCATACCTGCGACGTGCGCAACCTCGATCGAGTGGAGCAGAACGTTCTGTCCGTAGCTCGTACGGTAACGGAGGCGACCGAGCAGCTTGACAAGCTCAGGATGCAGACCGTGGATACCGGTCTCGAACATGGCGCGTTCGCCTTCGCTCTTGATGATCTGGTCGATCTCACGCTTGGACTTTTCAACCATCTCTTCAATGCGGGAAGGATGGATGCGGCCGTCTGCGATCAGCTTTTCCAGCGCCATGCGAGCAACCTCGCGGCGTACCGGATCGAAAGAGGACAGCGTAATTGCCTCCGGGGTGTCGTCGATGATCAGATCGACACCGGTCAGCGTTTCAAGCGTGCGGATATTACGGCCTTCGCGGCCGATGATGCGTCCCTTCATCTCGTCGTTAGGCAGCGGTACAACTGATACGGTTGCCTCAGCGACGTGGTCAGCGGCGCAGCGCTGAATAGCAATAGAAATCAGCTCACGGGCAGTCGCTTCTGCTTCTTCCTTGGTGCGCTGATTGATTTCTCGAAGTTTAACAGCTGCATCGTGCTGTGCTTCCTGCTCGATGGAGGAGACCAGATAGTCCTTCGCCTCTTCGCGGGTCAAGCCGGAAATGCGCTCAAGCGCAGCAATCTGCTCATTTTTGAGCTGGTCGCACGATTCCTGGGTCTTCTGAACCTGTGCGAGCTTGCGATTGAGCTCTTCATTCTTCTGATCCAGGGCATCTGTTTTACGGTCGAGCGCTTCTTCCTTCTGGGTCAGACGGCGCTCGAGCTTCTGCGTTTCGTTGCGGCGTTCCTTGATCTCACGCTCAGCCTCGGTACGGCTTCTGTGAATCTCGTCTTTCGCCTCAAGAATCGCTTCACGTTTTTTGGTTTCGCCAGCCTTGATTGCATCGTTGATGATGCGGGTGGCTTCTTGTTCGGCACTGCCGATTTCCTTTTCGGCTACCTTTTTGCGATACAGGCAGCCAACGATCACACCAATAACCAATCCGACAACACCGACGATCAGAGTGATTATGGTATCAATCATGATTTCTGTGAAACACCTCCAGGATTTTTGACTTTTAGAAATCTGCAAAGTAATAATAACCCACCATAAGTTTCACGGCCTGGGCGCCGATGAATATTACAAAAGGTATTACCACAAATATTGTATAGCCTTTTGTCTTTCCTGTCAAGGAGCAGGCACAATTTTGACATGTATTTATACACCCTGACAAACAGAAAGGGAAAGCAGGGGAGAACCCTTGTAGAGAGCGGGATAATTGTAGTATAATAACATAGTTAAACCATTCTTGTCCCGCAATGCACTGTTTATGTTTCATACGGTGAAAAAACGGACAGGAAACTGCAAAATATGACACGTCTGGCTTTGGCCTGCGCGTCCGCAAGATCCTTAGGAGGAAAGCCATGCATAGCTCCATGCGCCGCAGACGATGCGGTGATTTGATTTATTATACCTGTGACCGGCTGCCGGTGCGCCATGCGTTCACGACCAAATCGGGCGGTGTCAGTCACGGAGATTGTGAAAGCCTGAATTTCGGGTTTAACCGCGGGGATGATCCGGAGAACGTCCGGCGCAATTATCAGATTCTCGCGGACACATTGCACATTCCGTTTGAGCGCTTTACCCTGACCCAGCAGGTGCACGAAAGCCGTGTACAGATTGTCAAGGAAGCAGATGTGGGAACCGGTTTGCATCAGCCGATGGACTGGAAAGTGGACGGTCTGGTCACCGCTCTGCCGGACACGCCGATCGCGGGCTTTTACGCGGACTGTGTAGTAACGCTGTTCTACGATCCGACCGCCAAGGTGTGCGCGGTCTGTCATTCAGGCTGGCGCGGCACAGCGCAGGAAATCGCGGGTAAGACGGTCGAGAAAATGGTATCGCTCGGCGCATGCCGGGAAACGACGATTGCGGTCATCGGACCGTCCATCTGCCAAGACTGCTTTGAGACCGATGCGGATGTTCCGGACGCTATGCGTGCGCAGATGGGCGAACGGGTTGCACCGTTCATCCAGACGAGAGGGAAGAAGTATCACGTTGACTTACAGGGCATCCAGCAGATGACGCTGCAATCGGTTGGACTTGCCCCGGAGAATATCATAAACAGCGGCCTGTGCACCAAGTGCATGTCCGATGTCTTCTGGTCACACCGTGCGACCAACGGACACCGGGGCGTACAAGCGGGGGTGATTTGTCTGTGAAGAAGGCCGGTAAAATACTGCTGCGCGTAACCGCGTGCGGTTTGGCACTGTCCCTGCTGTGCGGATGCACGCTGACCGAACGTCTGGATGAGACAACTTCAACACTGACCAATATGACTTCGGACAGTCAGCGTCAGGTCGGTCAGGTGTCTCTCGCGTATTATACAGCCGAGAAGGTCAACCCGATCACTTCGAGCTCTACCATCAATCGCATCATCTGTGAGGCACTGTATGAGGGACTGTTCTGCTTAAACGACAAGTTCGAACCCGAACCGGTTCTGTGTGAGAGCTATGAACTGAGCGGTACCAGCTGCACGCTGGTACTCAAAGAGGGACTGAAATTTTCCGATGGTTCGGACGTGACCGCGGACGACGTTGTGTACAGCTATCGTCTGGCAAAGTCGACTGCGACCTCTATGTATTACAATCGCGCATCCTATATGTCTTCCATTCGTGCAACCGACAGTCGAACCATTCAGATTACGCTGAGTGCACCGAACAGTCACTTCCTGAGCCTTCTGGATATTCCGATTTTCAAAGAAGGAACAGAGAATCAGACGTTTTCGATCGGTACCGGACCGTTTGTAGCATCGCAGAGTGATACCGATTACCTGCTGCTGCCCAATGAGAATTGGCATGGCGGTAAGGTTTCCAACGTACCGCAGATCAATCTGGTTGGTACCGTACGTGCCGATGCGGTCATCAGCAGCTTTGCGGCGGGTGATATCTCGCTGACACGCGCTGAGCGTATCAGTGATGACCCGGCAACCATCAAGGGTGCAGTCGATGTTTACCAGACGCCGACCACCGAACTGCACTATCTCGGTGTTCGTATGTCCCATCCGCTCTTATCCAATGAGAATTTTCGTAAGGCGCTGAGCCTGGCTATCGATCGATCTTCGATTTGCCGCTCGTCCCTGCAAACCTTTGCAGATCCCGCCGTTCTGCCGGTCAATCCGCAGCCGGAAATGCTGGAAGACAGCCGCTTGACCGGTGCCTTGGAACAGGCGAATACCTATCTGGCACAGATGGGTATTCGAGATATTGACGGCGACGGCAAGGTAGAGACCAGCTCGGGCGAGGAAATCACGCTGACCCTGCTGTGCAATTCGGAAAACAGCTTTAAGAGCAACGTGTGCAGCCAGTTGGTCACCGCATTCAGCCAGATTGGCATTCAGCTCAACATTAACAGCTTGCCTTTCGATCAGTACCAGCAGGCGCTGAACAGTGGAAACTTTGATCTGTACTACGGCGATGTCATTTTGACCCCTGACTTTGATGTACGTGCGCTTTTGATGTCGGGTGGTTCGCTCAATTACGGCAGAATCACGGATGCCACACTGGACAGCAAGATTATGTTTGTCCGGGCGGCATCTGCGGACGCACTGGAACAGGCAGAGACCGATTTCTATGAATATTTCCTGAGTAAAATGCCCATTCTGCCTTTGGCGTTTGAACGCAATCAGGTCATTGTGCGCAGCGGTCTGCTGACCGGCTTCAGCCCAAGACCTTATAATATCTTCTGGACACCCAATGAATGGAGGCTTGGATGAAAAAAGTTGTATTAGGACTTTCGGGCGGTGTCGATTCCGCGGTATCCGCCCGCCTGCTGAGAGAGCAGGGATATGAGGTATACGGCCTGTACATGGATGTTGGATTAGACGGCGCAGCCGAAGCACAGCGCGTTGCAGATGCAATCAATGTCCCGCTGTATATCGCCCATCAGGAGGAAACGTTCGAGCGGGAGGTGCGCTCGTACTTTCAGCACGAGTATGAATCAGCACGCACGCCGAACCCCTGTGTCGTATGCAACCGCAAGGTAAAGTTCGTTTCTCTGTGTCAGTATGCCGATGAGATCGGCGCACAGTATATCGCGACTGGACATTATGCACGGATTGGTCACGATGCGCAGGGCAGGGCACTGCTCATGCGTGCGCGTTCTCCGAAGGATCAGTCGTACATGTTGGCCAATTTGCCCCGTTCGGTACTGGAGCGCTGCGTATTCCCGCTCGGCGAGGCGGCAGACAAGGCGGAGGTGCGTGCACTGGCACGTGAGAGCCAAATTCCGGTTGCGGAGAAGAAAGACAGCATGGATGTCTGCTTTATCCAGGACGGCGATTACAGCGCGTGGCTGGAGTCGCGCGGCGCAGCTCTGCCGGAAGGCAACTTTGTAGATGAAACCGGTCGAGTGCTGGGTCGACATAAGGGACTGCACCATTATACGGTCGGCCAGCGTAAGGGACTGGGCATTGCGTCCACCGGTCGCCTGTTCGTGCATGAGCTGCGGCAGGATACCAATGAGGTTGTACTTTCGCTTTCCGACGTGTTCCGTGAGAAAATCACGGTCAGCGGACTGAACCTGTGCGCACCGGAGTACGCAGAGAGCGGATCGTTTGACTGTCAGGCGCGTGTGCGCTATTCCAAGCATAGTGATCCGGCAACCGTTCGACTGCTCGGAAACGGACAGGCAGAGGTCACTTTTGTACAGCCCGTTCGTGCACCGGCTGCCGGACAATTTGCGGTCTTTTATGATGGCGAGATCGTGATTGGCGGCGGTTTTATCGATGGATAAAGGGGAAGCTATGAAACAGGAAAAAGAATGGATTGGTCATGCCCTTGCGCTCGGAACGGTGTGCGTGTGGGGTACGACCTTTATTGCGACAAAAGTCCTGCTCGAGCATTTTACGGCGGTAGAAATTCTGCTCATCCGCTTTGTGTTGGGATTTACAGCGCTGAGTATTGCCTGTCCCAAGCGACTGCGGCTCAAAGATAAGCGGCATGAGCTGTATTTTGCAGGCGCAGGTCTGACCGGCGTATTGATTTATTATCTGCTGGAGAATATTGCACTTGGATATTCGACCGCGTCCAATATTGGCGTTGTGGTATCCTGTGCGCCGATGTTCACGGCAATCTTTTGGGCAATCGCATCGCGGGAGCGCCTGCAATTGCATTTTATCATCGGTTTTGCCATTGCCATCAGCGGCATCGCGTTTATCTCATTCAGCGGTACCGAGCGCATGCAGATTAACCCCATCGGTGATGTATTGGCGCTGGCCGCCGCTGTTGCGTGGGGTATCTACTCGGTACTGATTCGCAGATTGGGCGAGTTCGGTTATCCGTCGATCGCGATGACGCGCCATGTCTTTCTGTATGGTGTCGTGTTTATGCTGCCGGTTGCCTGGAAGATGGGATTTTCTCCGTCGCTCGACGCGCTCAAGCAGCCCTCTAATTTGCTGACGCTCGCATTTTTGAGTTTTCTGGCAAGTGCAGCGTGCTTTGTGACCTGGAATACTGCGGTTAAGAAGCTGGGAGCGATTAAGACCAGCGTCTATATTTATCTGTCACCTGTCATTACCATTTTGTGTGCTGCGATCGTGCTGCATGAGCGCATGTCGGCGCAGTCTGTGCTGGGAACGGTGTTGGTTCTGTTGGGACTGGTGGTTTCGGAGAATCGCCTGCCTGTAAGAATCCCCGTACTCGGCAAGGAGAGATGATATGGAAGCATCCCGGGAAAGTACATATAAACAAACCTTTGCCAAATTGGGATGGGTACTGATCGCTTCTCAGGTGCTGATGATGGCAGTGGTCTGGGCAGGAGAAGAACTCTATATCCGATGGCTCATTGCCAGAGATCCAATGATTGGAGCCGTCGAGCTCATGCACAAATTGCAGGACAGCGGCGTGTGGCTGATTGTAGGTGCGCTGGCAGGCCTGACGCCGTGTCTCGCGCTTAAGCTGACCGAACACCCGAAACAGCTGCCTGCTTTTTTCGGCAAAAAGAATCAGCGGATCGGCGGCACTATCATGGTATTTTGCTTCCTGCTGGTTATGGGATTGCAAAACATTGCGTCTCTGCTCACCATTCCGGTGGAAGTCACCGCAAACTTGCTGGGCGGATCGTTTTACAGTGCACATGCGAGTGCGACCGCTGCCTCACAGACCGCATCTATGCTGCTGTACAGTGTGTTGATTGCACCATTCTGTGAAGAGCTCATGTACCGCGGCTTTGTGCTGGAATATTTAAAGCCCTACGGCAATACCTTTGCGATTTTGTTTGCAGCTGTTATTTTTGGACTGATGCACGGCAATATCATTCAGCTGCCGATGGCATTATTATGCGGTGTGTTGTTCGGCTATATTGCGGTAGAATATTCGCTTTCGGCCTCCATGGTTCTGCATGCGCTGACCAACTTGACCGCAGAGATTCTGGCGCGGCTAGGAGATGCCGATGAGGTAGCTGCAGCAGGTGTCAATCAGGCACTGTTTGCATTTGGACTCATTGCGCTGTTTTTGTGTATCACCAAGCTGCATCAACCGATTCGCGCGTATGCCCGACAGGGTTATGCCGAAAAGAAAACAGTAAAACTGCTAATGACCTCACCGCCAATTTTACTTTTGATTATTTATCTGATTGTTTTAACGGCGATGAGCATTACACCGATTTAAAAAAGAGCTGGTTCTGATTGAACCAGCTCTTTTGCTTTATTTACCGTTAAATTTTTGTGCCGCAGCCGCAGGGCCGTTGCGGACGATTTCTTCCGCAGCTTCCATTGCATGCTGAGCTGCTTCCTGAATCTTGGTTTCATCCTCGCCTTGGAATTTGGACAGTACCCAGTCGGCCAGATCGTAATCGGGATGGGGCTTTGCACCAATACCGATCTTGACACGCGGGAACTGGTCGGAGGACAGCTGATAGATGATGTTCTTGACACCGTTCTGACCACCAGCAGAGCCCTTTGCGCGTACGCGCAGACGGCCGACATCCAGCGAAATATCGTCAAACAAAACGACAATGCGCTCGGGCGGGATCTTGTAGAAATCTGCGGCATCGCGCACAGCCTCACCGGACAGATTCATAAAGGTCTGCGGCTTCATGAACAGAACGCGTTTTCCGCCGAATGTACCCTCGCCGACCAGCGCCTTGAACTTCATGCGGTCGATACGCTGACCGGTTTTCTGACAGTAGGAATCCAGTGCGCGGAAACCAGCGTTGTGTCGGGTGTTTTCATATTTGGAACCGGGATTGCCAAGACCGACAACCAGCCACTCGATCGGGCCGGCAGAAGAGTCCTGCTGTTTGCGCTCCTGTTCCAACTTTGCAAAGATATCAAAAATAGACATTGGGAATCTCCTCTAAAAAGCTCCCCAAAAGGGGAGCTTTTAAATGATTTATTCAACTGACAGAATATAGTAGTAGACCGGCTGACCGCCATGAATGACCGTGATTTCCAGGTCATGATTTTCCTTGCGGAACAGCTCCTCAACCTTCGCAGCTTCCTCTTCGGTTACGCCTTCGCCGTAGATGATCGTAGCAAAGGTGCTGTCTGCGGATACCAGCTCACGGATGAGCTTTTTGAGGACATCGTGCTGACGCTTGCTGTTTGCAGCCAGCTTGCCCTCGCACAGACCAAGGTATTCGCCTTCCTTGATCTTCTTGCCGTCAAAATCGGAGTTACGTGCAGCGTAGGTGACCTGACCCGCGCGAACGGCTTCCATCGCTTCGTTCATCGCAGCGGTGTTATCCTCCTGCTCTGCATCGGCATCGAAGACCAGCATTGCCGAGATACCCTGCGGGATGTTCTTGGAGGGCATGACAACGACCTGCTTGTCTTCGCACAGTGCAGCAGCCTGCTGAGCCGCCATGATAATGTTCTTGTTATTGGGGAAGACGTAGACGATCTCTGCGGGCGTCTGATCGACAGCGCGCAGGATATCTTCGGTCGAGGGGTTCATGGTTTGACCGCCCTGTACGACCTGATCGCAGCCGAGGTCGGTGAATACCGTGTGCAGACCGTCACCAGCAGCAACACAGACAAAACCGTACTTCTTCTCAGGCGGGCAGATTTCACGATGTTCCGGTGCTACCGTGCCCTCGATGACCTTTGCGGTGTGCTGCTGACGCATGTTCTCAATCTTGACCGTCAGCAGGGGACCGAACTTCAAGCCCTCTTCCAGTGCCTTGTTGGGCTGATCGGTGTGTACATGGACCTTTACGATGTCATCGTCTTCAACGACAACCAGAGAGTCACCGATTTCGCTCAGCAGAGAACGCATACGACCGACGTTGCGCGCCTTGTCCTTGCGCTCTGCGATAAACTCGGTGCAGTAAGTGAAGGTGATATCTTCATCTGCAATTGCGCTGAAATCCGCTGCGCTCTTGGCAGCCGGAGCTTCTTCAATGACGCGCTCCTTGTGGATGCCGCGGAAGGCATCGAACATACCCTCGAAGATAGTCAGGAAGCCAAAGCCTCCGGCATCAACGACACCAGCCTTTTCCAGAACCGGATTCTGGGACATGGTTTCCTGCAAAGCGGTCTGACCACGCTCGAGCACGGCAGAAAAGACCTGTTCAACCGACAGCTGCGGATCGGCCTGACACAGCTCGACTGCGTGCTGTGCAGAAACTCTGGTGACCGTGAGGATGGTACCCTCTGCTGGCTTCATGACAGCCTTGTACGCAGTATCTACGCCTTCGCGCAGCGCGAGTGCAAAATCACAGCCGCCAGCTTCTTCCTTTTCACGCAGTTTTTTTGCCATGCCGCGGAAAAGCAGGGAGAGAATAACACCTGAGTTGCCGCGGGCGCCGCGCAGCAGAGCAGACGCCGTTTGATCGACTGCTTTGCGCAGGGTAGGTTCGGTCAGGCGTTCCATTTCTTCCTGTGCGGCGTGCATGGTCATATACATATTGGTACCGGTATCGCCGTCGGGCACCGGGAAGACATTGAGCTCATTGGCAGCTTCCTTTTTTTCGGCGATCGCAAGCGCACCTTCAATAACCATGCGCTGAAACAGTGACCCGGTGATTTTTTGTTCGTTCATGTCTTACGTTACTCCTTCGTTTCTGTCAATCGGCCTTGATGCTTTCGACGTAGATATCGATGTTTTTGACATCAATGCCGGTCAGCTGCTCCACGTGGTAGCGGACTTCGCTGATGATTGAACGGCAAACCGAGGCAATATTGATTCCGTGATCGACCGCGATGTGCAGATCGATGTTGATGCCGCCGTCGGGCGCTTCGGTGATTTTGACACCGCGGCTCATGTTTTCACGGCGCAAAAGATGCGCAACACCATCTGCGACCGAACGGACGGTCATGCCCTTAACGCCAAAACAAGAAGAAGCGGCATAGCCGGCAATCCCGGCAATCACGTCGGGGGCAATCTCAATATATCCAAATTCGTTGTTGATTCTCATAAAATACCTCCAGCAAACCAAACCGTTCAGAAGTCATTCTATACTTATTCTCTATTCTATAATAGTTTGCGCGAATAAACAAGATATATTTTCTGCAAAACTGTGTTATGGGTGACAAATTATTGGATTTGTGAGGGGACTTTTGAGAGCAGATTATTTTTACATCGCACTGCAACAAACGTTTGATTTTTCCAGTAAATTCAGATATAATTGAATAAAAAACAAACAAATGTTTCTCCATGCGTGAGGTGTTGGAGATAATTGGCTATTTTTTAGGATGGTGTCACAATGAAAAAGTTGAGCGAGAAGCAAAGACGGATTCTCGAATATATAGCAGAAGCAACCGCCGCGCAGGGCTATCCGCCTTCTGTGCGCGAAATTGGCAAGCATGTTGGCCTGAGTTCGTCTTCTTCCGTACATGCCCAGCTGATTAAACTGCGTGAAAAGGGATATTTGGAAAAAGATGACCACAAGACGCGTGCATTGGTCGTAAAAGGTGCAGCGGCAAGTGTGCCGCAGGTCCCGATTTTGGGACAGGTCACAGCGGGTATGCCGATTCTCGCAGTAGAAGACATTGAGGGTTATTTGCCGTATGAGCAGGCAAGCGGATACGGCGAATACTTTGCACTGCGCATCAAGGGTGATTCTATGATCGGCGCGGGTATCCTCAACGGAGACTACATCATCGTGCGTCAGCAGAATACGGCGACTCCCGGACAGATCGTTGTAGCGATGATTGAAGACGAGGCGACCTGCAAGACACTCAAAATTGAGGATGACGGTCATGTATGGCTCATGCCGGAAAACCCGGATTATTCCCCGATTGACGGTGAAGGCGCGGTCATTCTTGGCGTCGTAACTGCACTGCATCGGGATTACTTCGCATAATGGCACTTTCAGATTCGATTGCCAAAATCAAGGGCATTGGTCCGAAAAAAATTGCACTCTTCCAAAAGCTGTCCATAGAAACCATGCAGGACGCACTTGACTGCTATCCGCGCGATTATGAAGATCGTACTCATATTATCCCGGTTGCTGCGGCCAAGGAAGGGCAAAAGATTGCCGTGTGCGCGGTGGTTGGTACCCAGCCGGTTACCCGTCGCATTCGCAAAGGCATGGAAATTACCAAATTCCGTGTATTTGACACCTCCGGCGCATTGTGGATTACCTATTACAACAATCGCTACACAGCGGCAGCCTTGCAGGAAGGACAGGAATATCTGTTTTATGGCCGCATACAAGGTCAGGGTGCACAGAGAACGATGGTCTCGCCGGCGTGCGAGGCGGTGCTGCCCGGAATGCCTCCGCCGCAGCGTGTCGTACCGGTTTATCCATTGACTGCAGGACTGACACAAAAAGATTTACTGCGCGTGACAACGGCTGCACTGGGAGAACAGAATGCAGGCGAGCGGGACTGGATGCCGGAGGAGATTGCACGGGAATATGAACTGCTGACACAAACACAGGCAGTACAGTGCATTCACCGACCGCAATCGCTGGGCGATGTTGAACAGGCCAGACAGCGCATTATTTTTGAAGAATTGTTTTTACTCTGCTGCGGACTGGCTCGACTCAAAGAACGTCGCGCAGACGAAGCTGGTATTGCCATGCGTGAGGGTACGCCGGATGCATTTTGGAAATTGCTTCCGTTTGCACCAACTGGTGCACAGAAGCGTGCGGCACAGGAAATCTGGAACGACATTCGCAGTGGTAAGCCCATGAATCGATTGGTGCAGGGTGACGTAGGCTCTGGTAAAACCGTGCTTGCCGCGGTGCTCTGCTATCTGGCGGTACAGAATGGATATCAGGCGGCGATTATGGCGCCAACCGAAATTTTGGCTTCCCAGCACATGGAATCACTTGGCCCAATCTTTGCGCAGCAGGGTATTACCTGTGCAGTATTGTCCGGTTCTATGACGCCAAAGCAGAAAAGAGAGTGCAAGGAAAAGATTGCGGCGGGAGAGATCCAGGTCGTCATTGGTACGCATGCCTTGATTCAAAAGGATGTCACCTTCCATCGGCTTGGCGCAGTCGTTGCCGATGAACAGCATCGCTTTGGCGTTGACCAACGCGCAACCCTGCATGAAAAAGGCGAGCGACCGCATACGCTGGTCATGTCGGCGACTCCGATTCCGCGTACTTTGGCGCTGATTCTATACGGTGATCTCGATGTATCGATTGTCGATGAATTGCCGCCCGGACGTACGCTGGTGGAAACCTTTGCCGTGGGTGAAAAGATGCACCAACGCATTTATGCCTTTATTGACAAGCAGATTGCCGAAGGCGGACAGGTCTATGTGGTTTGTCCGCTCGTGGAAGATGGAGAGTTGCCGCTCAAAAGTGCCGAGGAGCACGGCGCAGCTTTACAAAAGATTTTGCCGCATCGCCGCATTGGTATCCTGCATGGCAAGATGAGACCGGCAGAAAAAGATGTGGTGATGAATGCCTTTGCAGCAGGAGAACTTGACATACTGGTTGCGACGACCGTTATTGAAGTCGGTGTCAATGTACCCAATGCCTGTTTGATGGTGATCGAAGATGCCGACCGTTTTGGCCTGTCCCAGCTGCATCAGCTGCGCGGACGCGTCGGACGAGGCAAACGAAAGTCTTACTGTGTTTGTTTTGGCGCAGATAAGGGCGAACAGGCTAAACAGCGACTCAAAATTCTGTGCCAAACCAATGATGGATTTGAGATTGCACGAGCCGATCTGGCACAGCGCGGCCCGGGCGATTTCTTTGGTAAACGGCAGCATGGCTTGCCG
The DNA here is from genome assembly GCF_002160355.1 of Butyricicoccus pullicaecorum. Lineage (NCBI taxonomy): Bacteria > Bacillati > Bacillota > Clostridia > Eubacteriales > Butyricicoccaceae > Butyricicoccus > Butyricicoccus pullicaecorum. The sequence continues at coordinate 36,750 of NZ_NFKK01000003.1, forward strand.
ATGCTCAAAATGGCAGACATTGCAGGCGATTTGGCATTGATGCAGTCGGCGAAAGAAGAGGCTGAAAAGCTGTTGTCAGATGATCCGACTTTGCAGGCACACCCTGCATTGCGCGAGCGGGTAGAGCGCATGTTCCGAAACGATCACGGCGAAATCTTTAATTGATCGTATGTACCTGTCTTGCATTTATATAGCGAATCAGGTAAAATAAAATATACTGGAATGATATAAAAATTCTGATAGAAAAGATGTCGGAGGAATACCGTGAACAATACTGTAAGTAGAAAGCAGGCAAGAGAGATTGCCCTGCATCTGGTTTTTGAGATGGGCTTTGGCGCGTTTGAGGCTGAAAATGTGATGACCGATCGTCTCGGCGAAGAGATCATGCAGTCGATCAGCGGCGATATTGCACTCTACGCGGGCAAGCTGGACGAAGCACAGACCAAGTACATCGTATCTGCTGTCAAGGGCGTTGCGGAGCATCTGGAAGAGCTGGACGCATACATCGAGAACAATGCGAAGGGCTGGACGCTGTCGCGCCTGTCTCGCATTACCATTGCGATCCTGCGTCTGGCGATTTACGAAATGTACTATGTCGAGGACGTTCCGGTCGGCGCTGCAATCAATGAGGCAGTCGAGCTGGCAAAGGTTTACGACTCGGACGAAGCAGCTTCGTTCATCAACGGTGTTTTGGGTGCAGTTGCGCGCAAGATGGAGTCTGAACAGGAATGAGCCGCTGGTATCTGGGGATTGATACCTCCAATTACCGTACATCGGCTGCGATCTTTGATGCAGAGCATGTAGAATGGCAAAATAGCGGTCGGCTGCTCGATGTGCCGGACGGCGCAATCGGACTGCGTCAGTCGGATGCGCTTTTTCAGCACACACTGCACTTGCATGAAATGATTGCCGGACTGCCGAGTGGTATCGGCAAGGAAATTCAGGCAGTGTGCGTGTCTACCAGACCCCGTGCGGTGGAAGGCTCGTATATGCCCTGCTTTCTGGCAGGCGAGAACGTCGCACGAAGCGTCGCGCATCTTCTGGGTGTGTCGCTCTATACCTGTTCGCATCAGCAGGGACACTTAGCTGCGGCAGCTTTATCTGCACAGGCACTTTCCTGGCTCGGTACCCAGGAGTTTTACGCGTGGCACTTGTCTGGTGGTACGACTGAGCTGCTGCATGTAGCTCCGGGCGCAAATGGTTTGCCTGTCGCGGAATGCATCGGCGGCACAGCCGATTTGGCAGCTGGACAGCTGGTCGATCGTGCCGGTGCGCTCTTAGGACTGCATTTCCCGGCAGGAGAAGCATTGGAGCAGCTCGCCAAACAGTCGCAGAGCAAAGAACGCTTCCAGCCCAAGGTCACCGACTGCCGATTCTCGCTTTCCGGCATGGAAAACAAGATCCGTGATCTTTGTGCGCGTGGTACGGCACCTGAGGATGTCGCATCGTTTACCGTGCGTACGATCTGTGCAGCAGTCGAGCGGGCAACCGCACAAGCGATGGAACGCAAAAAATTGCCTGTGCTGTGTGCGGGCGGTGTGATGAGCAATCGATTGATTCAGCGCCGTATGCACGAGCGATTTGGTGCCCGCTTTGCAGAACCCGTTCTTTCGGGAGATAACGCAGTTGGCGCTGCGGTACTCGCTGCGGTGCAGCATGGAGAAACACTGTTATGATTTACACAGTCACACAACTCAATCAGCAGATCAAGGGAATGCTGGAGAGCAACCCGAGTTTCCGCAATATTTTTGTGCAGGGTGAAATCTCCAATTATAAGCAGCATACGTCAGGGCATCACTACATGACGCTCAAGGACGCGGACGGAGCCATCAGCGCGGTATTGTTCCGCGCCGATGCCGCACGGCTGCGCTTTCGCTTGATGAACGGTATGAAAGTGATTGCGCGTGGACGGGTAAGTTCTTTTCCGAAGACCGGCCAGGTACAGCTGTACCTGGCTGATTTGATGCCGGACGGAACCGGCGCGCTGCATCTTGCGTTTGAGCAACTTAAGTCAAAGCTCTACGCCGAAGGGCTGTTTGACCCGTCTCACAAGCAGGAAATTCCGCGCATGCCGCGTACCATCGCACTTGTGACTTCACCGACCGGTGCAGCCGTGCGTGATATGATTCGCATTTTGGGCAGACGGTACCCGCTTGCCGAGGTGCAGCTGTGGCCTGTATTGGTGCAGGGCGAAAATGCAGCGGCAGACATCGCCAAAACGATTGCGCGTGTCAACGCGCACGGACAGGCGGATGTGATGATCGTTGGACGCGGCGGTGGATCGCTCGAAGATCTGTGGGCATTTAATGAAGAAATCGTAGCACGCGCGATTTATAACAGCAAAATTCCTGTGATTTCGGCGGTTGGTCATGAACCTGACGTCACGATTGCCGATTTCGTGGCCGATCTGCGTGCACCGACACCGTCAGGTGCGGCTGAGCTTGCCGTACCTGATCGGGGAGAGCTGAGCATCTTGATTGACCGAGAGCAGGAACGTTTGATGACTGCACTGGAAAATCGGCTGAACGGACTTGCAAACCGACTGCAAGCCCAGGAAGACCGCTTGGCGCGCTGCACACCGGCGCAGTACGTCGCCGAGCGTCGCCGCCGAACCGAAGAACTGATCGAGCGGATGCGATTGGCGCAGCTGCGCAAAATCGACAGCTTGAAGACTGACTTTTCTTACCATGAAAAGAAATTACGAGATATGCCGAGCGTTTTATTAGAACGTCGGCGCGGGAAGTTGCAGTCTTTGTCGGGACAGCTGGACGCACTCAGTCCATTGCGTGTACTGGCACGAGGATTTTCGGTTGTCACCGATGCACAGAACAAGATTATTACCGACAGTGCGGATTTACAAACGGACGATGCAGTGACGCTGCGCTTTGCGCAGGGCACAGCAAAGGCTCAGATTACATCCGTGCAGAAATCGAGGAAATAACTATGGCAAAAAAACAGACATTTGAGCAGTCCATGCAGCGCTTGGAAGAGATTGTCAGACTGCTGGAAAAAGGCGATGCGCCGCTGGATGAGAGCTTGCACCTGTTTGAAGAGGGCGCAAAGCTTGCGGCATCCCTGCATACGCAGCTGGATAAGGCCGAACAGAAGGTGACGCAGATGATGACGATGTCCGATGGAACGGTCGAAGAGCAGCCTTTTGACGTACAGGAGGATGCCTAAATGCAATTTCAGGAACGACTGAGTCGCTATGTCGAAGAGATTGAACAGGCGTTGGATCAATATTTGATGACGTTTGGATGCAACGGACAGGAAAAAATTGTCGAGGCTATGCGCTACTCGGCACTGGCCGGTGGAAAACGCCTGCGTCCGGTGCTTACGATGGAATTTTGCAGAGCAGTGGGCGGAGATCCGTATGCAGCGCTTCCGTTTGCCTGTGCGCTGGAAATGATTCACACGTATTCTTTGATTCATGATGATCTGCCCTGCATGGACAACGACGATCTACGCCGCGGCAAGCCGACCAACCATAAGGTGTATGGCGAGGGACTGGCAGTTTTGGCAGGTGACTCGCTTTTGACGTACGCGTTCGAGACCGCAGCACGTGGCATGAATGGGTCTGACGTGACTGCCCAGCAGGCAGTCGAGGCGATTGGAATTCTGGCACATGAGGCAGGATACTATGGCATGATCGGCGGTCAGGTTCTTGATCTTGCCGCAGAGCATCAGACCTTGACGTATGAGGAGCTGGTCAACTTACAGGATAAAAAGACCGGCGGACTGATTCGCGCAGCGGCTGAGATGGGTTGTGTTCTGGGCTATGCGACCGAGGAACAACGGGAAGCAGCGAAAACTTATGCAAACCGCTTGGGACTTGCCTTCCAGATTCAGGATGATATTTTGGATATCGAGGGCGACGAGGCTATCTTCGGTAAACCGATCGGATCGGATGAAAAAAGCGGAAAGTCCACATTTCCTGGCCTGATGGGCGTAGAAACCTGTCGCAAAATGGTACAGGATTTGACCGACGAGGCTGTTTGTGCGGTAAAAACTTTACCCGAGTCAGACTTCCTTGTACAGCTTGCGGAGAGCCTCGTAGGCCGGAAAAAATGAATAAAGTTGTAGCGTTCGCATAAAATTTACATACAACCGCTTGAAAAAAGCAGGCGGTTGTGGTAACTTATCCGTGTGACGCAGTATTCTAGTCAGGCGATCTCTCCCCAGGATGGACCTAAAAAGCCATCGAAGGGCACATCGATGAAGTCTCTGGTGCTTGCTTCTTACGCCCAGTTTGGGGTGGGTGCTGGAGGTTAAGGCTTTCGGGCGCGTTTCAATGGCATGAAATACCGACCCGATTGCCGTGGAGACCCGACTCTGTGGGACACCTATAGCATTCGTTCTGAATTGATGGATGTCCTACGGACCGGGGTGAAACCTGTAATGCGGTGCAGCGAAAGACGTGCGGGAACTGACCGGCCAGTCGGGCCCGTGCGGCGCCTCAACGTGCTGTGTACAGCGTAGCCTGCCTTGCGTGGTTATGGTGGATGAGATACCCACCCGAGAGGCTATGGCCATAGCTTCGAGGGCATTGATTTCTGAAACCATGGCTGCAAAAGAGGCTAAGGAGAGAATCGAACCTGCCGTGGAAATCACCTAGACTGTCCCAAAAGGGCGGGCGTGGGATTGCAGTGCGGACTCAGTGGCAATTCGGTCCCGGATGTGGTAACACTCCGGTACAGGCTTTAATGGGAAACCGCCGGGGCGGCGACGCACGGTAGTCTGTGGGGAAATCCAACCGAACCTAAGCCGCAAGATTTACCACCCCCGCTGTCACATTTTTAACGATTTGATGCAATGCCTGAAACCTGTCGTTTCGGGCATTCTTTGCAGTTTGCATACCTGATTTTTGAGGAGACGAGAATTGGACGCGACAGATAAACAAAGGAAGAAGCAGAAAACCAGTTTTTTGAGTAAGGTGAACTGGAAATGGGTGGGAACGATCACAATTTTATCGTTCCTGATCTCGATTTCCATGTCCTACTTATCCAATGAAGCGCTTTCGTCGGTCAATAACATCGCCGCATTTTTTATTTTGCTCCTGTTCATCCTGCTGGGTATCGTGTTTGATATTGTGGGTGTCGCAGCAACTTCGGTAACTGAAAAGGAGCTGCACTCCATGGCAGCAAAGAAGGTGAAAGGTGCAAAACAGGCGGTGTGGCTGTCCCGAAATGCCGAAAAGGTCGCCAGCATCTGTAACGATGTCGTAGGCGATATTTCGGGCATCATTTCCGGTGCGACCGGTGCGGTCATCATTGCAAACGTCACCCAGGGGTTATCGCCTCTGCCGACAACGGTGATTTCATTGACCATCACCGGCTGTATTGCTGCCATGACCATCGGCGGCAAGGCGACCGGCAAGGCGTTTGGTATTTCCAACAGTGTCGCAATCATTCATACAGCGGGCCGTATTTTGGCTGTTCTGCATCTTCCGCTGGAAAAGAAACGGTGAATTCATAGTGAATAATACTACAAATCGATACGGTATATTAGATCGTATTTCGGGTGCAGAAGACCTGCGAGATATGTCATTTGACTTGCAAGAGGAACTGTGCCAAGCATTACGGGAATTTATCGTCGATCATGTTTCGGAGACTGGCGGTCATCTGGCTTCTAATCTTGGTATCGTGGAATTGGCGGTTGCACTCGAACGGGAATTTGATTCCAACAAAGATCGACTGATTTATGATGTTGGTCATCAGTGCTATGTCCATAAAATCTTAACCGGACGAAAAGAAGCGTTTGATCGACTGCGTATGTACGGGGGACTTTGCGGCTTTATGAAGCCGGATGAGAGCCCCGCAGACCCGTGCGTCACCGGTCATGCCTCCAGTTCGGTATCGGTCGCGCTGGGCATGGCGCACGCGCGCTCCATTCGGGGCGAAAAGTATCATGTCGTCGCCATTATCGGTGACGGTGCGCTGACCGGTGGTATGGCGTATGAGGCGCTTAACGATGCCGGTGCAAGCGGCGAGCCGTTGATCGTCGTACTCAATGACAACAATATGTCCATCGACAAGAACGTTGGTGGTATGGCACGCCATTTGGCAAAGCTCCGTGTGTCTCCGAGATACCTGAGCGCGAAGAATGGCTTGCGTAAGACGCTTTCCCATGTTCCGGGCGGTAAATCGGTGATCGCAAAGGGCACCAAGCTGAAAAAAGCGATTAAGTCGGTCGTACTGCCAAGCTCCATGTTTGAGCAAATGGGATTTACTTATATGGGACCGGTAGACGGACACGATTTGCAGGCGCTGTCCTTTCATTTACAGCTGGCAAAGCGGCTGAAATGTCCGGTTTTGATCCATGCGATGACCAAAAAAGGAAAGGGATACAGCTATGCGGAGCATGCACCGGACAAGTATCACGGTGTATCCAAGTTCGATCCGGTATCTGGACAGCTGCCCGGTTCAACGCCGGGATTCTCCGCGGTATTTGGTGCAGAACTTGCGAAATTAGCGCGGAAAGATGCGCGAATCTGTGCGATTACGGCAGCAATGCCATCAGGTACCGGTCTGTCTGGCTTTTCCCGAGAATTTCCTGAGCGGTTCTTCGATGTAGGCATCGCGGAAGAGCATGCGGTTGCAATGACCGCTGGTATGGCAAAACAGGGACTGAGACCGGTGTGTGCGCTGTATGCGACTTTTTTGCAGCGTGCCTACGATCAGCTCATTCATGACGTTGCAATCGCAGCAGATATCCCGGCAGTCTTTGCCATTGATCGTGCTGGCATTGTCGGTGCAGATGGTGCAACCCATAACGGTACGTTTGACGTTCCGTTTCTGCGCACCATTCCGGGCATGACCATTCTCTGTCCGGCGAATTTTGCCGAACTGCGGACGATGATGACCCGGGCCATTTACCACAATGAAACCGGCGGCGCAATGGCGATTCGCTATCCGCGCGGCGGAGAAGGTGCGTTTCAGGAGAATACGGCAGCCGAGTGGGTGAGCCATATTCGGCAGTCGGACAAGCCGGATGTGACGATCGTGACGTATGGTATCCTGATTAACGAAGCGATCACGGCCGCTGACAGCTTAAAACAACAGGGATATCAGGTTGATCTCTGGAAGATTAACGAAATTAGTGCAAAAACCGAACAGTTATGCAGCGATTTGGTCAGCAGATTCGCACCGCATGTTGCGGTGCTGGAGGATGTCGTGCAAAACGGCTCTTTTTCCGAAGCCATTGTACGTGCAGCCGAACAAACCGGACATACCTGTCAGGTGCATTGCTATAACGTAGGAAATCAATTCTTGCCGCACGGTTCGGTGCGCGAGATTTATCAGTTATGTGGAATTGATGGCGCAAGCGTCGCACAGTCGCTTGCAGACATCTTGAAATGCGGAAAGGACGAATCCATTGGCTAAAAAAAGATTGGATGTTTTGATTTTTGAACAGGGCTTGGTTCCGTCCCGGGAACGTGCCAAGACTACCATTATGGAAGGTCTGGTGTATGTCAACGGACAGAAGGCCGATAAAGCAGGTACGATGGTTGCCGAAGACGCTGCAATCGAAGTACGTTCCAATGCCAAGCAGTTTGTATCGCGCGGCGGCAAGAAAATCGAGAAGGCACTCGGTCATTTTGAGATCGACCCGGCTGGTCTGGTTGTCATGGATGTCGGCGCATCGACCGGTGGATTTACCGACTGCCTGCTGCAGCGCGGTGCGGTAAAGGTGTATTCGATCGATGTCGGATACGGCCAGCTGGCATACCAGCTGCGCATTGATCCGCGTGTCAAGTGCATGGAACGCACCAACATTCGATATGTGACACCGGATATGCTGGAAGAGACGCCTTCTCTCGCGGTCATTGACGTATCTTTTATCTCGCTCAAGCTGGTGCTGCCGGTCGTCGCCGGTCTGCTTGACGATACCGGACGTATCGCCTGCCTGATCAAGCCGCAGTTCGAAGCGGGTAAGGGAAAGGTTGGAAAGAAGGGTGTTGTCCGTGACCCGGAGATCCATCGCGAGGTATTGGCTGCTTTCATTGAAAACGCGCATGCAGCAGGCATGCATGTACATGACATGACGTTCTCTCCCATCAAGGGACCGGAAGGCAACATTGAGTTTTTGGGCTATCTGGGTAAGACACTGGAAGAGAACGAAATCGACATCGATGACATCGTGCAGCAAGCACATGCGGAGTTGGACGCATAACCGGGAGGTTGTATGACAAAAATTCTGATCAGTCCGAATTTGCGAAAAAGAGGAATTGGGGATGCCGTGCGGCAGACCTGTGAAATTCTGACTTCCCATGGTGCAGAGGTTTTGATGCCGCGAGAAGCTGCGATGCTCGGCGAGGAAGCGCTGCCCATCCGCTATCTGGACTTAGAGCACGGCGTGGACGAAGCCGATGCTATGGTCGTACTTGGCGGTGACGGCACGATTCTTCGAATCGCCGGACTCGCTGCGCAGTATGGCACGCCGATCTTGGGTGTAAATATGGGTCATGTCGGCTTTATGACCGAGCTGGAACCCGGAGAAATTTCTCTCGTGTCGCGTCTGTGCACAGGAGAATATCAAATTGACAACCGCATGATGCTGTCTGCACAGGTCTTGCGGGATGGCAAATGCGTGTACGAAAGCACTGCACTCAACGAAGTAATGGTGTCCAAGAGTCATCCATTCCATATCATCCGAATGGTTTTGCGGTCGGACGGTGAGATCGTGACCGATTTCAAGGGCGATGGCCTGATTTTAGCCACACCGACCGGTACGACAGCTTATTCACATTCAGCTGGTGGCCCGATTATTGAACCAACTGCTGAAAATATCGCGGTTACCCCGATTTGTCCGTTTACGATTGGAGCGAAGCCGTTGGTCTTTTCTCCGCAGCGTCGTCTGACCGTGCAGGCATACGGCGTCGACGGCGGCATGTCCTGTGTTTCTGCCGATGGCAGGCCTGGATTTGAAATGCACCCGGGAGATATCATTGCTGTGGTTCGGGCAGAGCACCCGGCACGGCTGATTCGGGTGAAAAATCGGAACTTCTATCAGATACTCCGGCACAAACTTTCCGATGGAGGCGAAAAACAATGAAATTTCAGCGACAGGCCAAGATTTTGGATCTGATTGATAAACATGAAATAGAGACCCAGGAGGAATTGTCCGAGCAGCTGCGAAACATGGGATACAACACCACTCAGGCGACGGTATCCCGTGATATTAAGGAGCTTCGCTTAATCAAAATCCTTTCGGCTGAGACCGGTAAATACAAATATGCGGTCGCATCTTCTGAAGTGGAGAGCAGCTTTACGACTCGTCTGCGCAATATCTTCAAAGAGTGCGTAACCGATATCAATACCGCACAGAACATCGTGGTCATCAAAACGCTGCCGGGCTTGGGTCAGGCAGCTGCAATGGCAATCGACGCAATGCGCAATAAGGCGGTTGTCGGTTCGCTGGGCGGCGACGATACGGTATTTATCGTAATGAAGGATAACGAAGCGGCAGAGAGCTTCTGTGCGGAAGCACATTTGATGTTGTCCTGAGGGGAGACAGGCGAAGGTGCTAAGTTTATTACACATCGAAAACATTGCAGTCATTGAGCAGGCGGATATCGAGTTTTCAGACGGATTAACTGTGCTGTCCGGTGAAACCGGCGCTGGTAAGTCTATCATCATCGACTCGATGGGTGCGATTTTGGGACGCAGAACCAGCCGCGATCTGGTGCGTGCCGGTGCGTCAAAAGGATTTGTCAGCGCGATTTTCAACGATCTGCCGCAGGAACTGACCGAAAAATTGCAGGAATATGGACTGGACGGAGAAGAGCCAGACAGCGTACACATTCAGCGTCAGCTGTCAGCCGACGGAAAGACCGTATGCCGTGTCAATATGAAGCCAGTATCGGTTTCGGTTTTGCGAGAGTTATCACCCTATCTCATCAACATTCATGGTCAGCACGATGGACAAAAGCTCATGGATGACGATTATCACATTGAGTTTTTGGATAGCTTTGCCGAGGTCGGGAGCATTTTAGCGGAATATCAGCCGCTCTATCACAAGTTGCTTGCAATGAAACGGCAGATTAACGAACTCGAGCGCAGTGAGCACGATCGTTTGGAGCGGATCGACCTGTTATCCTTCCACTTGGAAGAAATTGAAGAGGCCGATCTGACCGATGGGGAAGAGGAGACGCTGACCGAACGTAAACACTTCTTTGACAATGCGGGTCGATTGGCGCGTGCGCTGGCCGAAGCGCGGGATGCGCTGGATGATGAAGACAGCGGTGTGTGTACGCTCATGGAGCAGGCTTCCAATACGCTGTTGGATGTTGGCGATGTGTCCGATGGACTAAAGAATATTGCAGACAAGGCCGAAGAACTCAAGTATTTGGTCTGCGACCTGCGTGACGCGATTGCAGAAGAGCAGGGACGCATTGAATTTTCACCCAGCGAGCAGGAATTGGTAGAAAGCCGACTGGATGAAATCTATCGTCTGGAGCAGAAGTATGGTGCGACAATTGGTGAGGTGCTGGCCTATGCAGCGTCGTGCCGAGCTGAGCTGGAAACCCTGCAATCTGCGGATGAGCGCAGAGACGCGCTGCGCGTTGAGTATCGTCAGCTGCTGTCTCAGGCCAAGGAATTGGCACAGGAACTTTCCAGATGCAGAAAGGACGCGGCAGCACGCTTGGAAGAACGAATTGTCGCTGAGCTGTCTGAATTGGACATGGCCAAGGTTCGGCTTGCCGTTCAGGTAGAGACCGGCACCAAGCTTACCATCCGCGGACTGGATACCGTGTCCTTCCTGATTTCGGTCAATCCGGGCGAAGATCTCAAGCCTTTGTCCAAGGTTGCCTCAGGCGGCGAGCTTTCTCGTGTTATGCTGGCAATGAAAAATGTCTTGACGGCACGCGAACCGGTTGGTACACTCATCTTTGATGAGATTGATACCGGTGTAAGCGGACGAGCAGCACAGAAGATTGCCAAAAAGCTCAAGCAGATCGGTGCACAAAAGCAAACACTGTGTGTTACTCATCTGCCGCAGATCGCCGCGATGGGCGACCATCATCTGCTGATTTCCAAATCGGTGGAAGGGGAACGCACCTATACTTCGGTGGTTCCGATTGCTGATGGCCAGCGCGTAGATGAGATTGCGCGCATGCTTGCCGGTGAAGAGATCACGGAGAATACACGAACCAATGCGCAAGAGCTGCTTGCACATGCGGAAGCACTGAAAAAGGGGACGGCATGAGAATTTTTCATGAAAATTTCAAGGAGCGCGCTCCCTGAATGCAGGATATCTCTCTGATATACTGCAATTTGAACATAGAAAGGGTTTGAAACCAATGAAATTATATGATGAGCTCAAAGCGCGTGGCCTGATCGCACAGGTTACCAACGAGCAGGAAATCAGTGAAATGATCAACAACGGCAAGGCCACCTTCTATATCGGCTTTGACCCCACCGCAGACAGCCTGCATGTTGGTCACTTCATGGCGCTCTGCCTGATGAAGCGTTTGCAGATGGCAGGCAACAAGCCGATCGCGCTGGTTGGCGGCGGTACCGGCTACATCGGAGATCCCTCTGGCCGTACCGATATGCGCTCGATGATGACCCCGGAGACCATTCAGCACAACTGTGACTGCTTCAAGAAGCAGATGGAGCGCTTCATTGAGTTCGGCGAAGGCAAGGCACAGATGGTCAACAATGCAGATTGGCTGCTGGACCTCAACTATGTTGATCTGCTGCGCGAAGTCGGTGCATGCTTCTCGGTCAATAATATGCTGCGCGCAGAGTGCTACAAGCAGCGTATGGAAAAGGGCCTGTCCTTCCTTGAGTTCAACTACATGATCATGCAGTCCTACGACTTCTACTACCTGTTCCAGCACTACGGCTGCAACATGCAGTTTGGCGGCAACGATCAGTGGTCGAACATGCTGGGCGGCACCGAGCTGATTCGCCGTAAGTTGGGTAAGGATGCGCATGCAATGACCATCACGCTGCTGCTCAACTCCGAGGGCAAGAAGATGGGCAAGACTGCATCCGGTGCAGTATGGCTTGATCCGAACAAGACCAGCCCCTACGATTTCTACCAGTACTGGAGAAACGTCGATGATGCAGATGTACTCAAGTGCATCCGCATGCTGACCTTCCTGCCGCTCGAGCAGATTGAGGAGATGGACGCTTGGGAAGGTGCACAGCTCAATCGTGCAAAGGAGATTCTGGCGTATGAGCTGACCGCTCTGGTTCATGGCAAGGAAGAGGCTGACAAGGCACAGGATGCTGCAAAGAGCATTTTCGGCGGCGGCCAGTCGAGCGAAAACATGCCTACTACGGCACTGACCGATGACGACTTCCAGGATGGTACCATCGGTGTGCTGACTCTGCTTGTAAAGTGCGGTCTGGCAGCTTCCAACGGTGAGGCACGTAAGCTCGTTCAGGGCGGCGGCGTGTCGATTGACGGTGAAAAGGTTGCAGACTTTAAGATGACGCTGTCTGTGGCAGATTTTGCAGAAGAGCGCATCATCAAGAAGGGCAAGAAGACCTTCCATAAGGTAATCAAGGGCTAAGAAAGGCCTAATATTGAAGGCATCCCGTATCTTGCGGGATGCCTTTTTATATCCATAAACAGAAGAAGGCAGACATTTCAATGTCTGCCTGCTGTTTTAGTTTTCGATTGTAGCGTTAGGACAAGAGATATGCAGCACAACTCAAAACAAGAAAAACCAGAATACCACGTACAGGAGATTGAAAACCTATCAGCAAGCTAATGGCGCAGATGATGGCGAGGCGAATCAACTTGCGCGGGTGAGGATTGCTTTTATCATCCTTGCCATCAATATTTACAGATTCACTGTCATCAGATTGCGTGAACGCATCAGGATCATAGAGAAAGTCACCTTTTTTGCTCTGATAAGCCTGTACGATCTCTTTGGCCTGTGTCAACTGATGAGAACTTACATATAACTTCTGTCCACACAGGGTCGCACCGGTATAGAGCATGGACAGATGGTCGGCTTCGTTGCATCCATGCTGTAAAACGGGAATGCCGTTGTCTTGCAGCAACTGTACGAGCAAAACCGCCTCGGCATCGTGATGAACTTCGGTCAAAAATACCGGCTGACCGTCAAACACTAGCTGTTCTTGAGGTAAATGATCTACCAAATCAGCACCGCAGTCAGCGCACTTTGTGATACCTGCCTGATATTCTGTTTTGCAGTGTGGACACCAGGGCATTTAGGACTCCTTTTCCGGTTCCATCCAGTGCAGGCTGCGGCCGACCGCCTTATCCCAGCCGTGCAGTTTGATTTTTCTGGTTGCATCGTCCATTTCCGGCTGGAAAACGGTATCACAGCGCCAGAGCTGCTTGAGTTCGTCCTGATCCTGCCATACGCCAACGGCAAGACCTGCCAGATAGGCAGCGCCCAGTGCCGTGGTTTCACGAATGACTGGACGACGAATCGGACAGCCAGAAATGTCCGCTTGGAACTGCATCAGGAACGCGTCACGGCTGGCGCCACCGTCTACGTTGAGCTCGGCAAGCTGCGTGTTGCAATCTCGCTGCATGGCCAGCAGCAGGTCGTTCGATTGGTACGCGATGGACTCCTGTGCTGCACGAATGATGTGTTCACGCTTTGTGCCGCGGGTGATGCCTACGAGGCAGCCGCGCGCGTACATATCCCAGTGCGGTGCACCCAAACCGGTAAATGCCGGAACCAGATAAACACCGCCGGTGTCCTTGACCTTTTGTGCGTAGTATTCAGCATCCCGGGCTTCTCCAAAGAAGCGCATTTCGTCGCGCAGCCATTGAATGACAGCACCGCCGACAAAAACCGAACCCTCCAGAGCATACTGGACGGTGTCGCCAAGCTTTACCGCAATCGTTGTGAGCAGTCCGTTTTTACTTTCAATGGCACGGGTACCGGTATTCATCAGCAGGAAGCAGCCGGTACCATACGTGTTTTTCGCATCACCCGGTGCAAAACAGGTCTGACCGAACAGAGCAGCCTGCTGATCTCCGGCAATGCCGGCAATGGGAATGTGTGCATCAGGCAGAGCAGCATAGCCGTAAACCTCGCTGGAAGAGCGGACTTCGGGCAGCATTGCCCGGGGAATATCCAGTGCTTTGAGCAGGGTGTCATCCCAATCGAGTTTGTGAATATCGTAAAGCATGGTACGAGAGGCATTGGTCGCGTCGGTGATATGCACCTTGCCGCCAGTGAGTTTCCATGTCAGCCAGCAATCTACCGTGCCGAATAAGATTTCACCCTTGGCAGCCCGCTCGCGTGCGCCTTCTACATGGTCAAGAATCCATTTGATCTTCGTCGCGGAAAAATATGCGTCGGGTACAAGACCAGTTGTCTTGCGGATGTGGTCGCCAAGTCCTTGATCCAGCAATTCCTGTACCAGCGGAGCGGTACGGCGGCACTGCCAGACGATAGCGTTATAGATCGGTCGGCCGGTTTCTTTATCCCATAAGATTGTGGTTTCACGCTGGTTTGTAATGCCGATTGCGGCAACCTCGTTGGGGTCGATACCCGAGGAGGCCAGAACCTCTACCATGACTGCATACTGGGAGGAGTAAATCTCCATAGGATTTTGCTCTACCCAACCTTCATGCGGATAAATCTGGGTCAATTCTCGCTGTGAGATGGCTAAAATATTTTGATCTCGATCAAATAAGATCGCGCGCGATGAGGTGGTTCCCTGGTCGAGCGCCAACAGATATTTTTTCATCTTCCGCCTCATTTCCCGTGGCTATACATAGCCTCGCTTTTCTTTCATGATACGAAGAAATGAAAAAAATGTCAATGACTCCAAGACGCAATTCTGTGCAATCCGGTATATTCAGGGATAAAAGCAGAGAAGTTCATTGCAAGCGCGGTCAAAATGTGCTATCATGTCATTTAGATATACGGTTGCGGACGGGTTCTGCAACCGCTAAAATTGAATTCAAAGGGAAGTTAGTTTTTATGAGTGAAACGACCGAAAAGAAAAAGAGAATTTTTTCCGGCGTACAGCCGTCTGGTAAGCTGACGCTGGGTAATTATCTGGGTGCAATCCGAAACTTCGGCATGCTTCAGGACGAATACGAGTGCCTGTACTGCGTGGTTGACCTGCATGCAATCACCGTGCGTCAGAATCCGGCAGATCTGCGCCGTCAGACGCTGGAAGTTCTGGCACAGTACCTTGCTTGTGGACTGGACCCGCAGAAGAGCACGCTGTTTATCCAGAGCCATGTACCGGCACACGCAGAGCTTGCTTGGGTACTCAACTGCTACTCGATGTTCGGTGAGCTGTCGCGCATGACCCAGTTTAAGGATAAGTCGGCAAAGCATGCAGATAACGTTAACGCTGGTCTGTTTGATTACCCGGTCCTGATGGCTGCAGATATCCTGCTGTATCAGACCGATATGGTTCCGGTTGGTGTTGACCAGCTTCAGCACATCGAGCTGACCCGAAACATTGCGCAGCGTTTTAATGGCATCTACTCGGATACCTTCGTTATGCCTGAGCCGTATATCCCCAAGACTGGCGCAAAGATCATGTCGCTTCAGGACCCGACGCGCAAGATGAGCAAGTCGGACGAGAATGCGAATGGTTTCATCTTGCTGATGGATAAGCCGGAAGATATCATGCGTAAGTTCAAGCGTGCGGTAACCGATTCGGATGCCAGCATCCGCATGGACTGGGAGAACAAGCCGGGCGTATCCAACATGCTCCAGATCTACGCACTGGCTACCGGTCAGACCGTAGAGCAGGCACAGGAAGCATTCGCTGGCAAGGGCTATGCAGAATTCAAGCCGGCTGTCGGTGAAGCGGTTGTCGAGCTGCTCCGTCCCATCCGTGAAAAGACCGAGGATCTGCTCAAGAACAAGGATTATCTGGAGCAGGTTTACACCGAAGGTGCACAGCGCGCATCCTACATGGCAAGAAAGACGCTCGATAAGGTATACCGCAAGGTCGGTTTCATCAAGCGATAAGCGAGGTTGCGATGGCACAGGAATATATCGTAGTTCTGCTGGTGTTGGGCGCATTTATTCTTGCCGGTGTATTATCCTTCTGGCTGACACCGCATGTCAGTGAGTTCGCGCATAAAGTCGGTGCAATGGATGTGCCGCGCGACAGCAGACGTATGCATAAAAAGCCAATCCCTCGCATGGGTGGTCTGGCAATTTTTATGGGCTTTATGGCAGCCCTGATGATCTTCGGAAGACTGGATGCGCAGATGCTCAGTATTCTGCTGGGTGCAATGATCATCGTTGTGCTGGGTATCTTCGACGATATCGTCGCACTGGGTGCGAAGTTTAAATTCTGCATTCAAATCATTGCAGCAGCCATTCCGGTTTGTATCGGTGGACTGAAGATTGAGTTTTTCACCAGTTTCAATCCGTTTTCCAATGACCCGTATTTCTCTCTGGGTGTTTTATCCATTCCGGTTACCATCATTTGGATTGTCGGCATTACCAATGCGGTCAATCTGATTGACGGTCTGGATGGTCTGGCAGCTGGTGTATCCTCAATTGCAGCAATGACCATGCTTGCGGTCGGTCTGCTGACCAACGAAGTGATGGTTGCTATCACAATGGCAGCTCTGGCTGGCTCGTGCATTGGTTTCCTGCCGTACAACTTCAATCCGGCTAAGATCTTTATGGGTGATACCGGATCGACGTTCCTGGGATTTATGCTGGCAACAATGTCGATTGAAGGTTTCTTCAAGTTCTATGCGGTCATTTCGTTTGCAGTACCGTTCCTGATTCTGGGACTGCCGATCTTCGACACCGCTTCGGCGATTACGCGCCGTCTGATGGAAGGCCGCAGCCCGATGAGCCCTGACCGCGGTCACGTACATCATAAGCTGGTTGACATGGGCTTCAATGTCAAGCAGGCGGTTGCAATTTTGTATGCCATTTCGGGTACGCTGGGACTGACGGCGGTAATCCTGACGACCAGCGGCGAGGCTAAGGCAATGATCTTGATTCTGGCCGTGATTCTGGTGATGGCAGTCGGCGGGCGTATCCTGTGGAGCCTGCAAAAATCCGCGCATGGAAGAAAGGAACAGGAAGACCATGAAAAACATTAAAGTCATGACCGTTTTCGGCACCCGTCCGGAAGCGATTAAGATGGCTCCTCTGGTTCACGCACTGGAGCAGAATGAGCATACAGAAAGCATTGTCTGTGTAACGGCACAGCATCGTCAGATGCTCGATCAGGTGCTGGATATTTTCAATATCAAGCCCGACTATGATCTGGATATCATGGAGCAGCGTCAGACGCTTGCAACCATTACCGAAAAGTCGCTGCATGGTTTGGATACCGTGCTGAAAGAGGCCAAGCCGGATATCGTTCTGGTACATGGCGACACTTCGACCACCTTTGCCGGTGCACTTGCAGCATTTTATCACAAGATCCCGGTCGGACATGTAGAAGCCGGTTTGCGCACCTACGATAAATACTCTCCGTTCCCGGAAGAGATGAACCGCAAGCTGGTCGGCCAGATTGCCGATCTGCATTTTGCACCGACCGCACGCAATCGCGACAATCTGGCACGTGAACAGATCACCGATGGCGTTCTGGTCTGCGGCAATACGGTGGTAGACGCGATTCACATGACCGTGCGTGATGATTTTGCGTTCCGTGACCCTGCATTGCAGGCACTGGATTTCAAGAACGACCGCGTCGTTCTTGTGACTGCACATCGCCGTGAAAATTACGGTGAGCCGATGGAGAACATCTGTCGTGCGATTGCTCGTCTGTCCGACCGTTATCCGGATGTACACTTTGTCTATCCCGTACATCTGAGCCCGTACGTTCGTGAGACTGCGGAGAAATTCTTGGGCGGACGCGACCGCGTTCATCTGATTGCTCCGCTTGCAGTAGATGAGATGCACAATCTGATGGCGCGCTGCTATCTGATTATGACCGATTCGGGCGGACTTCAGGAAGAGGCTCCGTCGCTGGGCAAGCCGGTTCTGGTGCTGCGCCATGAAACCGAACGTCCCGAGGCAATTGAGGCTGGAACGGTCAAGCTGGCTGGCATCGTAGAAGACCAGATCTTTCAGATGGCCTGCGAGCTGTTTGATGATGCACAGGCGTATGAAAAGATGGCGCACGCGGTCAATCCGTATGGTGATGGCCATACCTGCGCAAGAATTGTACAGGCGATTGAGCATCACTTTGGTCTGCGTGCGGATGCACCCGAGTCTTTTTGTCCGTAAGACTGAGCAGGAGAGGACAGTATGCCGAATAAACAAAAGTCGGCTTTGATCGGCGCACTGTGTGCGTTTGCCATGATTGTTACTTTGGGACTGAGCTTCATTTTATCGTCCAACTTGTTTCAGGATGGTAAATCCACCTTGGTACTTCCGAGTGATACCGAGCAGCAAGGCATGATCGACGAGCAAACCGAAGATTTTGCCCAGCAAAACGAGAGCAAAATTGCGCAGATCACTGTCGATCCCAGTAATGTACAGGCGGTCATCGCTTCGCTGAGCAGACCAAGTTCGTATAGCTGCTCGGTCACCAACACCCTGTATTGGGATGGCGGTGCCGGAACCTTACAGTGCAGGCAGTATGCGCGTGATGGCGCATACCGCGTCGAGACGCTGAATGGGGATGGCGTGATTACGCAAGTGCAGCTCCAGTACGATGGAAAGATCTACGCATGGGATGCGGGCAGCAGCACGTATTACAGCGGTCAGGCTGGCAGCTTTTCTCCCGGAGAGGCAGCTATGCTGCCGACCTACGAAACGGTGTGCGAGCTTCCGGCAGACCAGATTCAGGAAGCCGAGTTGACCGAACTTTCCGGTCAGCCGATGATTCGTGTGACAGCGGTTCAGGATGGCCGCACGGCAGAGTATATCGTATCCGCAGTGACCGGCCTGCTGTATAGCGCAAGCTTTTCACAGGAGGGAACACGAACGCAGTTTATCCAAACTTCGGTTTTGAGTTTGGAGCGTCCGGCGGATAATCTGTTCACGCTGCCCGGGCAAAATCACACAATTTTTGTTGACGCTTAATGTCTTATGGCCGGCACCGAGTTGTGCCGGCCATAGATTTGTATTTGTATCATAAAAAGAGAGTTCATTATTTTGCGCCGCGTGCGCATACAGTATTTTGAATAGAGGAGATCAGTAAATTGAAGAAGGAAAACTTTTTAGGTCTGTCGGAGCGGGTCGTAGAGCTGGGCAAGCAGGCAGAGCAGTATCTCACCCCGTATTTCTCCCGTATCGATGAGATTGCAGATTATAATACGCAGAAGGTGCTTGCAGCATTCCGTGCACATCGCGTGTCGGACACCATGTTTGCCGGAACGACTGGCTATGGCTACGACGATCATGGCCGCGACACGCTGGAAGAGATCTATGCAGATCTGTTCGGTACCGAGGCTGGTTTGGTACGCTTGGGCTTTGTCAATGGCACCCATGCACTGTCGTGCGCACTGTTTGGCGCATTGGAGCCGGGAGACGTTATGCTGTCTGTGACCAGCGCACCGTATGATACGCTGCTCAACACGGTTACGGGAGACTGCCCGGGCAGCATGAAGCGCTACGGCATTGGCTATCGACAGGTAGATTTAAAGGATGGCCGTCTGGATCTGGAGGCGATCGAAAAGGCAGCTGCGGCAGACGATGTCAAGATGGTCTTTTTACAGCGCTCGCGCGGCTATGCGGTACGTCAGACGCTGTCCTGCGCTGAGATTGGCGAGGCATGTGCAGTGGTACGCCGTGTCAATCCCAATGCAGTCATCATGGTCGATAACTGCTACGGCGAATTCACCGAAGAGCTGGAGCCGACTCAGGTAGGCGCAGACATGTGTGCAGGTTCGCTGATTAAGAACCCGGGCGGCGGACTGGCACCCACGGGCGGTTATATCGTGGGACGAAAGGATCTGGTTGAGCGTGCGGCTTACCGCCTGACTGCACCGGGTATCGGTGGAGAATGCGGCTGTACGATGGGACAGAATCGTCTGCTCTATCAGGGACTGTTCCTTGCACCGCATGTGACGGCACAGGCTGTCAAGACCGCTGTATTCTGTGCAAAGGTCATGCAGCTGCTGGGCTTTACCGTTGATCCGCAACCCGAAGCACCGCGTTACGACATCATCCAGACCATCGCATTCGGTGCACCCGATCCGCTGCGTCGCTTCTGCGAGGGCATTCAGGCAGGTGCGCCGGTCGATTCCTTTGTCACGCCTGAGCCTTGGGCAATGCCCGGTTATGACGATCCGGTTATCATGGCTGCCGGCGCTTTTGTGCAGGGTGCGTCGATTGAGCTGAGTGCAGATGCTCCCATGCGTGAGCCTTATGTCTGCTATATGCAGGGCGGTTTGACCTATCCGTCGGGTAAGGCCGGTATTCTGCTCGCTGCTGAAAAATTGATTCAGAGCGGTCTTTGCAAATAAAACAGAGTCCCTTTTATGTGACTGGAAATATGAAAAATTTCTTTTCTGAAAAGGACAGCTGTGGTATAATAGCCGGAGAGCAACACATAAATGTGCTGCATTCAGGTCTTTCCAAAGAATAAGGAGCAAGTACAATATGGTAATTCTCGGGATTGATCCTGGTTATGGAACCATCGGCTACGGTGTTGTCCGGTATGACGGCAGGAAGTTTACCCCGATTCAGTATGGAGCGATCACAACACAGATTGGTGCACCGATGCACTTGCGTTTGTGTGAACTGTACGATGATCTGTGTACGCTGATCGATACCTTTCATCCGGAAGCTGCCGCGGTGGAAGAATTATTTTTCAATCAGAATATCACGACCGGCATTCAGGTCGCACAGGCACGCGGTGTCATTTTGCTGGCACTCGCGCAAAAGGGACTGCATCCTGTATCCTATACACCGTCTCAGGTCAAACAGTCGGTGGTTGGATATGGCAAGGCGGATAAGCATCAGATGATGGAAATGACACGCATCATGTTGGGTCTTGCCAAAGTGCCGCGGCCGGATGACGCAGCCGACGCACTGGCAGTGGCAATTTGTCATGGCCATGCAAGCCGTTCGGCACTTTATACGCAAAAGTGAGCTTTTAATACGGAGTAATCGCTTATGTTTTATTATGTGGAAGGCACAGTGGCGTTTGTCGAACAGTCGCTGTGCGTGATCGATTGCGCAGGCGTAGGTTATGCCTGCCATACATCGCAAAATACGATTTCTCAGGTCAAGGTAGGAAAGCCTGCACGCCTGTATACCTATCTCTATGTGCGGGAAGATATTTTTGACCTGTATGGATTTGCCGATCAGGAAGAGCTGAGCTGCTTTAAAATGCTGATCGGTGTATCCGGTGTCGGTCCCAAAGCGGCACTGGCCATTTTGTCGGTCGCGCCGCCCAGCCGGTTGGCACTCTCGATCATTACCGGAGAGGAAAAGCTGCTCACCCAGGCACCGGGCATCGGCAAAAAGATTGCTCAGCGCATCGTGCTGGAACTGCGCGATAAGATGAGCAAAGAGCAGTTGGAAGGCGCGAAAAATGGCGGCTCTGCTGCCTTGGAGCTCCCCGCACAGGGCGGTGCAAGTGTAAATCATACGCAGGAAGCCATCGCAGCGCTGATGGTGCTGGGATATGCACAGTCCGAAGCCCTCGCAGCACTGGAAGGGCTGGACTTGTCGGAATACCCGGATGCAGAATCGATTATCCGTGTTTGCCTCAAGCGCTTGGCGATGGGTTAAGGCGGTGAACAGGATTGAGTATTGAATTTTCCGGCGGTATGATGGACGATGAACGCATCGTATCCAGCCGCCAGATCAAAGAGGATGAGACCGACAACTCGCTTCGTCCCAAATGTATGGAAGACTACATCGGACAGAGTAAGGTCAAGGAAAATCTTTCCGTCTTTATTGAAGCAGCCAAACAGCGCGGCGAACCGCTCGATCACACGCTGCTTTACGGACCTCCGGGACTGGGCAAGACGACGCTGGCGAACATCATCGCGGCAGAGATGGGAGTGAATATCCGTATCACTTCCGGTCCTGCCATTGAGAAGGCAGGAGATCTTGCTGCAATCTTGACCAATCTGGCAGAAAATGATATTCTGTTTATTGATGAGATTCACCGCCTCAACCGCAGTGTCGAAGAGATTCTGTACCCTGCAATGGAGGACTATGCGCTGGATATCATCATCGGCAAGGGACCGTCTGCTCGTTCTATCCGTTTGGATTTGCCGAAATTCACGCTGATCGGTGCGACAACGCGTGCCGGTCAGATGACGTCTCCGCTTCGAGATCGATTCGGTGTCATGCTGCGTCTGGAACTGTACAGCGCAGAGGATCTGGAAAAGATCGTAACCCGCTCGGCCGGTATTCTTGGCGTACATAGCCGGTATGACGGCGCTTACGAGATTGCCCGCCGCTCGCGCGGTACGCCGCGTATTGCAAACCGTCTGCTGCGCCGTGTGCGTGACTTCGCACAGGTAAAAGGCGACGGTGTCATCACCAAAGAGACCGCTGACATGGCGCTCAAGGCATTGGATATTGATGCACTGGGACTGGATAATATTGACCGCAGAATGCTGACCAGCATTATTGTCAACTATAACGGCGGCCCTGTGGGATTGGATACCCTCGCGGCGACAATCGGAGAGGAAGCAGTCACGCTGGAAGATGTCTATGAGCCGTATCTCATGCAGATCGGTTTCTTGAACCGTACACCGCGCGGACGGTGTGTTACACTTCGAGCGTATGAGCATTTAGGGGTAGAACTGCCGAACGGCCAGCAAATGCTGTAAATTACCCTTCATAAAAATGGAAGGATGTGTCATAACATTGGGTAAATATTTTGGAACTGACGGTGTTCGCGGTGTGGCGAATGTCGAACTGGATGCAATGCTTGCGTTTAAGATTGGTGCATCTGCTGCACATGTACTGACGCAGGAAAGAAATGCCGGTGGCAAGGCAAAACTGCTGATTGGTAAGGATACCCGTATTTCTTCGGATATGCTGGAGAGCGCACTGGTTGCCGGTATCTGCTCGGTTGGTGCAGATGTCGAGCTTCTGGGCGTCATTCCGACTCCGGCAATCGCTTATCTGACCATTAAGCATAAGGCAGACGCCGGCATCGTTATTTCGGCCAGCCACAACTCCTTTGAGTACAATGGCATCAAGATTTTTGCAGGCTCGGGCTATAAGCTGTCCGATGAGCTGGAAAACCGTATTGAGGAGTTTATCGATAATTTCGACAGTGTACCCAAGGCAAGCCATGAGCATCTGGGCTGCGTGATTCGCTCGTCCATCGATCCGGTCGTAGAGTACACCGATCATCTGGCAGAGACCGTTCCGGGCGATCTGAGCGGCCTGCGCGTTGCGGTTGACTGCGCAAACGGTGCGTCCTCGACGACCGTGACTCGACTGATGCGTCTGCTGGAATGCCGTGCAGATCTGCGCTTCTACGAGCCGAATGGCATTAACATCAACGCAAACTGCGGTTCGACCCATCTGGAAAACCTGCAGGAGCGCATGCGTACGGGCAATTACGATATTGGTATCGCATTTGACGGCGACGCTGACCGCTGCCTGGTCGTTGATGAGCGCGGCGAGGTTCTGGACGGTGACCGTATCATGGCAGTCTGCGCAGCACACATGAAGAAGCTGGGCAAGCTGCGCGGCAATGCATTTGTTGCAACTATCATGTCCAATATGGGCCTGCATAAGTATGCAAAGGAAAACGGCATGGAGATCAAGTGCGCCAACGTTGGTGACCGCTACGTGCTGGAAATGATGCTGCGTGACGGCTACATCCTGGGCGGTGAGCAGTCCGGCCATGTTATCTTCCTCGAGTATGCCTCGACGGGTGACGGCCAGCTGACTGCAATCCAGTTTATGCACATTCTCAAGGAGAGCGGCAAGAAGTGCTCTCAGATTGCCGATGAAGTTGTACCGTGGCCGCAGGTGCAGATCAACGTCAAGGTGCCGAACAGCGATAAGCACACCATTGCAGAGCGTCCTGAGGTTGCAAAGTCGATCGAAGAGGGCAATGCAGAACTCGGTGAGGGCCGCATTCTGGTACGTGCTTCGGGCACAGAAGCGCTGGTACGCGTTATGGTTGAAGGCGTAGATGCCGACAAGGTACAGTCGGTTGCAGAACAAGTGGCTGATGTGATTCGGTCGGTTGTTGGCTAAGTATGGATGAATGTCCCGCCGTGTGGCCGCGTATGTGCCATGCGGCGGAATTTATCATTTTTAATATCAGGAAAGAAGGTGAGGCCAAAGCGTATAATTGCATATCGATAGCGCCAGAACTGCGGAGCAGCCCGTTTCGCAGTGGACGAGGTAAGGGTTGATCGAAAATTCGGCGGATGACCCTTCGGCCGCGAGTGAGCCGGTCGTTAGCAGGACGTGTAAACCCCGGGAGTGATTCCGGAAACAGAGCGTCTTCGCATGACCCACTATTTTTATACCCTTTTTTAGATCTTTATCGCATTAAACTATTGGAGGACTAAACACAAATGTGTGGTATTGTTGGTTTTACAGGAAGAGAAAATGCACTGCCGATCCTGATTAAAGGACTGCATGCACTGGAATATCGTGGTTATGATTCTGCCGGTATTGCGGCAATGACCGAGGATGGCCTGCGTGTTATCAAGACCCGTGGACGCATCGACGCTCTGGAGGAAAAGGTACGCGAGGCAGGCGGACTGCACTGCACCTGCGGTATTGGCCATACGCGCTGGGCAACCCATGGTGAGCCGTCCGACGCAAACTCGCATCCGCATTTAGGCGGCGACGGTAAAATTGCAGTCGTTCATAACGGCATTATCGAAAATTATCTGGAACTGCGTGAGCATCTGACCGCACGCGGCTATGTATTCCGTTCGGAGACTGATACCGAGACCGTAGCACACCTGATTGCCGATCTGCACAAGGAATCTCAGGATGGAGATATTGCCAAGACGGTACTGCGTGCAATTCACCGCGTACGCGGCTCTTACGCACTGGGTGTTATCTCGCTTGATCGACCGGATGAAATTGTTGCAGCGCGTCGCGACAACCCGCTGGTCATTGGTTTGGGCGACGGAGAGAATATGATCGCGTCCGATGTGACCGCGATCATTCGCCGCACGCGTAAGTATATGATTTTGGACGACAATGAGGTCGCAATCATTCGTCCGGACAGCGTGCAGGTTTTCAATGCATTTGGCGAACCGATTGAGAAGGAAGTACGTACGGTTACCTGGGATATGTCCGCAGCCGAAAAGGGCGGTTACGAGCACTTTATGATCAAGGAGATCATGGAGCAGCCCCGCGCAATTGCGCAGACCATCCAGCCTCGTATCCGTGACGGTCAGATCGTATTTGAAGAGAACGGCCTGACCGATGACCGCTTGAAAAAAGCCAATCATGTGCATATCATTGGCTGTGGCTCGGCACTGCATGCAGGTATTGTAGGTCAGCGTGTCATTGAGACGATTGGCCGCGTACGCTGCACGGCACGTGTGGCATCGGAGTTCCGTTACGAGAATCCGATCGTCGAGCCGGATGATCTGTGCATCGTCATCAGCCAGTCGGGTGAGACTGCCGACACGCTGGCGGCAATGCGTCAAGCAAAGGAGGCAGGTGCGTTTGCAATCGCAATTGTCAATGTGGTTTCCTCGACCATTGCCCGCGAGGCGGATGGTGTTCTGTACACTTGGGCAGGCCCGGAGATTTCGGTTGCAACCACCAAGGCATATTCTGCACAGCTCGCGGCACTCTATCTGATTGCAGGAAGACTGGCCTACGCACGCGGAAAAATGAACGAAGAAGAGCAGCATGCATTCTGTGCTCAGCTTCAGGCGCTGCCCGAGATGCTGGAGAAAATGCTGGAGTGCAAGCAGACCATGCAGTATCTGGCAACGCGTTATCATAACCGAAGCAGTGTGTTCTTTTTGGGACGTGGCCTTGACTATGCTGCTGCGATGGAAGCATCGCTCAAGCTCAAGGAGATTTCGTACATTCACTCCGAGGCATACGCAGCAGGTGAGCTCAAGCACGGTACGATCTCGCTAATTGAAGACGGTACGCTGGTCGTTGCACTGGCAACACAGCCCGAGCTCTATGAGAAAACGGTGTCTAACATTCGAGAGGTTACTTCGCGCGGTGCCGAGGTCATCCTGATTGCAGGATCGGACTTCTCGGGTGATGAAAGTGCATGCCGACATGTTGTTCGTCTGCCGGAATGCCCCGCTTTGTTCTCTGCATCGCTTTCCATCGTTCCGTTACAGCTTCTTGCATATTATGTTGCCGTTGAGCGCAGCTGTGATGTCGATAAGCCGCGTAATTTGGCAAAATCGGTCACAGTAGAATAAATTTGTCAGGGAATTGTAAAATGCGCACAAATATATTTTGTGGATTTGTGTCAGGAAAATCTATTTTTCACAAAATTGCTTGACAAATCTATGGATGCCTTATATAATGATAGACAAGATGGCAAATGGAACCGAGCAAATGAATTGGAATATCGGTAAAAATGACGAAAATGATGTTCTCAAGGCGGCACAGCAGGGGGACAGCGAAGCGTTAGAATGCTTGCTGCGCGATTATGGTCGCATGGTACGAGCACAGGCGCATATGTTTACGCTGCGCGGTGCCGATGTAGAGGACATGATTCAAGAAGGATTATTGGCACTCTTTTTTGCGATTGAAAGTTTTTCACCGCAGAAGGGAGTCCCGTTTCCGGCTTATGCTCGTCTATGCGTGGAGCGTCGCCTGCGTTCGTTTATGCGAAGCAATGCGGCACGCAAACACGAACCGTTAAGCCAAGCCGTTTCGCTTGATAAACCTCCGTTCGAAGATTTGAAATCCTATCCCTCCGTTTCTTGTATTTCCGATCCCGAAGCGTTTATCATCGGTCGTGAGGAACACAAAGAAACGTTGGAACGTCTCTTTGATCTTCTCTCGCATTTTGAGGCCCAGGTTCTGCAGCTATATTTATATGGCTTGTCATACGACGAGATTGCTTGCAAGATCGGAAAATCGCGTAAATCAGTGGCAAACGCCATGCAGCGCGTCCATCAGAAAGCAGAGCGTCTGTGACAATACCTAATCATTTCCAGGCGGAAACAAGGAACAATTCCTTGTTCGCAATACAATCCAGTTGTTCCTAGCATTTCTGCAACGCAAAAAGGGTATAGGGACCAAGGTAATCAAAGAGAGGTAGTAATCATGTATCAGGACAAGACTTTAGTATGCAAGGAATGCGGCGAGGAATTCGTATTCACTGCTGGTGAGCAGGAGTTCTACGCAGAGCGCGGCTTCCAGAATGAGCCTCAGCGCTGCAAGAAGTGCCGTGACGCTCGCAAGAACGCAGCTCGTGGCCCGCGTGAATTCTTCACTGCAACTTGCGCAGCTTGCGGCGGTGAGGCAAGAGTTCCGTTTGAGCCCAAGTCCGATCGCCCGGTATACTGCAGCGAGTGCTTCGCTAAGATGAAGGCGCAGGGCTAATTTCCATTTGATTTGTCAGGGAGCGAAGACCAATTCGGTTTTCGCTCCCTTTCTTTGTAAGTTCTTACATTTCCGGTATTGAAATTTGTGGACAGGGGCAGTATAATATAATCAAATTATTTCAGAATTTTGCAGGAGGTCTATTATGGCTGCAGTTACGAAGAAGACCACGATTGGCGAGGTTCTCGCACGTGATATCAACACCGCAAAGTATTTCCTGGATATGGGTATGCATTGCCTGGGTTGCCCGTCCTCTCAGGGCGAGAGCATCGAGGAGGCTTGCATGGTGCATGGCACCAATGCGGACGAGCTGGTTGCACAGATCAACGCATTCCTGGGTGAATAATCAGACAAACGCAGGCCGACAGTCCGCTGTCGGCCTTGTTTTTTCAGATCATAGGATGACAGAATGACCGAACGAACCAAAGAAAATTTGACTTTAACACCGCGCCTGCAAGCGATTGCCGACCGAGTATCGCAGGGCGCACGGCTGGCGGATATTGGTACCGATCATGGACATTTGCCGCTGTGGCTGCTGACGCAGAATCGATTAACCTGCGCAATCGCATCCGATCTGCGTGAAGGCCCGCTCGATCACGCACGGGACAATGCGCGGTTTCATGGACTGACTGACCGTGTGAGCTTTAGACTGGCCAGCGGACTGGAAGGAATTGCGCCCGATGAATGTGATACCATCTCGATTGCAGGCATGGGCGGTGAAACCATTGCTGCGATTTTGGAGGCCGCACCGTGGACGGCAGACGGGAAGCATACCTTGCTCTTGCAGCCTATGACCATGCTGCCGCAGCTCAGACAATGGCTGTGGGCACATGGATATTGCATTCAGGAAGAAACGGTATGTCAAGAAGGACACCGTTACTACTTGATCTGGACGGTTTGCGGCGGCGCAGAACGTCAGGATAAGCCGCTGGAGGCTTGTGTGCTGTCCGATGCTTTGCTGCGCGCACCAGGCGCTATGGCGTATCTCAAGGCGCTCTATGCGAGAGAAAACCGTGCGTTGTCCGGTATGGAGCAGGGACAGAACACGGACGCCGCGATGATAGAAGCACAGAGAACGGTTGTACAAACCATTTCACGTGCATTGGAGGGATTAACATGCCAACTGTAAATGATGTATTGCATTGCCTGGAGCTGTTTGCACCCTATGAATTGGCAGAAAGCTGGGATAATTGCGGACTGATGACCGGCGACCGAACCCGGAAGGTCGAGCGCATCCTGTGCGCACTGGACGCGACAGAGGATGTCATTGCAGAGGCCATCCGTAGAGATGCACAAGTAGTGGTTGCACACCATCCGCTGATTTTTACATCGGTGCATTGTGTAACCGAGGATGACGCAACCGGCCGCGCACTGCGTCAGGCCATTCGCCATGATATTGCCGTCATCTGTATGCACACAAATGCCGATTGTGCCAAGGGCGGCGTAAACGATGCACTGGCCGCAGCACTTGGTCTGTCCAATGTCATTAACATGGAAGCGGGCGAAAATAAAATGCTGGGCCGTGTGGGTGACCTGCCTGCGCGTATGTCGCCGAAGATCTTTGCAGAGTACGTCAAAGACTCTCTGGACGCAGGCGGCGTACGCTTCACCGATGGCGGTAAGCCGATTCGCCGTGTTGCAGTCGGCGGCGGTGCGTGCGGCAAGATGATGGATTGTGCACTAGCTAAAGGTGCAGATGCCTTTGTCATCGGCGATTGCTCGTATGATATCATGCAGCGTGCACAGTCTTTGGGACTGACTTTGGTGGACGCCGGGCATTTTCCCACAGAGAACCCCATTGCGAAGACATTCGCAGAACATCTCGGACGCTGCTTCCCGACGGTTACCGCTATGGTTTCCGAGGATCACCGGGATTGTATTCAATTCGTATAAGGAGAAAATGAATTTATGCCATTAGACGCTGTATGCCTGCGTGCCGTGCTCTCTGAGCTGAATACACGAATCGCAGGTGCACGAATCGAAAAGGTATATCAGCCCGACCGCGAAGAAATTGTGCTTCAGCTGCGTGGCGGTCAGGGCGCATGCAGATTATTGTTTTCTGCCTCGCCGTCAGCGCCGCGTATTCATCTCATTGAGCAAAACCGTGAAAATCCGGCAACACCGCCCATGTTTTGCATGCTGCTGCGCAAGCACATTCAGGGCGCTAAGATTGTATCGCTGACCCAGCCCTCGCTCGAGCGTATGGCGGTTCTGGAATTGGACACCAATGATGAAATGGGCGTACCGGTCAAACGGTATCTGATCGCAGAGCTCATGGGTAAGTATTCCAACCTCATCCTCAAGGGAGAGGACGACCGTATCATTGATTCCATTCGTCGTATTGATGGAGATATCTCGGGAAAACGACAGATTCTGCCCGGATTGTTCTATCGAATGCCGCCGGCGCAGGAGCATAAGGTCGACCCGCTCACGGTTTCGGGTGCCGGAATCGCAGCAGCGGTCAGTCAGGCAGAAGGAGAGATGGGACTGGATAAGTGGCTGCTCTCTTCTTTCTGTGGTTTATCACCGCTGCTATGCCGGGAAATCGCATACCGTGCGACAGGGGAGACCGGAAAGCCGGTCAGCATGCTCTCTGCCGAAGATCGCACGAAGCTCTGCGAGGTGTTTGAGGATTTTCTGAGCTATGTTCGGGAAGACAAGGCGCGGCCTTATTTGCTTGTCAAAGCAGAGGATAAAACAGTCTTTGACTTTACCTGT
This sequence comes from Butyricicoccus pullicaecorum, assembly GCF_002160355.1. Taxonomy (NCBI): domain Bacteria; kingdom Bacillati; phylum Bacillota; class Clostridia; order Eubacteriales; family Butyricicoccaceae; genus Butyricicoccus; species Butyricicoccus pullicaecorum. The sequence continues at coordinate 66,847 of NZ_NFKK01000003.1, forward strand.
CTGCCCATTACGCAGTACGGCACGCTGATGCGCTTGGACACCAAGCCGGATTTCTCTTCTCTGCTCGCGGCATTTTATGAGAAAAAGGGTCAGACAGAGCGCATGCATCGCAAAGCCGGAGATATGCTGCGCACGGTTACCGCAGCCCGTGATCGCTTGGTACGTAAGCTGGCTGCACAGCGTCAGGAACTGACCAAAACTCATGACCGCGAAAAGTATAAGCGAAAAGGCGAACTGATTTCTGCAAATTTCTATCAGCTGGAAAAGGGAATGCGCACGGCAAAGGTAATCGATTATTATGATCCGGAATGCCCGGAAATCGAAATTTCCTTGGATGTACGCTTGACACCACAGCAGAATGCACAGAAATACTTTAAACTGTATAATAAGGCGAAAACAGCCGAGCAGATGCTCACAGAGCAGATTGAGCAGGGCACACAGGAACTGGATTATTTGGAAAGCGTGCTCGCTTCCATCGATGAAGCGGAAAATGAAGCTGATCTGGCGCAGCTGCGTGAGGAACTCACGCAGACGGGCGTGCTCTCGCACAAGCAGCAGCGCAATATGCGCAGACAGAAACCAGCGCGATCTGCACCGTATGAGTATCGCACAACAGATGGATTTTCAGTCTGGGCAGGTAAGAATAACTTGCAGAACGATCTTTTGAGTATGAAGACCGCATTTAAGAGCGACATCTGGTTCCATACGCAGAAAATTCACGGCTCGCATGTTATTTTAATTACCGACGGAAAGCAGCCAACAGATGAAGCCATGACGCAGGCAGCAATGATTGCAGCATATCATTCCAAAGCAAGAACATCTTCTCTGGTACCGGTTGATTATACCGAAGTGCGCAATCTGAAAAAGCCCTCTGGTGCCAAGCCCGGATTTGTGATCTATCAGGTCTATCAAACGGCGTTTGTGACGCCGGATGAGGCACTGATTGAGTCTTTGCGCGTGAAAGATTAAAAAAAACAGGCGAGTGATATACTCGCCTGTTATGGGATTCAGTTTTCATCTGCCAGACACAGAACGCGATAGAGCATGACACATGCTGTTTCACGGGTCAGCGGTTCAGCGCTGTCCAGTTCGGAGGTGGGGAGAATATCGGCAGCATCCAGTGTGCTGACTGCGGACTCTGCCCACGCGGGAACAACACGATAAGAAATGGTGCCACTTGTTGGTGCAGCAGTCAGAATTTGTTGCTGTGCCATCAGATTGGATACGATGACAGCGGCTTCCGAGATCGTGATTGCACGCTCGCCGCGAATCTCCGCGTTACCGGACGCAGTCTGATATCCTTGAATCAGGCCAGCTTCTGCTGCTGCGCTGATATAGGGCTTGACCCACGGAGAAAGGGCACTGTCATCTTGAAAGTCGGTTACGGTTGTATCTTCGAGTTCCAGATCGGCAGCTGCGGCAGCCATGGCAATAAATTCGTTGCGTGTGACGGTCTGCGTCGGATGCAGGAAATAAGCACTGCCAACCTTTTCTCCCAGAAAGATTTCTTCTTGTGCCAATCGAACAGCAGCTAAGTGATTGGGATTGTATGTCATGTCTGCATAAGTGATGCCTGAACTATTCTTTTCGATCTTGACCGAAATACGAGCCGGTTCTGATTCATTGCCCATGACATCGACAGCACAGTAAGAGAACTGGTCAGTGCCGGTTTTGCCTGCTGCCGGCGTGTAAATCAGGTTTCCGTTTTCAAAGGAAGCGGTGCCCAGCCGAGGCTGATCAATTAGCTTCAGCGTCACGGTATCGCCGTCGGGATCGGTTGCTGCAAGGGGAATATGCACCATAACATCCTTCACGGTCTCTGTTTCGACAGTTTGGACAACTGGTGCATGTCCGACAGAAGAACTCAGCAAAGACTCTTCTGCCAATGCCTGTACTTCATCCCGCCAAAAAGCTGCAGAAGGCATGATGAAAGCCAGGATGCAGGCCAGGGATAAAATTCCCTTTCGGGTCAATGTATTCATTGCAATCCATCCTTTTATAAGAGTTTAGTCAAAGTGTTTCCAATTCGGACGAATCCCATACGCAACCTTGATCAGAATGAACGCTTTATTTTTGTGCGCTTCAGCAAAATTTAATTTCTAGCAGAAAAGGTCTTGCCCGAACGCGCAAAATATGGCATAATTTTATCTAAGCAAAAGAATGATTTGGAGGAATATAACGCATGGAGCATCATCAGCTTGTTCTGGTGCTGGACTTTGGTGGCCAGTATAACCAGCTTATTGCACGCCGCGTGCGTGAACACCATGTTTACTGTGAAGTAAAGTCCTATAAGACTCCTCTTGAGGAGATTAAGGCAATGAATCCGGTCGGTATTATCTTTACCGGCGGCCCCAACAGCGTATACGAGGAGACTTCTCCGCGCTGTGGTCGTGAGATCTTTGAGCTGGGCATTCCGGTACTGGGTATCTGCTACGGCTGCCAGCTGATGGCACACGTACTTGGTGGTACGGTATCCAATGCTGCAGAGAAGAGCGAGTACGGTAAGACCCGCGTCAAGCTGGATAAGAGCAGCAAGCTGTTCTCTGATCTGGAATCTGAAGAAATCTGCTGGATGAGCCACACCGACTTCATCTCGCAGGTTCCGGAAGGTTTCCGTGTTACCGCTACGACCGATACCTGCCCGACTGCTGCAATGGAGTGCGCAGAGAAGAACTTCTACGGCGTTCAGTTCCATCCGGAAGTAAATCATACGCCGCACGGTACGGATATGCTGGGTCACTTCCTGTATGATGTATGTGGCTGCACCGGCGACTGGACCATGACTCGTTACATCGAACAGCAGGTTGAGGCGATCCGTGAGAAGGTAGGCGACGGTAAGGTTCTGTGCGCACTTTCCGGTGGCGTAGACTCCTCTGTTGTTGCTGCACTGGTTTCCAAGGCTGTTGGCCGTCAGCTGACTTGTGTCTTTGTAGATACCGGTCTGATGCGTAAGAATGAGGGTGACGAGGTAGAGCAGGCTTTTGCAACTCGTTTCGATTCTAATTTTGTTCGCGCAAATGCGCAGGATCGTTTCTTCAATAAGCTGAAGGGACTGAGCGACCCCGAGGATAAGCGTAAGGCAATCGGCGAAGAGTTCATTCGTGTATTCGAGGATGAAGCGCGCAAGATTGGTGCAGTTGACTTCCTCGTACAGGGTACCATTTATCCTGACGTAATTGAGTCTGGTCTGGGCGACAGCGCAGTAATTAAGAGCCACCATAATGTTGGCGGTTTGCCGAGCGTTGTTGACTTTAAGGAACTCATTGAGCCGCTTCGCCTGCTGTTTAAGGATGAAGTACGTGCTATGGGTCTGGAGCTTGGCCTGCCGGATTATCTGGTTTGGCGTCAGCCGTTCCCGGGTCCTGGTCTCGGCATTCGTGTTCTGGGTGAAGTTACTCCGGATAAGGTTGCAATCCTGCAGGAGGCTGACTGGATTTTCCGTGAGGAGATCGCGAAGGCTGGTCTGGATCGCAGCATCAACCAGTACTTTGCCGTGCTGACCGGTATGCGTTCGGTTGGCGTTATGGGTGACGGTCGTACCTATGATTACACCCTTGCACTCAGAGGTGTAACTACTTCTGACTTTATGACTGCTGACTGGGCTCGAATCCCCTATGAGGTTCTGGACCGTGTTTCGGTTCGCATCGTAAATGAGGTTAAGCATATCAATCGCATTGTCTACGACATCACCTCCAAGCCCCCGGCAACCATCGAGTGGGAATAAGCAAAATGTTATGGTGCAACCCAATTTTCACTCAATGTGCAAAATGATTTTCAACGAGGCTGCACGTAATTAAATAAGGCATTAGAAGAAAGACCTTGAGTTTTGTTGCTCAGGGTCTTTTTTTTATTCAAAAACGGCCAGAATACACTAGATAAAATTGCACTTTTATTTAGGATATAAACCGCGAAAAATTAGTGCCATGGAAAACGAATTCGCATTTTGAGTGAAAACGACCTTGCACCAATACACAAAATGTTATGGTGCAACCCAATTTTCACTCAATGTGCAAAATGATTTTCAATGAGGCTGCACGTAATTAAATAAGGCATTAGAAGAAAGACCTTGAGTTTTGTTGCTCAGGGTCTTTTTTTTATTCAAAAACGGCCAGAATACACTAGATAAAATTGCATTTTTATTTAGGATATAAACCACGAAAAATTGGTGCCATGGAAAACGAATTCGCATTTTGCGTGAAAATGACCTTGTACCAATACACCAGAGACCCGGAAAAGTTAGAACGACGGTTTAAAAGGGATTTGTCCCGGAGCAGGGAAAATTGCGGCACAGGCCGACAAACGGCTGGAATAGGCGGAGGAAGGCCGCAAGTGGCCTGGCGCGAGAACGCTAAAATGTAGAACTACAAGTGGCTTTGTGGTATCATATTCAAAAACAACAGAACCAAAATATAAGGCAGGAGAGAACGATGATCATATTAATAACAGGAGCCTCTCATACTGGAAAAACGGTACTTGCTCAAAAGCTGCTTGAAAAGTATAAAATTCCTTATTTATCAATCGACCACTTGAAAATGGGACTCATCCGTAGCGGCTATACTAAACTGACGCCAGAAGAAGATAATGCGCTCACGGATTATTTGTGGCCCATTATTCGTGAGATGATAAAAACCTCCATAGAGAATGGGCAAAATCTAATCATTGAAGGTTGCTACATTCCCTTTGACTGGTCAAAAGATTTTGAGAATAAATATCTCTCGCATATAAAATACTATTGCCTTATTATGAGTAAAGATTATATTAAAAATCATTTTGCTGACATCAAAGAGTATTCCAATGTGATCGAAAATCGTTTAAGTGATGGATGTACTATAGAAACTGTATTGGAGGACAATGCACGGTTTTTGGAACTTGCCCAAAAGTACAATACAAATTATGTACTTATTAAAGACAAGTATGAGATAGACATTGGGCTGTAATTGACAACATGATTTTCAACGAGACTGTATGAGTCTAAACAAGATGCTAGAAGAAAGACCTTGAGTTTTATCACTCAAGGTCTTTTTGTTTTACTTCCATACAGGCGAGATATATAAGCTTAATCTTCGTTATATTTCGCTAAATTCTTTTTGAGAAATTCCAGAAATAGTTCGGTTGGTTTAGAAAAGACCTGAGATTTTTTCCAGACCAAGTACATGTCTAACATCAATTTTGGCTTTAATGGACGAAAACATAGATTGCTGTTTGATGTATTAACGAGTTTATCCAAGGTAAAAGCATAGCCCATACCTTCATCTACCATCAACGAAGCGTTGTAGATTAAATTATATGTTGCGACGGTATGAAGTTCAACGGGTTCTTTTCCCAACCAGCGATAAAGACCACTTTTATTTCCTACTTGGCGAGATAAAATCAGAGGCTTGTCCCATAAATCTTTTGGTGTAATGGTATTTTTCCCTGCGAGAGGAGAATCACGCCGCATTAAAACGCCCCAAATGTCTTTCATAGGAAGTTCCATGTAGTTATATTTCATTTTATCGATATCGCCCAGAAGGATACCGAAGTCTAATAGCCCACGATCCAAGCGCTCGCACACATCGGCTGCATCTCCGCTGGTAATATGAAAAGAAATACCGGGATAGCTTGCCTGCAGTTGCTTTGCTGTTTTAGCGATTTGCCGCACGCCGTCAGTTTCACCAGTTCCGATATAAATATCACCCGTAATTATTTCATCCGACTGCATGATTTCTTTTTCAGTACGGTTGACTAAATCTAAAATTTCTTCTGCACGCTTTCGCAAGAGTATCCCATCTTCTGTCAAGGTGATTTTACGATTTCCACGAATCATGAGTTGTTTTCCTAGTGTGTCTTCCAACTCTTTTAATTGTCTGGAAAGTGTAGGTTGCGTGAGATGTAACGATTGTGCGGCTGCTGAAATATTTTGTTCTCTCGCAACGGCAAGAAAGTATTGCAATACACGTAATTCCATAAAACTCACTCCTTAATGTCATTATAAATGAAAACAGCTATAGTTTTCAAGTATAGTAAGACATTGATTATAGGTATTTGTTATTATATATCGAAGATGTTACAATAAAAATAGCTAACATGCTATGCTGGAGGTTGTAATGGAGTTAAAAGATTTTTTAGATCATCTTAATAATGGAAATGCGGTAACAGGAGGCGGTGCAGTTCATTTATTTATGCATCGCGTCAGTCAAGAAGCATTGAAGATTACGTCAGAAATCAATGGCAGCTATCACGAACCTGAAGAACTGAGACGATTATTTTCGAAGTTGATTGGAAAAGAAGTAGATGAAAGCTTTGCACTATTTCCACCGTTCTATACGGACTGCGGAAAAAACATTACGATTGGCAAAAACGTATTCATCAATATGGGCTGCAAGTTTCAAGACCAGGGCGGTATCTTCATCGGAGATGGAACATTGATTGGACATAATGTGGTTTTGGCGACGCTAAATCATGCTATGTCACCCGAGGAACGCAGTACCATGATTCCAGCACCGATTCACATCGGAGAAAATGTATGGATTGGTGCAAATGCTACGATTCTATCGGGTGTTACGATTGGGGACGGTGCGATTATTGCAGCCGGAGCCGTTGTGACAAAGGATGTTCCGAAAAATACCATAGTAGCTGGAGTCCCTGCAAGAGTCATGCGAGAAATTGATGAGGAGGAAAATGTATGAGTAAGAATGTTTTAATTATTTCGACCAGCCCTCGTAAAAGCAGCAATTCTGATCTGCTGGCGGACGAGTTTTTACGTGGTGCACAGGAGGCAGGCCATAAAGTAGAAAAGATTACATTAAGAGATAAGCAGATTGGATTTTGCCAGGGCTGCTTGGCTTGTTTAAATACCGGACGCTGCGCCATAGCTGATGATGCCAACGCAATTGTACAGAAAATGTTGATTGCTGATGTGATTGTATTTGCAACGCCGATTTATTACTACGAGATGTGTGGTCAGATGAAAACCATGCTGGATCGCTCCAATCCGCTGTATGGCTCTGATTATCGTTTCCAAGACATTTATTTACTGGCAGCTGCTGCGGAAGAAGACGACAGTACAATGGATGGTGCGATCAACGGTTTGCAAGGATGGATTGCCTGCTTTGAAAGAGCACATCTTGCAGGAACGGTCTTCGGCGGTGGCGTGGGTGCAGCTGGAGAAATCAAAGGACATCCTGCACTGCAAAAAGCCTATGAAATGGGCAAAGCGATTGGATAAAAGGAGTATTTACAATGGAAGAAAAATTGAATTTAACTTCAGAGTGGGATAAAACATTTGCAAAAAGCCCCAAGGTAGATCATCAAAAAGTGACGTTCCATAATCGTTATGGTATCACGTTGGCGGCCGATCTCTATATGCCTAAGGATGCACAAGGTAAATTACCGGCGATTGCGGTCAGCGGACCTTTTGGCGCTGTCAAAGAACAATCTTCGGGATTATACGCACAAGCTATGGCAGAACGTGGTTTTTTGACCATCGCGTTTGACCCTTCGTTTACGGGTGAAAGCGGTGGTATGCCTCGCTATGTTGCATCTCCAGATATCAATACCGAAGATTTTCAGGCGGCCGTTGATTTTCTGTCTGTACACGATCAGGTTGATCCGGAAAGGATTGGCATTATCGGTATTTGCGGATGGGGAGGAATGGCGCTGAATGCTGCTGCGCTTGATACAAGAATCAAGGCTACCGTTGCTTCTACCATGTATGATATGACCCGAGTCACTGCAAAGGGGTATTTTGATTCTGAAGATAGCGAAGCTCTTCGATACGAGAAGCGAAAAGCACTCAATGAACAGAGAACAGTAGATTATAAGAATGGAACTTATGCCCGAGCGGGAGGCGTTGTAGATCCGCTGCCGGAAGATGCACCGTTCTTTGTCAAGGATTATTATGATTACTACAAGACCAACCGCGGATATCATGCTCGTTCGCTGAACTCCAATGATGGCTGGAATGTAACGTCTTCGCTTTCTTTCCTGAACATGCCGATTTTACAGTATAGCAAGGAGATTCGAAGCGCTGTACTGCTTATCCACGGAGAAAAGGCGCATTCCTGCTATTTCAGCAAAGATGCATTTAAGCAGTTGACAGGAGACAATAAAGAACTGATGCTGATTCCGGATGCAGTTCACACAGATCTATATGATCGTGTAGATATCATTCCCTTTGATAAAATGGCATGCTTCTTTAACACATACCTGAAATAACTTAGATTACGGAAAGGTGAGTCCCATGGTAAGACTATTTGGAATTCTTTTTGCAGCCCTCAGCCTTTCCGGCTGTGGAACAGGAGAGTTACCGGCAAACACTGAAATAACGCCAACTCCTTCGGCAGAAGAATCATACAACGAATCTTCGGGTCAAAAAGAAGACAATCAGGAGGAATCTGCATTGAAGATTACAGTCGGTGAGCATACATTCTATGCAACATTTGCGGATAATCCTTCCGCCGATGAATTTCAAGAGCTGCTTGCCCAAGGTGCAATCACAGTAGAAATGCAGGATTACGGTGGATTTGAGAAGGTAGGCTCACTTGATACAGAGCTTACACGCACAGATGAACGCATTACCACAGAACCTGGAGACGTGATTCTTTATCAGGGGGATCAGATTACCATTTACTATGGTACGAATACCTGGAATTTTACCAGACTTGCCAAGATTGATGATCCGGAAGGATTGAAAGAGAAGCTTGGAAGCGGAACAATTCAAGCGACGTTTTCGTTGGAATAGGAGAATAATTATGGCAGCAAAACAGACAGCAGGCAGAGATGCACTCGGAGAGTTTGCACCTAAATTTGCGCAGCTGAACGATGATGTGTTGTTTGGAGAGGTTTGGAGCAGGGAGAGTTTGCTTTCGTTGCGGGATCGATCGCTCGTTACAGTCGTATCTTTGATGTCTCAGGGATTGGTAGATTCCTCGTTTCGGTATCACCTGATGAGTGCTAAGCAAAACGGAATCACCAAGACTGAGATGGCGGAGATTTTGACACATGCAGCTTTTTATGCGGGCTGGCCTAAAGCTTGGGCTGCATTCCGTATGGCAAAGGAAGTCTTCGAAGAAGAAATCACAGATTCTAATGCGGATGAGAAAGCGAAGCATCAAAATAGCATGATTTTCCCGATCGGACAGCCTAACGATGGATTTGCGCAGTATTTCGTCGGTAACAGCTATCTTGCACCGCTTTCGACTAGCCAGGTGGGGATTTACAATGTGACGTTTGAACCCAAATGTCGAAACAATTGGCATGTGCATCACGCAGATCACGGCGGCGGCCAAATTTTGATCTGTGTAGCAGGAGAAGGCTATTATCAGGAATGGGGAAAAGAAGCACAGAAGCTGCATCCGGGTGATGTAGTGAATATCCCTGTGGGCGTCAAGCATTGGCACGGTGCAGCCCCCGATAGCTGGTTCTCACATTTGGCAGTTGAGGTTCCAGGTGTAAACTGCACAAATGAATGGCTGGAAAGTGTCAGTGATGAAGCGTACACGTCGCTCTAAGTGCCTCGAGACAGTTTATGAAATGGATTGCGTCGAGCGGGAGTATCAGTTCATTTACGTAAAATAAATACAGTCATATAGAAAGACCTTGCGCATTGATTGTGCAAGGTCTTTTTTTGTATCAATATTTATAAGAGCAGAAAAGGGTCGGTACCCGTAATTCATTACAAGTACCGGCCCTTTTGTTTATTTTCCAGGTTGAAATTCTTTTGGATTGCGTCCGAATTCTCGCTTAAAAGCTTTTAGGAAGTTCGAGTAATCATTAAAACCACAGCGCATACAGGCATCCATGACAGGGGAACCAGCACGGATCATATTTCTTGCTACTGTGACACGTTTTTTGATGATGAACTGATATAGGGTTAGTCCAGTATAGGTTTTGAACTGATGTGCCAGATGAGATTTGCTGATAAAACAAACATCCGCCAGACGATCCAGAGTCAGGTCACTGGATAAATTGTCATTGATATATGCGACGACTTCGTTTATTTTTTCGTTTTCTGTGACATCCTTACGAATAGCATCTGGTGTTGCAAAATACGCACGATTTAGATAGACCAGAAATTCGATCAGATAAATATAGGACAAGGTGCTGCTGCCAAACTCACTGCCGTCTCTACTACGGAGCATTTTTTCACAGATGCCTTTCAGATGTGTGAGCACACCGCTCTCAGGGCGAATGAGTTTATACTTCTTGGCACTGGCATCGGTAAAGCACGCGGTAAGATCGGAGCCCAGTTCTTTGGTACGCGTCAGAAAGTCCGGCTGAATCCAGATGACAAATCGTTCATAAGGCTTATCACTGTGAATATCCGGCTTATGAATATCGCGGTTATCGGTCAATAAGATATCACCCGGTCGCAGCTGATAGGTACGGCCTTCAATCACATAAGAGACATCTCCGGATAGGAAAAAGAACACTTCAAAGAATTCGTGTTCGTGAAAATCAATGACTGGTGGAATGGGATCGTAATAGTGATAACACTCAAAATCCTGCCGTTCCATCGTTTGACGCAAGGTAAAAATATCTTTGGGAGAATTCAACAAAATCATCTCCTTTTCTTTGGCCATGTTTATATTATATAGCAATTTTCACCAGGTTTCAAGCAGGATATTCCGAGAAGTGTCATAAAATAATTTGTATAATATAGGCATAAAGACAAGAAAAAATTAGATTTCCTTTAGGAAATCATTAGAAAGAGAGGTATTTGGGATGAAAAGCTTTATCAGTGAAGATTTCCTTCTCACCACCGAGGCAGCACGCAGATTGTATCATGAGCATGCGGAACGTATGCCGATTTTCGACTATCATTGTCATTTGAATCCGAAGGAAATTTATGACAACAAGCAGTTTGCTGATATCGGCGAGGCATGGCTGGCTGGCGATCACTACAAGTGGCGCGTCATGCGTGCCAATGCAGTACCCGAGAAGTACGTAACGGGTGATGCAAGCTATCGTGAAAAGTTTGATCGATTCGCAGCTGTGATGCCTACTTTGATTGGCAATCCGATTTACCATTGGTCTCATCTGGAACTCAAACGTTTCTTCGGCATTGATGAGCTGCTGAACACGCAGACCGCCGACCAGATTTGGGATCGTGCAAATAGTAAGCTGCAAAGCGCGCAGGGTACCGCGCGTGCGCTGATTGCAGAGAGCAATGTACGTGCACTGTGCACGACCGATGATCCGATCGATGATTTACAGTATCATCGCCTGCTGGCGCAGGATCAGAGCTTTGACACCAAGGTGCTGCCGACCTTCCGTCCGGAAAAGGCGCTCAATATTGCTGATCCTAACTATCCCGCATATATGCAGAAGCTCGGTGCAGCAGCAAATGTATACATTCGCACCATCGATGATGTGAAGCAGGCACTGTCCAATCGAATTGATTACTTTGCATCTTGCGGCTGCCGCCTGTCCGACCACTCTTTCGGTTCTCCGGACTTTACCGTATGGGATGAGAGTGCGGCTGAAGAGGCGATGCAGAAGGCACTGAAGGGTGAGGCGCTGCTCGATTACGAAGTCGCAGCATATCAGTCGTTCCTGATGGACTTCTTGGGTGAGCAGTACAGCAATCATGGCTGGACCATGCAGCTGCACATCGGCGCCATCCGCAACCTGAATACCAAGCTCTATCGCGCACTGGGCGCTGACGTTGGCGGTGATGCAATCGGTGATGTCGTATCGGCTGCTTCTCTGGCAGCGCTGCTCGACCGTATGGCGGTACGTGATAAGCTGCCTAAGACCATTCTGTATACGCTGAACGCAGCAGATAATGACAAGCTGATTGCTGCAGCTGGTTGCTTCCAGGATGAGAGCACGGCAGGCAAGGTACAGTTCGGTTCGGCTTGGTGGTTCAACGATCACTATGACGGCATGACCGCACAGATCAAGTCGCTGGCAAATATCGGCGTGCTCAGTCGTTTTGTTGGTATGTTGACCGACTCTCGTTCGTTCCTGTCTTATCCGCGTCATGAATATTTCCGCCGCATTCTCTGCGAGGTTGTCGGTGGCTGGATTGATCGCGGTATGGCACCGGAGGATTACGACGGTATCGGTCAGATGATCGAAGATATCTGCTTCAATAACGTTTGGAATTATATTGGACTGGATGCATAAAAGGAGGAAATTTACATGAAAATGTCGTTTCGTTGGTATGGCGAGTCCGATCCGGTATCTCTGGAGTACATTTCCCAGATCCCGGGTATGCACTCGATTGTCTCGGCTGTTTACGATGTAAAGCCGGGTGAGGTATGGCCGGAAGAGAGTCTGGCTAAGATGAAGGCACAGTGCGAAGCGCACGGCTTAGTATTCGATGTCGTTGAGTCTATTCCGGTATCCGAGGACATCAAGCTGGGTACCGACAAGCGTGATGCGCACATCGAAGCGTACTGTGAGAACATTCGCCGCTGCGCAAAATACGGCGTTAAGTGTGTTACCTACAACTTCATGCCGGTTTTTGACTGGACGCGTACCCAGCTGGACAAGAAGGCGCCGGACGGCTCGACCAGCCTTGTCATGTACTGGGATCAGATGAAGGGTCTTGATCCGCTCAAGGACGATATCAATCTGCCCGGTTGGGATGCAAGTTACACCCAGGATCAGGTACGTGATCTGATTCGTGCGTACGGTGAACTGGGTGAGGAAGGTCTGTGGAAGAATATCGAAATTTTCCTCAAGAAGGTCATTCCGGTCGCTGAGGAATGCGATGTCGTGATGGCTCTGCACCCGGACGATCCCCCGTACCCGATCTTTGGTCTGCCGCGCGTTATCACCTGCGAAAAGAACCTGGATCGTTACCTGTCTATCGTAGATTCGCCGTCCAACACGCTGTGCCTGTGCACCGGTTCGCTGGGCTGCGCAAAGTTCAATGATATTCCGTCCATGGTACGCAAATACTCTTCTATGGGACGTATCGGCTTCATGCACATGCGTAACGTAAAGATCATGGACGACGGCTCGTTCGAGGAGCGCGCACACCTGTCCGGCTGCGGCTCTCTGGATATGTACGAAATCGTCAAGGCACTGGTTGAGACCGGTTTTGACGGCTACGTTCGTCCTGACCACGGCCGTATGATCTGGGGCGAGACTGGCAAGCCGGGTTATGGTCTGTATGACCGTGCACTGGGTGCAACCTATCTCAACGGCCTGTTCGAGGCTTGCGAGAAGTCGCTGGGTAAGTAATTGAAACGGTTATGCGCCTCAATTTTGAGGCGCATAAAGATATAGGAAGAAAAAGGAGAGAATCACCATGATGAAGAACGTTCTGAACACCGATCTGACTGGCAAGGTCTGCGTTGTAACCGGTGCGGGCGGCGCAATCTGCGGCATGTTCGCAAAGACGCTGGCACGTGCAGGCGGCAAGGTTGCTGTGCTCGATCTCAACGAGCAGGCAGCGCAGCAGGTCGCTGATGAGATCAACGCAGAGGGCGGCATCGCAAAGGCTTACAAGGCCAATGTACTGGAAAAGGAAAATCTGGAAGCAGTTCACCAGCAGGTACTGGCTGATCTGGGTCCCTGCGATGTCCTGATCAACGGTGCAGGCGGTAACAATCCGCGTGCTACGACCGACAATGAATTCCACTTTGAGGCTAAGGACATTGAGGGCTGCAAGACTTTCTTTGATCTGGACAAGTCGGGTGTTGAATTTGTCTTTGCACTGAACTGGCTGGGCACGCTGCTTCCGACCCAGGTATTTGCTGTCGATATGATCGATCGCGACGGCAACATTCTGAATATCGCTTCCATGAACGCGTATACCCCTCTGACCAAGATTCCGGCGTACTCGGGCGCAAAGGCTGCAATCGTGAACTTTACCGAGTGGCTGGCAACTTATTTTGCAAAGTCTGGTATTCGCGTCAATGCAATCGCTCCCGGTTTCTTCGTTGGCAACCAGAATCGCCGTCTGCTGTTTAACGAGGACGGTACACCCACTGCACGTACTGCAAAGATTCTCGCAGGTACGCCCATGGGTCGTTTTGGTGAGCTCAACGAATTGGAAGGTGCTGTCTTGTTCCTGCTGAACAATGCTGCTGCCGGCTTTATCACCGGTGTCTGCATTCCGATCGACGGCGGCTATGCTGCTTACTCCGGCGTATAAGTCCGGGATAAGAAAGCATTCCGAAAGAAAGGGTGGAGCTTTATGAACAAGAGGATTCGTGCGGTAGCACTGACACTGGCGGCGGCGTTGACATTGGGTACGTTGGCTGGCTGCGGCGGTACGTCGACTGCGGAGGATAGGGAGATCATCCGCATCGGACACAACCAGTCCACGAACCATCCGACTCACATCGCTTTGGTTGCTTTTGAGGAATTCATTGAGAGTAAGCTGGGAGATAAGTATGATGTAGAAGTCTTCCCCAGTGAATTGTTGGGCTCTCAGAACGAAATGGTTCAGCTGACCCAGACGGGTGCAATCAACTTCTGTGTTGCTTCAAATTCGCTTCTGGAAACCTTCAGCCAGAACTATACGCTGTTTAATCTTCCGTATCTGTTTGCATCCAGCACGGCATACCATGCCTCGATGGATGATGAGAATATTACCGGACCGATCTTTGAATCCACCAAACAGGCAGGCTTTGAGGCTGTCACTTGGCTGGATGCCGGTACGCGTAACTTCTATACCGTTGATAAGCCGATTGAGACGCCTGCGGATCTGCGCGGTTTAAAGATCCGTGTGCAGCAGTCTCCGACCAATGTGCAGATGATGAATCTGCTGGGTGGTTCGGCAACACCGATGGGCTTTGGTGATGTCTATACAGCGCTCCAGTCCAAGATCATCGACGGCGCAGAAAACAATGAGATGGCATTGACCGATAATGGCCATGGTGACGTATGTAAGTACTATTCGTACGACATGCATCAGATGATTCCCGATATTCTGATCGGCAATATTGCATTCCTCGACTCACTGAGCGAAGAGGAACGTGATATCTTCGAAGAGGGTTTTGATCTGGTTAACCAGGTTCAGCGTGAAGAATGGGTCACTGCGGTAGAGAAAGCAAAGGAACGTGCAGCCAATGAGCAGGGCGTTCAGTTCATTTATCCGGACACCAAACCCTTCCAGGAAGCCTGTGCGCCGATGCACGAGGCAATGCTCGAACAGTATCCTGATCTTGCGCCGATCTACGACGCTATCCAGGCATACAACGAGCAGTATCCGTCTGATTCATAAGGGAGGTGCCGGAAGATGAAAGCTTTAAGAAATGTGATGACAAAACTGCTCAATGCGTTGGCAGGAATCAGCTTTATTGCAATGGTTATTCTGACTTGCTGGCAGGTTTTCACACGCTATATCCTGAAGAGTCCTTCGACTTGGTCGGAAGAGCTGGTATCGTATCTGTTTGCCTGGGCCAGCTTGCTTGGTGCATCCCTGATCACTGGTGAGCGCGGTCACATGAATATTCCGATTATCGTAGAACGTCTGAATGCCGGTGCGCAGAAGGCGCTTGGAATTTTTGGTGAAATCGTCGCCTTTGCCTTCTCGGCTATCATTCTGGTCTACGGTGGTATCCAGATTTCTCAGTTGGCGATGGGACAGATGACTTCGTCGCTTGGCGTTGCGGTTGGTGTTTTCTATGTGGTTATGCCTCTTTGCGGTATACTTAACATGATTTATACCATCCTCAACATTGCAGATATCTGTAATGGTACCACACAAGAGAAGAAGGAGGAGGCGTAAGCTATGGCAATCCAGTCTTTGTTGATTATCGTTGGTGTGCTGGCGGTTCTTCTGGTTGTCGGCGTACCGATCTCCTATTCTATCGGTATTTCCTCGCTGATTGCGATTTTGCAGACTGTTTCGATGGATGTATCGGTCGTAACAGGTGCACAGCGTATCTTCGTTGGCATGAGCAAATTCAGCTTGACGGCAATTCCGTTCTTTATTCTGGCGGGTAACCTAATGAATCAGGGCGGTATTGCAAAGCGACTCGTTAATTTTGTTATGGCGATTCTGGGCAAGCTGCCGGGTGCGCTGCTTGTCACCAACGTCGGCGCAAATGCACTGTTTGGCGCAATTTCCGGTTCGGCCTCTGCAGCTGCGGCAGCAGTTGGCAGCATGGTAGAGCAGGGAGAAGAGGAGCAGGGCTATGATAAGGCTTTGTGTGCAGCAACGAATGGTGCTTCGGCTCCGTCTGGCCTGCTAATTCCGCCCTCCAATGCACTGATTACCTACTCGCTTGCGGCAGGCGGTACATCGGTTGCAGCATTGTTCCTCGCTGGTTATGTACCTGGCATCATCTGGGCACTGGCATGTATGGTGGTTGCCATCGTCATTGCAAAGAAAAAGGGATACAAGGGAACACCGGGTAAGTTTGATTGGAAGAATCTCGGTAAAGCAACACTGGCTGCGCTACCGTCCCTGTCTCTGATCGTTGTTGTTATCGGTGGTATCGTCGGTGGTATTTTCACCGCAACAGAAGGCTCTGCAATCGCTGTCGTGTACGCATTGATTCTTGGTATCTGCTATCGCAATATCACGGTCAAGTCGTTCTGGAAAATCGTTGTTGATAGTGCGAAGATGAGCGGCATGGTCGTATTCCTGATTGGTGTATCCAACATTCTTGGTTGGGTTATGGCGTTCACCCAGATTCCGCAGGCGATTTCCGAAGCACTGCTGGGTCTGACACAGAATTCGATCATTATTTTGCTGATTATGAATGTGATTCTGCTCATCGCAGGTACGTTCATGGATGTTACACCGGCAATCCTGATCTTTACGCCTCTGTTTTTACCTGTTGTAAAGACTTTCGGTATGGACCCTGTGCAGTTTGGTCTGATTTTGGTGTACAACCTCTGCATCGGCAACATTACACCGCCGGTCGGCAATACGCTGTTTGTTGCAATCAAGGTAGGACGCTCCAGTCTATCTAAGGTCATGCCATACATGTTATGGTATTATATTGCAATCCTCATCGGTTTGCTGCTCGTCACCTATGTACCCGTAATTAGTTTGGGACTGCCGCAAATGGCAGGTCTGCTGTAAAAGGAAGAGAGAAGGATGCAAGCAATTTTACGCTTGCATCCTTTTTGTTATATTATTATAGGTGGGAGATATGAAATTGCATCTAATGAGGAAAGCAGCAATTTAAAATATGAATTATACAAAACGTAGGTAATATAAATTAAAACCAAAATAAAAAAACACTAAGAAAGAATAGTAAATTACCTTTACATCTATATTTCGCCCCTTTTGAATCACTCGAAATAGAACGATTTCTGACCGCAATTTTTTGGACAATTTTATCAATTTTTAGGACAAATATTCTAGAGCCTTGTTGTATGATTGACAAGAGAAGAGGAACGCGATACAATGGAATAAATCAAATGGGACGATCAGTCCACCAAAGAGGTGCCTGCCTTTGGACAGGGTAAAAGGGAATTGGGTGAAAATCCCAAACGGGCCCGCCGCTGTAATGGAAGAGCCGCATGCAAATATATGGTCACTGGTAAGCACACACCGGGAAGGCCGCATGTGACGTTGATTCCAGAGTCAGAAAACCTGCCTTTTTGGTCAATATACACGCAACGACGAGGAACGGATGCTGTGATGATAGGGGAATATACGGTCTGCCAAAGGTCCCAGATCGTTTTCTGAATTCAAATCGCAGCCACCTTTGATCTGTCATTGGATGGTATGCGATTTTTTTGTGCGTTTTTTCAGACTCTGCGCACATCATAATACCAATCATCTTGTTGCGCAGGGAAGGAGGAAGCAAATGTCAAATCTGGTTTACAAAAATCAGACCACTCTCAGACGAGGTTATACGACCGGTTCCTGTGCTGCTGCAGCTGCACAAGCTGCAACGCTCTTGCTCCTTACCGGACAACTGCCCGAAGTGATCGAGCTGCATACGCCAAAAGGAATTGATCTTTTCCTTCATCCCGAGCAGGCCAGCTTCGACGGCACGGTCGCACGCTGCGGTATTCGCAAAGATAGCGGCGATGATCCCGATGTAACAAATGGCATCTGTATTTATGCAGCTGTTCAAAAACAAGAGCAAGAAATCGTAATTCTCGGCGGCGACGGTGTTGGTGTTGTCACACGACCCGGACTTTCTGTCGCAGTTGGCCAACCGGCCATCAATCCCGGCCCGCGGGCACAGATTACCGCAGCAGTTACCACTGCGGTGCAGCAGGCTGAATATACGGGTGGATTGCAAATCACAATTTCAGCCGAAAACGGCGACCAAATTGCCAAACAGACCTACAATGAACACTTAGGTATTGTAGGCGGGATTTCAATTTTGGGAACCAGCGGTATTGTGGAACCGATGAGTGAAACTGCACTTATGGATACGACGCATTTGGAACTTGACAGTCTGTATGCTGCCGGGGCACGAAAAGTTTTAATCTGTCCCGGAAATTACGGTGCAGATTTTGCACGTGATCAGCTCGGACTTGACTTAGAGCAAGCCGTCAAGTGCTCCAATTTTATTGGTGACGCACTGGATTATGCTGCCTGGAAAGGCTTCCAGCAGATTTTTCTAGTCGGGCATGCTGGAAAGCTGGTCAAAATTGCAGCAGGCGTGATGAATACACATTCATCGGTTGCCGATGGCAGACAGGAAATTTTCACCGCGCACGCTGCACTTTGCGGTGCACCGCACGATACCCTGCAAGCCCTCATGCAATCGGTCACAATTGACGCATGCTTAGAAGTATTAGATAAGGTTAATCTACGCGACCCCGTTTTGGAGCGAATCGGTAAGGCAGTCGACGAACGACTGCATTACCGTTTACGCGGAAAAGCTGAGATCGGATATTTAATGTTTACCAATCAAAGCGGTGTTTTAGCACAGTCGAAAAATGCTGTAAAACTTTGTGAAGAATTCAGAGGTCTATTATGAATCAAGGAAAATTATATGGAATCGGCGTTGGACCTGGAGATCCCGAGCTTTTGACCTGTAAGGCTGTCCGCCTCATCAAGGAATGCGATGTCATCGCAGTTCCTAAGGGCGGCAGCGGAGAACAGACTGCATTGCAGATCGCCGCGGCTTTCATTCAGGACAAGCCAATCCTGCACTGCGATATGCCCATGACACGCGATCAGGCTGTGCTCAATGCCTGCCATGATCAAGCAGCCGATGATATCTGTGCGCTTTTAAATGAAGGAAAAAATGTTGCCTTTTTGACATTGGGTGACCCCGCAGTTTATTCGACCTACTGGTATGTACATCGACGTGTGCAAGCGCGTGGATATACGGTTGAAATCGTTCCCGGCGTACCGTCTTTCTGTGCTGCAGCTGCACGCCTTGGGCAGGCTCTGTGTGAAGGCAGCCAGATGCTGCACATCATCCCGGCATCGCATTCTTCTACCAAGGAAGGTCTTGCACTGTCCGGCAACAAAATTCTGATGAAGGCGGGAAAATCCATTCTTGAAGTGCGCGATCTGTTAGAGGCTGATGGCAAGCTTGACAGCGCCGCATTGGTAGAACGATGCAGCATGGAAGGCGAGCGCGTTGTACGGGATTTACGGGAACTGGACGATCCCACAGGTTACTTTTCGGTCATCTTAGTACGGGAGGAACAGAAATGATTTATTTTGTCGGTGCAGGATCGGGTGCACCCGATTTGATTACCATTCGCGGCGCCAATCTCTTACAAAAAGCGGATGTTGTTGTCTATGCCGGATCCCTGGTAAATCCTGCACTTTTAGAGTATTGCAAAGCAGACTGCCAGATTTATAACAGCGCAACCATGACACTCGAGGAAGTCATGGATGTTATGATCCCGGCGGCACAGGCAGGACAGCTTGTCGTCCGTCTGCACACAGGTGACCCTTGCGTCTATGGCGCACATCGTGAGCAGATGGATATCCTGGATGCACATGAGATCGCGTATGAAGTCGTTCCCGGTGTATCGTCCTTCTGCGGTGCAGCCGCGGCACTCAAAGCCGAGTATACGCTGCCTGATGTCAGCCAGACAGTGATTCTGACCCGTATGGAAGGCCGCACGCCAGTACCGGAGAAAGAAAAGATCGAACTGCTTGCAGCGCACGGTGCTACCATGGTCATTTTCCTGTCTGCCGGTCAGATGGAACAGCTCTCTGAGCGCCTGATTGCCGGTGGCTATGCACCGGATACACCGGTTGGCATTGTGTATAAGGCGACCTGGCCTGACGAGAAGGTCGTACGGACGACAATTGCACAGATGGCACAGGCTGCAAAGGAACATAATATTACGAAAACAGCGTTAATTACTGTTGGCAACTTTTTAGGCTCGAATTATGAGCGATCTAAGCTGTACGATCCAACCTTTACGACCGAATTTCGTGAGGCCAAACAGTGATTCGTGCAAAAATTATCTCTTTTACGGCGCGCGGTGCACAAACCAGCAGTCGGATTGCACAAGCGCTGTATCCGGCTCATGCAGAACAGTACGCACGTGGAACCGATCGATCGATTAAACAGACCAACCTGTCCCGTATGGTACAGCAGGCGATGGTTGACTGCGATTTGATTGTTTTTGTCGGTGCTTGCGGCATTGCTGTTCGTTCCTGTGCACCTTACTTACAGGGAAAACAATATGACCCCGCTGTACTTGTCGTCGATGAGAACGCAAAATTTGTGATTTCACTGTTATCCGGTCATATTGGCGGTGCAAATGCACTGACAGAACAGCTTGCGCAAGCGCTTGGCGCACAGGCAGTGATTACCACGGCGACCGATGGTCGTCGCGCATTCGCTGTCGATACCTGGGCACAGCAAAACGATTGTACCGTGCATGAGGTGCCACGAATCAAGCATATTTCCGGTGCAATCTTAGCGGGTGATCCCGTCGGACTGCATAGTGACTTTCCTTTAGAAGGAGAGCTTCCCAAAGAAATTCGGGTAAATGAACCCGCAACCTGTGGAATCGTCTTATCCGTCCGCACGCAGCTGCAGCCTTTTGCTCACACATTGCATGTAATTCCGCGTGTGGTGCATTTGGGAATTGGATGTCGGCGCGGGACTTCCGCAGAACAGATTGAAGCATTCATTGCAGAGATTTTAGACGAGGAACACATCCCATTTTCAGCCATTCGCCGTGTGGCATCCATTGATTTAAAACAGGATGAATTGGGATTATGCATGTTCTGCAAGCAGCACAATCTCCCGTTTGTCACCTATTCCGCACACGCATTAGCGCAAGCACCGGGCTCGTTTACAACTTCCAATTTTGTGCAAAAAACGGTCGGTGTAGACAATGTGTGTGAGCGTTCCGCAGTTCTTTCCAGCTGCGGCGGAACGATTTTGAGAAAGAAAACCGCTCGAGACGGCATGACTGCCGCCTTGGCGATTGAGGATTGGAGGGCACATTTTTGAATATTTGTATGACTGGAATTGACTTCCAGCGCGCAAATCTTTCAGCTCGTGAACCTGTATCGTTTGTGCAGGGACAGGTCGAAACCTTACTGCCCAAGATTCGAGCTTTTGACGGTGTATTGGGCTGTGCTCTTCTGGCAACCTGCAACCGAACCGAACTGTATCTGCACACCGAACATCCCGACATTGATCCTTTATTCGTTTTATGTAAAACTGCAGGCATTCCTTATGATGCTTACACAGAAATCTCCACCGTGAGAACCGATCAGGACGCCGTCGCACACCTGATGGAAGTCGCTTCCGGAATGCAGTCACAGATTTTCGGTGACGATCAGATTTTATCTCAGGTGCGCAATGCAATCACACTCTCTCGTCGGTTAGGCTGTGCGGACAGTGTTCTGGATACGCTGTTTCGCCACGCAGTGACCGGTGGAAAGCGCGTCAAAACCGAGACACATCTGATCGGTGTTCCGACTTCCGCTGCACATCGTGGTGTAGAAAAAGCGCGAGACGCCTTGCACGGATTAAACGGAAAGCGCGCTGTCGTGATTGGAAACGGTGAAATGGGTCGCCTGACTGCTACGCTCCTGTATCAGGCAGGATGCGAAGTGACCATCACGCTGCGTACCTACCGGCATGGCGAAACCATCGTTCCGGCCGGATGTAAAACCCATCCCTACGATGATCGATTTTCTATCATCGACGGTGCCGATCTTGTGGTGAGTGCGACGACCAGCCCGCACTTTACACTCACTCACGAGCAAGTACATGCTATGCAAACACCGCCGAAACTGATCGTTGATCTGGCGATGCCGCGTGATATTGACGATGGAATCGCTCAGTTGACGACCGTCTATAATCTCGACGATCTGGGACAGCTTGCTGATGAAAACGCAGGCGAGCGCGAAGCGGCAAAGCAAATCCTGGAAGAGGAAGAAACTGAGTTCTACGCTTGGTATGAATATCGAAAGGCGTTGCCGCTGATCGCAGAGATCAAAGACACTGCGGTTGCGCGAGTGAAGTATGATCATGCGTTCTCCGGACTCTATGCAGACGGTGATCTGGACGGTTTGACCGAACTTGCAGTACACAAAACCATTGACATGCTGCTCGGCGGCATGAAAGAAATATTGACTGCGGCACAGGTGCAGTCGTGTCTGTCCAAGATGCAGAAAGGAAACGGAAAATGAAACTATATGTAATTGGCATCGGCCCGGGTGGCGAAGAGCAGATGACGCTGCGGGCAGTCCGCGCACTCGAGCAGTGCGACTGCGTCGCAGGTTATGGCCTATATCTGGATCTGATTGATTCTCTCATTCAGGGAAAGGAACGCATTCAGACCGGAATGACCCGTGAAGTTGATCGCTGCACGGCAGCAAGAGATGCTGCTCTGGCAGGCCACACGGTCGCTGTCATTTCGAGCGGCGATGCCGGTATCTACGGCATGGCTGGTCTAATGTTTGAAGTATGCGAATCCCATCCGGAGATTGAAATTGAAGTTATTCCCGGTATCACGGCGGCAAGCTCTGGCGGCGCTGTTCTGGGTGCACCTTTGACCAACGACTTTGCAGTTGTAAGCCTCAGCAATCTGCTTACCCCTTGGGAAACCATTGAAAAGCGCCTGCGTGCCGCGGCGGCTGGTGACTTTTGCCTGTGTCTGTACAACCCTGCAAGCAAACGCCGTACCGATCATTTGCAAAAGGCTTGTGATATTCTGCTGACCGAACGCGCACCGGAAACACCCTGCGGCATCGTGCGCAATATCGGCCGCGAAGGGGAAGCGTTCACATTGACCACCCTTGGCGCACTGCGAGATACCAACGTCGACATGTTAACGACTGTATTTATCGGAAATTCTCAGACCAAGGTTATCAACGGTCATCTGGTCACCCCGCGTGGTTATCACGGCGTATGAAACAGCTACTGATTTTTTCCGGTACAACAGAAGGACATTTGTTATGCCGGTTTTTATCATCGCACAGTATCCCGGCACATGTGTACGTGGCCACAGCCTATGGGGAAGCGGTCATGGAAAAATTGCCCGGAATTACCATACACACCGGTCGCCTCTCATATACTGAGATGGCGCAGCAGATGCACAAAGACTGTATGGTTATCGATGCGACCCATCCGTATGCGAGTGAAGTGACCGAGAATATCAAATCGGCCTGTGCGGCATCCGGTGCCCAGTATCTGCGTCTGGTTCGACCTGCACAATCATCCGACGGCGTGCATATCGTACCCGACACAGCAGCTGCAGTGCAATGGCTCTGCCAGACAACCGGTAAAGTTCTTCTCACAACCGGAAGTAAGGAATTAGATGCCTATACCGCGATTCCAGATTATCAACAGCGACTCTATCCACGCGTACTGCCCACAGCCGAAGTGCTTCAAAAATGTACGGCACTTGGTTTCCCCGGTGCATCCATTTTGGCAATGCAAGGACCATTCTCTCATGAAATGAATGTCGCCCTGCTTCATAAAACCGGTGCGTCGATTCTGGTCACAAAGGATACCGGAAAGAGCGGTGGATTTGCGGAAAAGTTATCCGCTGCCCGCGAAGTTGGCGTACAGGTATTGATGATCGCTCGTCCACAAAATGAAGAGGGATTTACGCTGGAAGAAATGCAGCAAAAGCTCTTGGCAGAATTTGATGTACAGAAGCCTCCTCGATTTCCTTTGTTCGTCTCTCTGCTTGGAAAAAAAGTGATAATTATTGGTGCAGGAGCGATTGCGGCACGCAGAGTCGGTGTCCTGCAAAAGTTCGGTGCGGACATTCATGTGATTGCCCCCGAAATTTCACAGAATATCGACTTGTCAAAGATTCATTATCAAGCGCGCAGTTTTCAGCCTGAAGATATTGACGGTGCATTTCTGGTCATTGCCGCGACCAATGATCGTACCGTAAATCACGGAGTTGCTGCAATCTGTAAACAGCATGAGATTCCGGTAAGTGTCGCGGATTGTGCAGAGGAGAGTACCTTTTATTTTCCTGCGATCTGCGAGGGCAGCGGATTGATTGCTGGATTGGTTTCAGATGGTTCCGACCATCACGCAGTATCGCGTACTGCAAAAAAAATTCGCGAGATATTGGAGTAAAAAATGAAAACGATCAAATTAGGTAGCCGGGACAGCAAACTCGCAGTCATCCAAGCAGAAATGGTGCGGGCAGCGGTTCCGGTTCCGTGCGAACTGGTTACTATGAAAACGACCGGAGATATGATTCTGGATCGAACACTGGATCAGATCGGCGGAAAAGGCTTATTTGTTAAGGAACTTGACCGTGCACTCGCTGCCGGAGAGGTAGATTTTACCGTACACAGTCTCAAGGATATGCCAATGGAGCAGCCTGAGGGACTGCCCATTGTTGCCTATTCCAAGCGTGCTGATGTACGCGATGCACTGGTGCTGCAAGCCGGTTTGCAGGAGCTTGACTTATCCAAGCCGATCGGATGTGCCAGCGCACGCCGCCGGATTCAGCTCAAGCGACTCTTTCCCGAGGCTGACATTCAGCCAGTACGCGGCAATGTACAGACCCGCCTGCGTAAACTGGATGAAGGCCAGTACGGTGCGCTTGTCCTTGCAGCTGCCGGTCTGCACCGATTAGGACTGGAAGGACGCATTCATCGGTATTTTTCTCCAGATGAAATTTTGCCAGCTGCTGGTCAGGCCATTGTTGCGGTGCAGGGCAGGGAAGGCAGCGATTTATCCTGTCTTTCGGCATTCGCAGATGCAGATGCACGCGATTGCGCGTTGGCAGAACGCAGCTTTACCCGTACGTTAGACGGCGGCTGTTCTTCTCCGGTTGCTGCCTATGCAAAATTAGAGAACGATCACCTCATTCTGCACGGTATGTATGTCAGCGAAGACGAATCGATCGTGCGATTCGGTCAATGCGAAGGTGACCGCTCTCAGGCGGTTACTCTAGGCATTCAGCTGGCACAGCAGCTCAAACAAGCGAGGTAAATGGATATGACAGGAAAAGTAATTTTAGTCGGCGCTGGCCCTGGCGGTCGCGATCTGCTCACCTTGCGCGGTGCTGAGGTGCTGCAATCCGCCGAGGCAGTTGTGTACGATCGCTTGGTCAGCCCGGACATTCTGGAACTCATTCCGCAAACCGCTGAACGCGTCAATGTCGGAAAGGAAAACAACCATCATCCGGTTCCGCAAGATCAGATCAATGAAATTTTGGTGCGTCTGGCGCAGGAAGGCAAGCAGACCGTTCGTTTAAAGGGCGGCGACTGTTATCTATTCGGTCGCGGTGGAGAAGAATGCGAATATCTGTTAGAGCATGGCATTTCATTCGAAGTTGTCCCCGGTGTAACATCCGCGTTGGCTGTGCCTGCCTATGCAGGTATTCCGGTAACCCATCGTGACTACTGTTCTTCGGTACATATTGTGACTGCACATGCGCGTGCAGGCAAACCGCTCGACATTCACTTTGATGCATTGGTACAGACCGGCGGTACATTGGTTTTCCTGATGGGATTGAGTGCTCTGTCCGAAGTCATGCAAGGTCTGCTTTCTGCTGGAATGTCGCCGGATATGCCCGCAGCAGTCATTTCAAATGGTGCCCGCGGCAATCAAAAGAAAGTCATTGCCACGATTTCCACGCTGTATGATGCAGTTCGCGCAGCAGGACTCAAAAGTCCCGCGCTGATCGTCGTCGGTCGTGTTTGCGAGCTTCATTCAGCACTGGACTGGTTTACGCCGCTGCCACTGCACGGAAAAACCATTGCAGTGACTCGTCCCAAAGAGCGTATCGGAACACTGTCCAAAAAACTGCGTGCATTGGGTGCGAACGTAATTGAATGTCCCTGCATTGAGACGCAGGAAATCGAAGACACTGCACTGCTCAAATATGAGCTGACCGACCGCTGGGATTGGGTTGTACTGACCAGCCCGGCAGGCGTTTCGGCTATGGTTCATGCTTTGCAGCGTGCAGGTTATGATCTACGTGCTTTATATGGCATGCAGTTTGCCGTCATCGGTCCGGGTACTGCGCAAGCACTGGCAGCTTACGGAATCGAAGCTGACTTAATGCCCGATGTGTATGATGGTTCACACTTAGGTCAGGCGCTCGTCGATACATTAGACCCAAAGGAACGCGTTTTGATTTTGCGCTCGGCGCAGGGAGGTTCAGAACTCACGGCCAAACTGCGAGAAGCGGAAATCACATTCGCCGATGTTGCAACATATGAAACCGTCTACCGCACCGATCAGGGCGACTTGCTGCGCACAGAACTTGCAAACGGCACGTTGGATGTTGTGACATTCACCAGCGCATCCACCGTGCGTGGCTTTGCCGAAGCCGTAGGTGATCTTGATTTTCAGGCATTTACCGCTTTGTGTATCGGTCAGCAAACTGCTGCTCAGGCACAAAGCTATGGTATGCAGGTAAAAATTGCAAAAACTGCGACCATTGACAGCATGATCGCATGCTTATTGGAGGAATAAACAATGTTTAACGAAACCATTCGTCCGCGCCGTCTGCGCACATCTGATTGTCTGCGCCGTATGGTGCGCGAGACCCGTATTTCACCGGATAGTCTGATCTGGCCGATTTTCGTGCGCGAAGGCACCGATATCTATGAAGAGATCCCGTCCTTGCCCGGTCAGTATCATTACAGCCCGGATCAGCTGTATCGCATGATCGATCGCGCTCGTGCGCACGGCGTGTCGCGTGTCATTCTATTCGGTCTGCCTGCGCACAAGGACGAATGCGGTTCGGGTGCCTGGGCTGCTGACGGCATCGTACAGCAGGGCATCCGCAAAATCAAAGAACTGGCACCTGAAATGTATGTCATTACCGATGTGTGTATGTGCGAATATACCTCGCATGGCCACTGCGGTATTCTGTGCGGTCATGATGTAGACAATGACAAGACCCTTGAGGTTCTGTGTAAAACCGCATTGAGCCATGCGCAGGCCGGTGCAGATATGGTCGCCCCCAGCGATATGATGGATGGCCGTGTCGCACGCATCCGTGAGATTTTGGATGCCCATGGTTTCCAGAATGTTCCGGTCATGTCTTATGCTGCAAAATATGCGTCCTATTTCTATGGCCCGTTCCGCGACGCAGCTGGCTCTGCTCCGTCGTTTGGTGATCGCCGTTCCTATCAGATGGATTGGCACAACGCCCGCGAAGCGATGCGGGAATGTGAACTGGATGTACAAGAAGGTGCAGATATCCTGATGGTCAAGCCTGCACTGAGCTATCTGGATCTCATCCATGAGGCACGCCGCCGTTTTGATCTGCCGATCGCTGCCTATTCGGTCAGCGGTGAATACGCTATGATCAAGGCCGCTGCAAAGGCTGGTTTGATCGATGAGCACGGCGTTATGTGTGAGTCTGCTGTCAGCATTTTCCGCGCTGGCGCAGATATTCTGATTACTTATTATGCATGTGAACTGGCAGATGCCATTCGGAAGGGAGAGATTGGCTGATGTTGACGCAAGCCCATTCCAAAGCACTGTTTGAACGTGCAAAAAAAGTCCTTCCCGGCGGTGTGAATTCTCCGGTACGTGCTTATCGCTCGGTCGGCGGTACGCCTCCGTTTCTGGTACGCGGAGAGGGAAGTCATGTATGGGATGAAGACGGAAATGAATACGTCGATTTCGTCGGCTCGTGGGGCCCGCTGATTCTTGGTCATAGCCATCCGGCTGTACTAGAAGTTGTCGGACAGGCCATGCAGCACGGCCTGTCCTTTGGTGCACCGACTGCAATCGAAGTAGACGTTGCCGAACTGATTGTATCCATGGTGCCCAATATTGATATGGTACGCATGGTCAATTCGGGCACCGAAGCGGTTATGAGTGCGCTGCGTGTTGCACGCGGTGTGACCGGTCGCGACAAGATCATCAAGTTTGAAGGCTGCTATCACGGTCACAGCGATGCCATGCTGGTCAAGGCTGGCTCGGGTGCTCTGACCGGAGGCGCGCCCGATTCTAAGGGTGTTCCGTCTGCGGTTGCAGCCGATACGCTGATTGCACAGTATAACGACCTTGATTCAGTACGTGAGCTGTTAGAAGCGAACCCGGGACAGGTTGCAGCAATCATTGTAGAGCCGATCGCTGCAAACATGGGTGTTGTCCCGCCTGAACCCGGATTTTTAGAGGGTCTTCGCGCGTTGTGCGATGCACATGGCGCATTGCTGATCTTTGACGAAGTCATTACCGGCTTCCGTCTCGCACGCGGCGGCGCACAGGAATACTTCGGCGTACGTGCCGATCTTGTAACGTTCGGTAAGATCATCGGCGGCGGTATGCCGGTCGGTGCGTATGCCGGAAAGCGTGAAATCATGGAGCAGGTTGCACCGACTGGCCCGATTTATCAGGCTGGCACATTGTCCGGTAATCCGGTTGCGATGGCCGCAGGCTTAACCCAGCTTCAGATTTTGAATGCACATCCTGAAGTTTATACCGAAATCGAACACAAGGCACAGCGCATGGCAGATGCAATGCGTCAGGCCGCTGCAGCTTCACAGGTTGCATTGCAAGTCAATCAGTGCGGCGCGCTTCTGTGCCCGTACTTTACCAGCGAACCTGTGCGCTGCTTTGCAGACACGCAGCGGTCGGATCTCGAAAAATTCCGCACGTATTTCTGGGGTATGCAAGATCATCACATGTACATTGCGCCCTCGCAGTACGAAGCAACCTTTGTCAACGCCAGCCACACCGCAGACGATGTCGAAGCATTCTGTCAGGCAGCAGCGGCAGTCATCAACGCATTATAAAAGGAGTCTAACGATATGAGTCGTCGGTTTATCATTATTGGGGCAGGAACAGGACAGGCTGCCAATCTGACCGAAACAGCCAGACGGGCTTTGATGAGCGCTGCCTGCGTATTTGCTGCGCCGCGTTTGGCCGAGCAGCTGGGAAACCTGCGAGAGATCAAACCGGCGACCATGTCTCAAATGGTAGAATGGTCGATTGCATGTACGCAATCTCCGGTTGCACTACTGGTGTCTGGTGATTCGGGATTCTTCAGCCTGACGAAGTCCATTCAGCATCAGTTGATGGCATACGGCTCGGTTGAGATCTTACCCGGACTGAGCAGCATGCAATATCTCTGTGCAAAATGCGGACAAAGCTATGATGATGCTTACATTCTCAGCCTGCATGGCCGATCCGGCAGTATTTTAGGTGCCGTCAGCTATCACAAGAAAGTATTCGCATTGACTGGCGGTACCCACACGGTACAAAGCATCTGTCAAGATTTGGTGAACGCCGGACTCGGTCATCTGCTTGTCTACGTTGGTGAAGATCTGGGTGCTGCGCAAGAGCGTATTTCTGCCGGAACAGCACAGGAACTGGCTTTACGGTCGTACAGTGATCTGGCCGTACTTCTCGTGCTCAATCCCAATGCAGTGGATTACCAGAAAGCCCTGAGAGATCGCGACTTTGTGCGCGGTGAGGTGCCAATGACCAAGCAGGAGGTGCGCTGGACTGCTGTAAATCTCCTCGATCTGCAAAAAAGCGATATCGTATATGATATCGGTGCAGGAACCGGGTCGGTATCTATTGAGATGGCGCGACATGCCTGCCAAGGTTTGGTTTACGCCATCGAGCGAAAAGATGCCGGGCTTTCTCTGATTGAACAGAACCGACTGGCTTTGGGCGCCGGAAATGTAATTCCAGTCTCGGGATATGCACCCGAAGCGCTGGAAGGTCTACCAACACCGGACGCAGTATTTATCGGCGGCAGCGGGGGAGAATTACCCGAAATTTTAGCTGTATTGAAACAGAAAAATCCGGATGTCCGTGTTTGCATCAGTGCCATTGCACTGGAAACCATGAGCCGTGCGCTGGAGTCTCTCAAAAAATTGGAATTTTCCAACATAGAGGTCTGTCAAATCAGCGCCGCACGCGGCAGACAGGTGGCAAGCTATACCATGATGACAGCAAACAATCCTGTCTTTCTCATTTCAGGAGGTGGTAAGCCGTGACCGGTTCTCAGCCTCGTTTGTTAATCGGTGGCACCGGAAGTGGATGCGGTAAAACCACGGTATCGAGTGCGATTCTGCGAGCATTGCAGCGCCGCGGTGTTTCATTGTGCGCTTTCAAATGCGGTCCGGATTATATCGATCCCATGTTTCATCGCGCAGCCCTAGGTCTTCCGTCTTATAACTTAGACTTATTCTTTCTGTCTGAGTTTCAAATTCGTGCGTTAGCTGCACAGCATCTACAAAATCAGACGGTCGGCATTATGGAAGGCGTCATGGGATTCTATGACGGTGTATCTGGCACGACCGATCAAGCATCTGCTGCGCATCTTGCGCGAGCCACGCAAACACCGGCCATCTTAACCGTACGCCCTAAGGGGCAGTCCTTATCATTGGCTGCTATGGTGCAAGGCTTTCTGCGATTTGCACCAAACACTATTCAGGGTGTCATCTTAAATGATGTATCAAAAGGGATGTATCCGTTTTATCGCAGCATACTGGAACAAGCTGGTGTGAAAGTCTATGGATTTTTGCCGCCAGTCCCAGAATCGGAAATTCCAGACCGTCATCTTGGACTGGTAACTGCGGCAGAAATTGGAGATATCCAAACAAAACTGGATCGCTTAGCTGATGCAGCGGAGGAATGTTTAGATCTCGATGGGCTGTTGGAGCTTGCACATACCGCACCACCGCTCACAGACCAGTTCAGTCCGATTACGCCAATTGCACAAACTCCCATTCGCATTGGTGTTGCACAAGACCGTGCATTCTGCTTCTATTATCAGGACAATCTGGACATGCTCACCGCTTTAGGGGCAGAACTAGTACCATTTTCTCCCTTGGAAGATACCTCCTTGCCAGAAGCAATCGACGGTTTGTATATTGGCGGCGGGTATCCCGAACTTTACGCGCCACGTTTGGCTGCAAATCGGCAATTACGTGCCGAACTCAAAGAGAAAATCGGTCAAGGACTTCCCACCATTGCGGAATGCGGCGGTTTTATGTACCTGGGCGAAGAAATTTGCTGTGAAACCGGTGTGTTCCCCATGGTTGGCGCATTGCCCGGACGTGCTGAGCTGACTGCACGTCTTCAAAATTTCGGCTATACCGCCTTAACTGCAAAAAAAGATTGTCTGCTCTGCAAACAAGGACAAGTCTTACCCGCACATGAGTTTCATTACTCAAAATCTGAATTCTCCGGCTGTGATTTCACGGCCAAAAAACCAAATGGAAAGCAATGGGACTGTGTATTCGCGTCACACACCCTATACGCAGGATATCCTCATCTATATTTTCGCGCTATTCCCGCATCCATTCGTCAATTTCTTGAAATTTGTATAGAAATGAGGGCAAAATAATGACTTTGGAACAAACGATTGCGGCTATTCGTCCTCTCTGTGCACAAAGCGCAGAGGAGGCAAAACAATATTTTTCGTCGATTGCCATTCCCTTAGGCAGCTTGGGAATGCTTCAGGATGCGATCGTACAGATCGCAGGGATTCAGCATCAGGCGCATCCTAAGATCTCTCAGCGATCGGTGGCTGTATTCTGTGCAGACAATGGTGTTGTCGCGCAGGGCGTTACCCAGTGCGGACAGGATGTCACGGCAATCGTAACCGAAAACCTCAATCGTGCCCAAACGTCTGTATGCCGAATGGCGCTCCATACCAACGTCCGGGTGCTTCCCATCGATATCGGCGTCGCCTGTGATGTGCAGGGCGAAAAAATCATCCGCCGTAAAATCGCTTACGGTACGCAGGATATGACCCAAGCACCCGCCATGACGCGCGAAGATTGTATTCGTGCGCTCGAAGTCGGCATTGAAATGGCTGAAAAATGTAAGGCCGACGGTGACCATATCGTCGCGGTAGGCGAAATGGGCATTGGCAACACGACATCCACCGCTGCCGTTACGGCTGTTTTGACTGGCCGACCGGTGACCGAAGTGACCGGCCGCGGCGCGGGATTGTCTACCGAAGGACTGCATCGAAAAATCGCAGCAATCGAAAAAGCCATTACGCTCAATCAGCCTGATCCTTCCGATGTCGTTGATGTCATTTCTAAGGTCGGTGGCTTTGATATTGCAGGTATCACCGGATTCTATCTGGGCGCCGCTGCACAGGGAATGCCGATCGTCGCCGACGGTGTAATCACAGCAGCAGCTGCACTCTGCGCCGTTCGTCTTTGTCCGGCTGTACAGGACTACATCATTTTTGCGCACGAGTCTCAGGAACCCGCAGGCAGAGTGCTGCTGGACACCCTTGGCGTGCATCCCTTTATTACCGCAGGCATGCGTCTTGGTGAGGGCACTGGCGCAATTGCTGCAATTGCGCTATTAGATCTGGCTTTTACTGTTTATGATGAAATGCCCTGTTTTGTCGATACTGCAATCGAAGCTTACCAGCCGCTGACTTGAGGATACCGCCATGTTCATTTTAGTGACCGGCGGTGCAGCATCAGGAAAATCTCAGCACGCAGAGCGCTTGCTGTGTGAGCGTGCGCGTGAAGGCAGCCGGCTATACTTAGCGACCATGCAGCCGTTTGGTGCCGAGGCACAGGCACGCATGCTGCGGCACCACGCATTGCGTGCAGGAAAAGGATTTCAAACCGTAGAGCGATACACGGATTTGACACATATCGAACTGCCTGAAAAAATGTACGACGGTATCCTGCTCGAGTGCATGTCCACACTTCTGGCCAATGAAATATTCAGCCCGGATGGGGCAGGGGAGGAAGCCGTTTCTGCCATTCTTCAAGCTGTTGATTCACTCTATCCGCGCTGCTGCCAAACATTGGTCGTTGTAACAAACGAAATTTTTTCAGATGGTATCAAGTATCCCGCACAAACCATGCAATACATGAAACAGCTGGCACAGCTCAATGCCGTGCTCGCTCAAAAGGCTGACGTTGTCGTGCATTCGGTCTGCGGTATTCTTCTTCCACTGAAAGGAGCAGACCTCTTATGAACAGCCTAATAAGCGGCTTTTGTGTCGCATTCTCCATGTATTCCTTCATTCCCATGCCACAGCTCACATGGGATAAAAAAACCATGCGTTATGCGCTTTGTTTTCTTCCCTTTGTCGGTGTGCTCATTGGTGCGTGCCAATATCTATGGTTCCTGTTTTGTACGCATTTTGAAGCCAATACGCTATTCTACGCCATCGGTGCGACCTTGCTTCCGGTACTGATTTCCGGAGGCATCCATCTGGATGGTCTGACAGACACTTCAGACGCGTTAGGCTCACACAGCGAACCGGAACGCAGACTGGAAATTATGAAAGACCCTCATGTTGGTGCATTTGGTGTTCTGGGTATGGTTGTCTTCTTAATGTGTGAAACTGCGCTGTTTGCACAGCTCTACGAGACACCGAACTACTTATTTTTAGCGCTCTGCGGATCTACACTGGCGCGTATCGTCGGTGGCCGTGCGATTGTATCCCTGCCATGTGCAAAGAATACCGGGCTTGCTTATATTTTTGCAGAGAACAGCGAAAAAGAGCGCACCAAGCATGCAATGCTGTTCGAACTTATTGCAGCATTTCTTGCCTTAGCTGTAATTTCTCGCAGTATTTGGGTGGTAATCAGTATTGCAGCGGTCATCCTGTGGTGTATTGGACATGCGCGGCTGTGTCAAAAGCGATTTGGCGGAATTACAGGCGACTTAGCAGGATTCTTGATTTCAACAACCGAGCTGCTCCTGCTGCTCATCGCAGTGATCGGAGGTTTATGTGCATGAACATTTTAATTATAGGCGGCGCCTATCAGGGAAAACGTGCATTTGCTGAGAAAACATTTCATT
This sequence comes from Butyricicoccus pullicaecorum, assembly GCF_002160355.1. Taxonomy (NCBI): domain Bacteria; kingdom Bacillati; phylum Bacillota; class Clostridia; order Eubacteriales; family Butyricicoccaceae; genus Butyricicoccus; species Butyricicoccus pullicaecorum. The sequence continues at coordinate 100,890 of NZ_NFKK01000003.1, forward strand.
TAGATCACCATGCGTTTGCCGACGGTGCAGACATGCCGTTGTCTGGCGAAATCTCTGCACCTGCAGTCGATCATCTGCACTTACTGATTAAACGTATGTTAGAGAATAACCAGCCTGTGTCCGGTCTACTGGAACGGCTGGACGGACACATCGTGTTGTGCGATGAACTGGGATGCGGTGTCGTACCTGCTGAAAAATCGGAGAACGATTGGAGAGAAGCAACCGGTCGATTGTGTTGTGATCTGGCCGAGCGCGCTGATGCCGTATATTGGCTGCGTGCAGGGATTGCACAGTGCATTAAGGAGAAAAAAGCATGACCATTGTCTTATCGGTTTTAATCGGTTTTTGTCTGGACTGCCTGTTTGGCGATCCTGCCAATCTCTGGCACCCGATTTGCGCGATTGGCAAGCTGATTTCAAAAACCGAAGCGCTGCTGCGTCGTGTCTTTCCGTCAACACCCAACGCACTCCTTATCGCAGGTGTTTTATTATGGTTCATCGTGTGCGGTCTCAGCTTCCTCATTCCACTCGTCGTGTTATATTTGCTGTCCCGCATTCATCCTGCACTTGCGTTTATTGCAAACACCTTTTTCTGCTATCAGATCTTTGCACGCAAGTGCCTTGCTGATGCCGGCAAGGATGTTTATACCGCTCTTGCACGATCGTTAGACGACGGACGCAAAGCAGTGTCTATGTACGTTGGCCGCGATACGCAGGCATTGGATGAAACTGGCGTTATCAAAGCGACGGTTGAAACCATTGCAGAGAATACGACAGACGGTGTCATTGCTCCGATGATTTTTATGCTGATTGGTGGTGCTCCGCTCGGTTTTCTCTATAAAGCGGTCAACACATTGGACTCTATGGTCGGTTATCACAATGATAAATATGAGTATTTCGGCAGATTTTCTGCAAAAGTAGATGATGTATTCAATTTTATTCCCGCTCGCATATCGGCAATCTGCATGATCGCGGCAGCGGGTATGCTGCATTTCGATAATCGCAATGCACTGCGCATCTTTCGACGAGATCGCAAAAATCATAAGAGCCCCAATTCCGCGCAGACCGAATCTGTATGTGCCGGTGCGCTGCATATCCAGCTTGCCGGGGATGCCGTGTACTTTGGAAAGAAAATGGAAAAGCCGTTCATCGGTGACCCTGACCGACCGATCACACGCAATGATATCGCCTATGCAGAACGACTCATGACCGGTGCGTCGCTCATCATGTTGGTGCTTGGCACGGCGATTCGGATTGCCTGTACGGTGAATTTGTTGTAAAGGAGAATCATCATGCAATATCAGCATGGCGGTGATGTGTATAGTTACAGCGAGCAATTCCCCGGAACGACTCCGCTGGACTTTTCTGCCAATATCAATCCGCGCGGAATTCCCGCTCGTGTACGTGCTGCAATGCACGATGCAATCGATCTTTGCACGCAGTATCCCGATCCGCATTGCAGAGCTTTACGAAAAGCGTTGGGGCAGCGCTGGCAATTAGATCCCAAGTATTTCTTTTGTGCCAACGGTGCAGCAGAGATCTTTTATCGTCTGGCCACCTGTCTCAAGCCCTCGCGTGCACTTCTGACTGCGCCCACCTTCGGCGAGTATGAAATGGCACTGCATCCTACTGGATGTGACATCGACTTTTTCACATTAAGTGCCTCGGAGCAGTTCCGGGTTACCGCACGTATTCTGGATCAAATTACAGATGATTTATCCCTCTTGATTCTCTGTAATCCCAATAACCCAACCGGCTGCACGATTGATCCTCAGCTTTTGGTTCAAATTATTGAACGGTGTCGAGCACATCAGACATGGCTCATTCTGGATGAATGTTTTGGAGATTTTCTGCTGGATGCACACGCACATGAAATGCGCTCCTGGCTAGATCAATATGATCGTCTCATCATCGTTCGTGCATTTACCAAAATGTATGCCGTTCCTGGAGTGCGGTTGGGCTGGTGTATGACAAAAAACGTGGATTTAATCGCTCAGTTATCCACTTCCGGTCAACCTTGGAATGTCTCGGTAATTGCACAAGCATGTGGCGTGGCTGCATTAGAGTGCACCGATTGGGAAGAGCAAACTGCGTCTGAAATCGCCAAATCACGACAAGCTCTATCCTCTGCACTATCCAATTGCGGACTTCAGATATTTCCCGGCGAGGCAAACTATCTGCTTTTTTACTCCGACTGTCACAACTTGCGAGAACGCCTAATGCCGCACGGTGTCTTGATTCGCAGCTGTGCAAATTATCGCGGACTCGGCCAAGGCTATTACCGTGTTGCAGTTAAATCGGATGCAGATAATCAAATTTTAATTCAAACCATTTCGGAGGTGCTGACGCATGGCAGCTAAAACAATCATGATACAGGGAACTGCATCGAATTCCGGAAAAAGTATCCTAACCGCAGCTCTTTGCCGTATCTTCAAACAGGACGGCTATCGCGTTGCTCCATTTAAGTCGCAGAACATGGCACTCAACTCCTATATTACAGCCGACGGTCTAGAAATGGGCCGTGCACAAGTAATGCAGGCAGAGGCCGCTGGAATTGCTCCGGATGTTCGAATGAATCCTATCTTGTTAAAGCCTACCAGCGATGTTGGCTCTCAAGTCATTCTTTGCGGCAAAGCAATCGGAAACCGTACTGCAAAAGAATATTGGAGTGATAAAAAAGCGCTGCGCCCCTTTATTCAGCAGGCCTTCGACAGTCTGGCAAATGACTATGATATTATCGTAATTGAGGGTGCCGGCAGCCCGGTAGAGATCAATCTCAAACAAGATGATCTGGTCAATATGGGAATGGCAAAGATGGCACATGCTCCTGTTTTGCTCGTAGGCGATATCGATCGCGGCGGTGTATTCGCCTCGCTGTATGGTACGGTAAAGCTTCTGGAACCGGACGAGCAAGATCGCATTCAAGGTCTGATTATCAATAAGTTCCGTGGTGATCTGGAAATTCTCCGGCCCGGACTCACTGATCTGGAACGATTAACGGACAAGCCTGTCGTTGGTGTTGTGCCTTACGCACATTTAGACATTGATGATGAGGACAGTTTATCCGAGCGTCTAACTGCAAAGGATTCTTCCAAGGCCGCACTGCAAATCGCAGTCATTCGTCTGCCACATCTGTCGAACTTCACCGACTTCGCATCTCTGGAGCGCATGTCCGCAGTCTCTGTTCGCTATGTTAACACGCCAAAGCAGCTCGATGGTGTTGATTTCATCATCATTCCCGGCACCAAGAGTACGATTGATGATCTGAAATGGCTGCGCACCTCCGGGCTTGAAGCAAAGATTCAGCGTCTGCACCACGAGGGTACACCAGTGCTTGGTATCTGTGGCGGCTATCAGATGATGGGACGTCATCTGCACGACCCCGAAGGCGTAGAGGGCGGCGGCAGTATCGCCGGTTTGGGATTGCTCCCGACGGAAACCATCTTCCGCGCACAGAAAACAACAACGCAGGCAACCGGAAAAATTTTATCTCCCGGTGGTATTTTCCACAATCTTGCTGGTGTACCAACAGTCGGCTATGAAATCCACATGGGTGATACCACGCTGCTTGAAGGTGCCGTACCGTTCCAGCAGCTCATGCGCGGAATCGAGCTTGTCACCGATGGATGCTGTGCAGGGGATGCATACGGTACCTATATGCACGGTGTACTGGATACTCCGGAAGTTCTGGAGCCGCTCATCCGAGCATTGCTCGCCCGAAAGGGAATATCTGCAAGCGATATTACGGTATTTGATCCGGTACAATATAAAGAAGAACAATACGATAAACTCGCAGATATGGTGCGGTCGGCATTAGACATGGAGCGCATCTATCAAATTTTGGAGGCAGATTATGCGTGAAAACGGACTTGTCCACATTTATTGCGGTGACGGCAAGGGAAAAACCACGGCAGCCATGGGTCTCGCGCTGCGCAGCATTGGACATCGTAAGCCGGTCGTCATTGCACAGTTTTTAAAAGATGGCACCTCGGGAGAGTGTCGCTTTCTGGGTGCGCTCGATCAGGTAACCGTTCTGGCCGCAAACCCGGTTGGAAAGTTCTCCTTTGCTATGAATGACACCGAAAAAGAAGTGACCAAGAACGCGATTGTACGCACTTTTGAAGCTGCAACCCAATTTGCAGTCCGTGAACATGCATTCTTACTGATCCTAGATGAAGTCTGTGCTGCGATTACCTGCGGATTCCTGGAAGAAGAACGTGTTCTCTCGTTCTTGCAAAACAAGCCGGACACACTAGAAGTGGTCATGACCGGCCGCGATCCATCCGAGCGCTTACAGGCCGAAGCCGACTATATTTCCGAAATCTGCAAGCGCAAACATCCATTTGACCGCGGTATTGCCGCACGGGAGGGTATTGAACAGTGAATCCTATCATAAAACCTTCGGACATCGAAAAGAAAAGTTTTTCCATCATCACACAAGAATTAGGCGATCGCACCTTTCCTGCCGGTCAGGAAGAAGTCGTAAAGCGCGTCATTCACACCACAGCAGATTTTGACTACGCGGACAATCTTTGTTTCTCTGAGAATGCAATCGGATCGGCAAAAGATGCCCTGTCTCATGGTGCGACTATCATTACCGATACCAACATGGCAATGTCTGGCATCAATAAAACGATTCTGTCCAGTCTTGGCGGACAAGTTTGCTGCTTTATGGCAGACAAACAAGTGGCTGAAGAAGCCAAGTCGCGTGGCGTAACCCGTGCGATTGTCTCCATGGAACATGCTTCCAGACTGGATGGTCCTCTGATTTTTGCAATTGGCAACGCACCGACTGCACTGATTCGCCTGCATGAGCTGATTGAACAGAGTGTATGCCATCCCGCACTGGTTGTTGGCGTTCCGGTTGGATTTGTCAATGTTGTAGAATCCAAAGAACTGTTTATTGGCGGAACTACACCTTATATTATTGCACGCGGCCGCAAGGGCGGAAGCAATGTCGCCGCTGCAATTATCAATGCTTTGCAATATCAACTGGTAAAAAGAGAGGGTTTTTAACCGATTATGACAAAACGAGCACTTGCAATTATCAGCTTTGGTACAAGCTATCCCGATGCCCGCCATGCCATTGAGGTTTTGGAACAGTCTCTGGCCAATTCCATGCCGGGTTACGACTTTTATCGTGCATTTACCTCGGGCATGATTATCCGAAAAATCGAACGGGAAGAGGGCATTCATATTCCCAATCCTGCAGAGCTCATGGAGCAGCTGCAAGAAGCCGGATATGAAGAAGTCATTTGCCAAAGTCTGCACGTCATTCCCGGTCTGGAATATGAAAAAATGTGTGCACAAATCCGGCAGGCCGCAGGACAGATGACCGTCAAGATTGGTCAGCCCATGTTGACTTCACAGGAAGATTACATTACAGTCTGTCAGGCGCTGCTTAGTGAGATGCCCGCACTCGCAGCCGATGAAGCCTATGTCTATATGGGGCACGGAACCGAACATGCCGTCAATGCGGCATACAGCCAGATTGAAAACACATTCCGCTTTTTAGACGCAGAGCGTGTTTATGTTGGTACGGTTGAAGGCTTCCCAGCACTCGACTACGTACAAAAACGCTTACGTGCACACAACATCCGTAAGGTCTGGCTTGCACCTTTTATGATCGTGGCGGGTGACCATGCCCAAAATGATCTGGCCGGAGAAGAAGAGGACAGCTGGAAATCTATTCTGACCGCAAAAGGGTACGAAGTCGAAATCGTTCTGCGCGGACTTGGCACCATTCCCGGCATTGGTGAACTGTTCATTTCTCACTGTCAGGATGCACTGCGCGAAATCTGATAAAAAAATCCTTCCTGCATACACGCAGGAAGGATTTTTTGTTTTCAGGGCTTGAGCGCCACTTTAATGACATGGTCTCGTCTGGATTCAAACAGTTTATACGCTTCTATCGCCTTCGATAGGGGATATACGTGCGTCAAAAGCGGCGTCACATCAATTTCACCGCGTGCAATATGCTCTAAAATAACCGGACAGTCCGAGGCATCTACGCCACCCGTCTTGAAAACCAGATTTTTTCCATACATATCGGGCAGCGGCAGCATCTGAGCTTCATCATACATTGCGACAACACACACTACCGCATTGGGACGTGCTATCTTCCACGCAGTCTGAAACGTATCCTTCGCTCCCGCAACTTCTAAAACAACATCAGCCCCACGTCCATCGGTCAGACTGTGCAGAAGGGAAGTCGGGTCTTCCTTGGTCGGATCAATCACAAAATCCGCTCCCATTTGTTTTGCCAGCTGTAAACGCTCGGTATCAGGATCTATAACAACAATATGTCCCGGGTGATAGAGGCGTACACATTGCAGCGTACACAAGCTGGTCGGGCCTGCGCCCAGAATTGCAACTGTATCACCTGACTGAATTTCACTGATTTTTGCCGCCCAGTAGCCAGTTGCCAGCAAATCTCCTGTAAATAAGACCTGCTCATCGGTCAAGCCATCGGGGATGTGATTTAATCCGTTCTGTGCAAACGGAACACGAACATAGGCCGCCTGTCCGCCGTCAATCCGGCATCCCAGAGCCCAGCCGCCGTGCGGATCGGTGCAATTATTAACCCAACCTCTTTGGCAGAAAAAACACTCTCCACAGAACGTCTCTACATTGACCGTAACACGATCACCAACCGAAAATCCTGTAACGCCCGCACCCAGCTGATCGATGACACCCACGATCTCATGTCCAACAATGGTGCCTGGCACTGCGCGCGGTACACTGCCATGTTTAATGTGCAGATCGCTCGTACAAATTGACGCCAAAGTGACACGTATAATTGCGTCGGTCTCGCTTTGCAGATGAGGAATCGGTCGCTCTTCCAAACCGAATTTTCCCGGTGCCTGAAATACAACAGCCTGCATAGTTTGCTGACTCATATCATAACCCTCCCATCTATATAACTCTATTATCACACACATGACGCCCAAAGGGAAGATTGTTATATTTTATTTACAATTTAGATGTACAATTTTATGGGAGAAATGATACAATAACATATAATGGTTTGCTCCATTCATATAGAAAGGAAATCAGGTGAGCAAAAATGGATTTTAATCGTAAAAACATGCAGCATCTCATGTTTTTGATTGCCTTTGGCATCATTTTATTTTTAGGTCTGCAAAATATCAGCGTATGGACAGGAACTATCAGCACCATATTTCGGTTTTTGATGCCCTTTTTGATTGGGTGTACCATCGCATTTATCATCAATGTACCAATGCGGGCAATCGAACATACGCTATTCACAGATAAAGTCACAAGAAACCATTCTATTCTTCGCAAATTACATCGCCCCATCAGCCTTCTGATCACACTCATGCTGATCGTTGGCATCATTACCCTGATGGTTTTCATTGTGGCACCTCAAATCGCAAACTCGATCGGCACACTCAGCGCCTCTATGCCGGGATTTATTGCCCAGATTACAAAATGGGGAAATGATCTGATCGAACGCTATCCGGCAATCACCGATTATGTAAACAGTTCAATTGATACACTGCGTCAAATCAACTGGACGGAACAGCTGCAAAATCTTCTGGATTTCCTCAAAAACGGTAATCTTTTGGATAATACGTTCTCTGTTGCATCCTCCATTATCGGCGGCATGACAAATGCCGTTATTGGATTGATCTTTGCATTTTATCTGCTGCTGCAAAAAGAAAAGCTTGCTGCACAGTGCAAAAAGATCATGTATGCCTGGTTCCCGGAGCACCCTGTAGATACTGCATTGAATATCCTGCGTCTGACCCAGCGTACATTCTCCAATTTTATTTCTGGTCAATGTTTAGAAGCATGCATTCTGGGTATGCTGTTCTTCGTCTCCATGTCGATCTTCCATTTTCCCTATGCAGCTGTCACTAGCGTTGTCATTGCCTTCACGGCACTCATTCCGATCTTCGGCGCATTCTTTGGCTGCTTTATCGGTGCATTCCTCATTCTGATTGCCAATCCCATGCAGGCTTTGTGGTTTATCATCCTGTTTTTGGTCCTGCAGCAGATTGAAGGCAATCTCATCTATCCGCATGTTGTGGGAAGCTCGGTTGGTCTGCCGTCCATTTGGGTTCTGGTCGCTGTGACCACAGGTGCCAGCACCATGGGTATTCTGGGCATGCTGATCAATATTCCGCTGTTTTCGGTCATCTATGCACTCATTCGCCGCTATACCTACAATCGTTTGGCCAAGCGAAAAGTACCACAGGACAAGCTGCGGTGAGTTCTTGAACTTTCTGTGAAAAGATAATATGGGCTCTTGATTTTTATGTGCATTGGGATTATCATAATATCGTTAGCACTCGAGGTGTCAGAGTGCTAAACCCATTTATTTTATTTACATCACAGAGGTGTTTTTCATTATGGAAAAGAAACAGTTCCAAGCTGAGTCGAAAAGACTGCTCGATTTGATGATCCACTCGATCTATTCTCACAAGGATATTTTCCTGCGCGAGTTGATCTCGAATGCTTCGGACGCGACCGATAAGCTGTATTATCATGCAATGCAGCAGGGACAGACCGGTATCCTGCGCGATAATCTGCCCATTACTATTACCATCGATAAAGATGCCCGCACATTGACCGTATCTGACCACGGCTGCGGCATGTCGGTTGCAGAGATGGAAGAAAATCTGGGTACCATTGCGCATTCTGGTTCCTTGCAGTTTAAGCAGCAGAATGACAAGCAGGACGATATCGATATTATCGGTCAGTTCGGCGTTGGCTTCTATGCTGCATTCATGGTTGCATCCAAGGTTGAAGTTGTCTCCCGTGCACAGGGCGCTGATACTGCAAACCGCTGGGTTTCCGACGGTGCCGATGGATACACCATTGAACCCGCAGAGCGTGCTGAAGTTGGTACCGATATCATTTTGACCCTGATGCCGGACAATGAAGGGGACAAGTACAGTGAGTTCCTCGAGCCTTACCGCATTCAGGAGCTGGTAAAGAAGTATTCTGATTACATTCGTTATCCCATTCAGATGGAAATGCCGCGTTCGCGCCAGAAGGAAGGCTGCGATCCGGAAAAGCCGGAATGGGAAGAATACATGGAACTGACCACGCTCAACTCCATGATTCCGTTGTGGCGCAAGTCCAAGTCCGAACTGAAGGATGAGGACTATAACCAGTTCTACAAGCAGAAGTTCTTTGATTATCAAGACCCGATTCACCATATTCACATGTATACCGAGGGTTCGGTTACCTATCATGCGCTGCTGTATATCCCCAGCCATGCACCTATGAACTATTACACCAAGGACTACGAAAAGGGCTTGGCTCTGTACTCTAACGGTGTGCTGATTATGGACAAGTGTGCCGATCTGCTGCCCGATTACTTCAGCTTCGTTCGCGGTCTGGTCGACTCGGCCGATCTGTCGCTGAACATTTCCCGTGAGCTGCTTCAGCATGACCGTCACCTCAAGCTCATCGCAGGTGCGCTCGAAAAGAAGATCAAGAACGAGCTTGCATCTATGATGAAGAACAAGCGCGAGGACTACGAAAAGTTCTTCCAGGCCTTTGGCTTGCAGCTCAAGTATGGCGCATACATGGATTATGGCATGCACAAGGATTTGCTCCAGGATCTTCTGATGTATCATACTGCGGATTCGGATAAAATGCTGTCTCTGGCAGAGTACACCGAGCAGATGAAGGAAGAGCAGAAGTATATTTATTACGCATGCGGCGAAACCAAGGCAAAGATCGAGCTGCTGCCGCAGATGGAGCGTCTGCGCGACAAGGGATATCAGGTTCTGTGCCTGACCGACAGCATTGATGAGTTCTGCATGAAGATGATGCATGACTATCAGGGCAAGGAATTCAAATCCATTTCTGACGATGATCTGGATCTGGAAACTCAGGACGAGAAGGAAGAGATTGAAACCCTGACCAAGGAGTATCAGTCTGTTCTGGATACGATGAAGCAGGCACTCGGTGAAAAGGTCACTGCCGTTCAGTTCACCAGCCGTCTGAAGAGCCATCCCTGCTGTCTGACCACCAAGGGTATGCTTTCTCTGGAAATGGAAAAGGTGCTCAATCAGCAGCCTGGTCAGGAGAAAATCCATGCAGAACGTGTTCTGGAACTCAATGCAGAGCATCCGATCTTCCAGAAGCTCAAGACCGCTAACCAAGATACGCTGGCAAAATATGCTGCTGTTCTGTATGCACAGGCACAGCTGATTGAAGGTCTGCCGCTGGAAGACCCGGTTGCTTACGCAAATACCGTCTGCGAACTGTTGGTATAATCACAATTCACGAGAGGTTAGGGACAGGAATTGGATGAGATGAATCAAAAATTACTTTTTATCATAAATCCGCACGCCGGAAAAGGTGCCATCCAAAATTCTGCACTGGGCTGTATCGATATCTTCGTAAAAGCCGGGTTCGACGTTACAGTATATACAACCCAAAAGCCTCTGGACGCTACCAATATTGTCATAGAGCGTGCGGCACAATTTGACCGCATTGTGTGTGCAGGTGGAGATGGAACACTCAACGAAGTTGTGACCGGTCTTCTGCAGCACACCGACCGTATCCCGCTGGGCTATATTCCGGCGGGAACGGTAAATGACTTTGCTTCCAGCTTGGGTATTCCCAAGCATCCGTTGGAAGCCGCACAAATTGCTGCCACCGGCGTGATACGGCAAGTGGACATTGGCCGCTTTGCCGACCGCAATTTTTGCTATATTGCAGCGTTCGGAGCCTTTACCAACGTATCCTATACCACACCGCAAGCACAAAAAAATCTGCTTGGACGAACCGCATATATTTTGGAAGGCATCAAGTCCCTGCCGCATTTAAAACCTTATCATATTCGAATTGAGACTTCCTGTGGACAAAGTCTGGAAGATGAACTCATCTATGGCATGGTCTCCAACGCCACATCCATCGGTGGGTTTAAAGAACTCACGCCGCACGATGTCCGCATGGATGATGGACTGTTTGAGGTTGTATTGATTCGCCAGCCCAAAAATCCGCTGGATTGGCAGACCATCTTTAATGAATTGATGCAATCAAAAGGGGATTCTAAATTCCTCTTGCGCTGCAAGGCATCCAAGCTCCAGATCTTCTCTGACGAAGAGATTCCCTGGACACTGGACGGAGAATTTGGTGGAACGACCAAAAAAGTGGGAATTTCCAACAATTACCGCGCTTTAAGCATTTTAACTGCTCCAAAAACCGTAAAATCGACTGATTGAGCAATCAATCAGTCGATTTTTCTGATTTCATCACGCTTGCAGTTTGCATTTTTGTTTGTTATACTATCGCTATACTTTTAAAAATATAACGAATGAAGGGGCGCGATTTTCCATGAAAAAAAGATTGGCAGTACTGTGTCTTGCAGCGATGACTTTAACCGCTTGCGGCAATAGCAATACGCAGACAGATGATGCTTCGAATGCTGCGGCATCGACCGATCCCACCGAAGTAACCGTATTCGCAGCCGCATCGCTCACAGAATCGCTGAATCAAATTAAGGAAGTCTATGAGTCCGAACATCCGGAAGTAGAGCTGGTATATAATTTTGACTCTTCCGGTACGTTACAGACTCAGATCGAAGAGGGTGCCGTCTGTGATCTGTTCATCTCCGCTGGACAAAAGCAGATGGATGGTCTGGGTGATCTGGTCAAGAGTGACTCTCGTGTAGATCTGCTTGAAAATACCGTCGTTCTGGTTGCGCCCAAGGGTGCGGAAAACGCTCCTGCTTCATTTGAAGATCTGGCAAATGTATCTTCCATCGCACTGGGCAACTCTGACGTTCCGGTTGGACAGTATTCCGAAGAAATCTTAAAGTACATGGGACTGTGGGACGGCCTGAACGCAGACGGCAAGATCACGTTCGGTTCCAATGTAAAGGAAGTTACCTCGCAGGTTGCAGCAGCGGCTGTTGACTGCGGCATTGTTTATCGCACCGATGCTGCCAGCGAACCGGAAATTGAAGTCGTTGCAACTGCACCGGCCGAGTCTTATTCTCCGGCCATCTATCCTGCTGCTGTTTTGACCAATGCGACACAGGCAGAAGAGGCACAGGCATTTCTGGATTACCTCAAGACCGATAAGGCAATGGATGTATTTGCATCGGTCGGCTTCTCGCGTCCGGACGAGGCTTAACACCGTCATCATAAAATAGGGGGAGTGTTCCTTGGATTGGTTTCCATTATGGAACTCGCTGCGCATCGCCGCAGCAGCAACTGTCATCACATTTTTTCTGGGCATTTTTGCCGCATATCTGGTTTGTCATCTGCCGCGCAGTGTAAAAGGAATCTGTGATGTCATTCTGACCATTCCAATGGTTTTACCGCCTACAGTTGTCGGTTTCTTCTTGCTCCGTCTGCTTGGTCCGAAGGGTGTCATTGGTTCGCCACTTTTGGAATGGTTTGATCTTCGAATCATTATGACCTGGCAAGCTGCTATTTTCGCAGTCATCATCGTCACGTTTCCGCTTATGTATCGAACGACGCGCGGTGCGTTTGAAAGCTTTGACCCCAATATTCTGGATGCCGCGCGTACGCTCGGATTATCCGGCCGATATATCTTCTGGCGAATTTTACTGCCGGGATGCAAACAAGGTGTATTTGCCGGCATGATTTTAGCATTTGCACGCGGACTAGGTGAGTATGGCGCAACCAGCATGGTCTCCGGCTACACGCCCGGTCGTACGGCGACCATTTCCACGACCGTATATCAGCTATGGCGCGAGGGAAATACCGATCTCGCATATCGCTGGGTATTTGTCAATCTGGCCATCTCATTTTGCGTACTTATGGCCGTGAATCTCATGGAACGCAAACGGAGGAAGCCATAATGTCAATCTTTGTCGATATCGAAAAAAACTTAGACGGCTTTCGGTTAAATATGCAGCTCGAAGCCGATAACATCCCGATTGCCTTGCTGGGCGCTTCTGGCAGCGGCAAATCCATGACGCTGCGCTGTATCGCGGGTGTGGAAAAACCCGATCGCGGAAAAATCGTAATCGACGGGCAATGTGTATTTGACAGTGAGAAAAAAATCAATCTTCCGCCGCAAGAACGCGGTACCGGATTGCTCTTCCAAAATTATGCACTGTTTCCCACCATGACAGTGCGTCAAAACATTATGTGTGGTGCACGCAGAAGTCGAAAATATACCTGTGTGGATGCGCTGATTCGGCAGTTCGGGCTGGAGAAATTGGACAAACGTCTGCCAAGTGAACTATCCGGCGGACAACAGCAGCGGGTTGCACTCGCTCGTATCCTTGCCAGTCAACCGCGCATTTTGATGTTAGATGAGCCCTTTTCCGCTCTGGATGCCTTTCTGCGCTGGCAAGTCGAGCAGCAAATGTCTGAGGTCATCGAGTCTTTCCCGGGCACTACCATTTTAGTATCGCACAACAGGGAAGAGGCTTATCGCTTGTGTCAAAAGATTGCAGTTGTGCAGGATGGAAAGACACATGGGCTACGCGAAAAACGCGAGCTGTTTTGTCATCCCCAAACGCAAGCAGAGGCACATCTGGTTGGCATGGAAAACGTGCTGGATGCACAACAACAAAGCGATGGCACAATTTATATTCCAGCCTGGAATATCTCGTTCACACCGCAGAATACAGTGCCAAACGTTCGCGCGGTCTCTGTCTCTGCACATGCTTTTACTTTGGAAGAGCCGCCATCAGACTACCTGACGGTGAACGGTTGTATCACACGCATTATGCACGGGCCTACAGATGCCATCGTTTTAATAACCCCACAACAGGGAAGTGGCGTCTTACACTGGCGTACCTGTAACACTTCACTGCAAAGAGATCAATTCATCCGGCTATATTTGCTACTGGATCAAATTCATTTGCTCACTGAATAAAATACGATGTATTGCAAAAGGCCATCATACAGTTTTCTGCTGTGTGATGGCCTTTTTTTCTGATGTTTTCGCTTTTGAATCGCAAAAACGATCAGGATAGATCAATTCATAGCCTTAAAATATGGTTATGAATTCACCTACATCTGCATAATTATATTAGATTTGACACTTTTTCTCTGTATCAGCGGTTGGTGCAAAAACTCATGCAGTCAATGCACTGCTGCGTGCAGGGATTGGCTTCATGCGTACCGATCGTGATGTGATCAAGCGCGCAGTAGTCTGCACCATTTGCATGATTTGCACACTGTTTCACAGTACAACGAATTGCTTTGTTCTCCATATTGGATTACCTCCTTGAAAACTTTATAAAAAGTATGTGTGAAATTGCTATACCATATACATCATGTCTCGGAAAAATTAAATTTCCGCATTGACAAAAATTGTATAAATGGGTATACTATAAACAATAATAATTCTTGTTCGAATGAGAAAGGAGACTTATTATGGCAAACTTAAAGGGAACAAAGACCGAAGCAAACCTGATGGCGGCATTCGCGGGTGAATCCCAGGCACGCAACAAGTACACCTACTACGCTTCCAAGGCGAAGAAGGATGGCTACGAGCAGATCGCACAGCTGTTCCTGGAAACTGCAAACAATGAAAAGGAGCATGCAAAGATCTGGTTCAAGCTTCTGCACGATGGCATTCCTTCTACGGTTGAAAACCTCAAGGATGCAGCTGACGGTGAGAACTACGAATGGACCGACATGTACGCAACCTTTGCAAAGGAAGCTCGTGAAGAAGGCTTCGACGATATCGCATTCCTGTTTGAGCAGGTTGGTGAGATCGAGAAAGAGCACGAAGCACGTTACCGCAAGCTGCTCGCTAACATTGAGGGCGGTCTGGTCTTCTCTCGTGATGGCGACATGATCTGGCAGTGCTCGAACTGCGGCCACATCGTTGTTGGTAAGCAGGCTCCGGAAGTATGCCCCGTTTGCGCACATCCCAAGGCTTATTTCCAGATCAAGGCTGAAAACTATTAAAAAATACTCCGCGTCCAAAGTTTCTCTGCGGACAAGGAAAATATCTTTTTTCGACATCGAAGCAGCGTAGGTTCCTGAGATGAAGTAAAATTCTGGTAGAAATCACAGCGCCCTGTCATCTATGTCACAGGGCGCTTTTATTATGCAAAAAGTGAGGAACTTCGATGGAAAACCGTATGGCAATTTTAGGCATCTTTATCCATGATATCGAGCAGAGCGAGCAAGTCAACGCGTTGCTGCACACTTATGGTCAATATATCATTGGCCGTTTGGGAATTCCGCATCGTGATCGGGAAGTATCCGTCATCTGCGTTGTTTTGGACGCTCCAAACGATATCATCAGTGCATTGGCCGGAAAGCTGGGCCGCCTGCCCGGTGTACAGGCCAAAGCACAATACGGGAAATAAACTTGCTGATTTTTTATTTCTTAGGAGGGTAATATACACATGAAGAAACGTTTGCTTGCACTGGCCGCATTTTTGGCCCTGACGCTGGCTGGATGCGGACAATCCGCACAGCCCCAGCAGGAGGAGGCTTCCACGCCGCCTGCGACAACCGAAGCTACCGAAACCGAAGTCACCGCCGGATACGAAGACGGTCTGGTTACTCAGGTTGCTTCGCTGAAGGGTCCGACTTCTATGGGTCTGTCTGCACTGATGACGTCTGAAAATGAACACTACGAATTCAACATCTACGCAGCCGCAGACGAGATCGTCCCGCTGGTTGTAAAGGGTGAGGTTGATATCGCTCTGGTTCCTGCAAATCTGGCTGCAACGCTGTACCAGAAAACCAATGGCGCAATTGAAGTTGCAAACATCAATACCCTGAGCGTTCTGCAGGTTGTAACTCCCGGTGACGTAGAAATGAGTGACCTGACCGCACTCAAGGGTAAGACCATCTATATGACCGGCAAGGGTACCACACCGGAGGCTTCTCTGCGCTATCTGATCGAAAAGAATGGTATGAGCTGGGATGATATGACCGTAGAGTTTAAGACCGAAGCTACTGAGGTTGTCTCTGCGCTGCAGACCGATCCGACTGCATTTGCGGTCCTGCCTGAGCCGTTTGCAACGGTCGCCATTCAGCAGCTGGACAACAGACACATTGCGCTTAGCCTGGGCGATGAGTGGGATCGTGTATCCGACAACGGCAGCCAGCTTGTGACGGGTGTCACCATCGTGCGCAAGGAGTTTGCAGAGGCACATCCGGCTGCAATGCTTCAGTTTGCAGCAGATGCCGCGGAGTCGGTCGCATACGTCAACGGCCATCCTGAGGGCGCTGCAACCAAGATTGAATCGCTTGATATTGTCAAGGCCCCGATTGCCAAGCTGGCAATTCCGCGCTGCAATCTGGTCTGCATGACCGGCGAAGAAATGCGCACTGCACTTTCCGGATATCTCGATGCACTTTACACCTTCGATCCGCAGATGATCGGTGGAAAGCTGCCGGATGATGCATTCTATGGCGCGTAAACATGTATTGGTAAGACTGACCGTCATCCTTTTTTGGGTGACGGTCTGGTCTGTTTTAGCCGCTTATTTACCGGATGTACTCTTTGCCGGTCCGATTGATACGTTGCGGTGCTTACTGAGGCAGATCCAAACGACAACATTTTGGATCTCTATTCTGCACTCGCTGTGTAAAATCACAATCGGCTTTGTTCTAGCGTTCCTCTTTGGCGCAATGCTGGCAATTGCAGGTTACTACATCCGTCCCATCGGCATCTTGTTGGAACCCGCCATTCAAATCATGAAGACCGTTCCCGTTGCATGCTTTATTGTTGTCGCTCTCATCTGGCTCTCATCGGCACACATCTCTGTTTTAGTCGCTTTTTTTGTTGTCTTTCCCGCGGTTTATATCAATCTGAGGCAAGGATTGCAGCAGGTCGATCGTTCTCTGCTCGAAATGGCACAGGTCTTTCGGGTACCGCGCCGAAAGAAAATCAAAGCACTCTATCTGCCGCAGGTCATGCCGTATTTACTCTCCAGCTGCCGTTTGGGTGTAGGCATGGCGTGGAAAGCAGGAATTGCCGGTGAGATCATCGGTCTGCCCGATCTATCCATCGGCGATCAGCTCTACCTGGCCAAACTATATCTCAACACAGACGAATTGTTTGCCTGGACAATTGTAATCATCTGCATTAGTCTGTTGTGTGAAAAAATCGTCGTTCGAATACTTCGCAGCGCAGAAACGCGCTGGCAGGGAGGACTCGCATGGAAATCCAATTTGAACAAGTAAGTAAGCGTTTTGGCCGAAAAATGGTCTTGGAACAGATTGATTGGCAAATCCATGACCATGAAATTTGGCGTATTGAAGGAGCCTCCGGTCTGGGAAAAACCACATTGCTGCGTCTCCTGATGGGACTAGAGCGTCCGTCTTCCGGCCAGATCATCACAAGCGAGTCTGTTCGCTTTGCACCAGTCTTTCAAGAGAATCGACTATTGCCCATGCAAAATGCAATCGAGAATGTTCGCTTTGTTTGTGATCTGGATACAGAACAAATACGCAGTCTATTATGCGAACTCATCGCACCTGAGGACTGTGAGCAGCCTGTCGGCACCCTGAGCGGTGGTATGCAGCGTCGCGTCGCCATCGCACGCGCGCTTGCCGTTCCTGCCGACATCCTTGTCCTCGACGAACCATTCACCGGATTGGACGAGACAAATATTGCCCGCACAGCGCAATGTATCTTAAAACATGCAGCAGATAAAACAATCATCTTGTCTTCGCATGTTGAGGTCAATGTTTTTCCGCAGGCAAAACACTTGCGTCTCGGATAAAATCCCGTTATAATAAGCTCACGAATATCATTTGACTACGGAAAGGGCGCTATCTATGCAAAAGGGCGAAAAGAACAAGCTCAAACTGTTGCTGATCGGCATTCAGGCTCGACTCAAACAAAATCGCGATTATTTCGTTTCTGCCGAATTTATCTTCAAATCCGGCAATAAAAAATTTAAAGCTGCGCTGAAGGCTGGCGAAGAAAACGATTATTTGCTGGTCTTTCAGGGAACCGAACGTCCGATTGACGCGGAGGAAGTGGTCTCCTTCTTTGACAAGCAAACCGAGCTGTATGACGACAGCACGCTTGTATATACCGAACGCGGTACCGTTATTACCATTACGGTCAATGCAAAGGGTGTATCTATGAAGCAGACCGAGCAGCAAGCTGCTCCGCAGGATGCCGCAGCTGTCAACAACCCGCTGCTTGACCACAGCCGAAAGTATCTGATTCAGGCTGATAAGGCTGCACCGCTGCTGCGTGAGATCGGCATTCTGACTGCGGACGGCAAAATCAAAAACGACATGATCCGGAAGTATAATCAAATCGATCACTATGTCGAATTGGTTGCACCCATGTTCGAGCAGGATGACAGCGAGGAAATTTTGTTGCTTGACTGTGCCTGCGGTAAGTCTTATCTGTCCTTTGTCATGAACTATTACCTGCGTGATGTGCTGCGCCGTCGCTGCCGTATCATCGGCATCGATATCAACCCGCACGTTGTATCGGAAAGCCAGAAGATGGCCAAGCGTCTGGGCTATCACAACATGGAATTCATTGCAGCCGATCTTCGTACCTATCAACCGCCCAAGCAGGTGACTGCCGTCATCTCTCTGCACGCGTGCGACATTGCGACCGACCTTGCACTCGGAACTGCAATCCGTGCCCAGGCAAAATACATTGCTTGCGTTCCTTGCTGTCACAAAGAGCTGCTTGACCAGTATCATATTCCCGGGCTGGAGCCACTGACCAAGTTTGGTGTGTTCAAAGCCAGATTCAATGACGTACTGACCGATAGTATGCGTGCACTCAAGCTGGAAGCCGAGGGCTACAAGGTATCCGTTGTAGAATACATTTCTCCGCTGGATACCCCGAAAAACCTGCTGATCCGCGCCACGCGAACCAATCGAGAAAATCCCAAGGCAAAGGCAGAATACGACAGCGTGCGTGCGCTGCTTGGCACCACTTCAGAACTGGATCGTCGCTGCGAAGCTAATAACGCCGATTTCTTTATCACAGATGAAGATTTAATCTGATTTAAGACTTATTTTATAAGCTCTGGAATATTCCGGAGCTTATTTTTTTGTATCACATATAAAAAGAGGCAGGCGCAGATGCGCCCACCTCTTTGACTTGGAAACTGTTTAGTTGCCGCAGCCACAGCCGCTGCGATTGGTATTGGATGCCGCAGAGCCACATCCACAGCTGCCGCTGCGCGTGTTGGAGCTTGCATTCGAGCTGCCGCACGAAGACGTACCGCAGGTAGAGGTACTGCGAGAAGTGTTGCAGCCACAGCCGCTGGACTCACGACGCGGCGGGAAGAATTCGTCGACCGGGAAATCAAAGCGAGAGAATACATCGCAGGGATCTTCCGAGCGGTCGCCGCCGATATTTTCACAGCAGTCTTTCTCCGGCATGCAGATATCAAATGCCGGCATGAGCAGCTGAATATCGCGTTCCAGCTTGATAATCGAGAACTGTCCAATGGTGACACGCAGCTGATTGCTTGCAGAATCAAGGGACAGGTCACGTCCGGCAAAGCAGCCGCAAATAGCACGCGGAACTTCACGCAGCTCGCCGCAAGTGCATGCGCATGCGCACGGCTGGGTGGGATAAACCACACGTGCTTCGAGCAGAATCGGCTCCACCGTCTCCAGCACTGCCGTCGGCAGGTTGGTGTTGCGCGCAAGCTGTACATCATCACCATCCGCTACAAACTGCGAGGAGAAGATGTGCGCACCGCCTTCGCTGCCAAACAGCATGCAGCGCTTATCATAGACAGCCAGACCTTCCAGAATACGCGGGCAGCCGATACCGGTGCATGCTTCAACCGATACCTTATAGAAGAATCGAATGTCTACGCTGTAAAAGCCACGACGGAATGCAACGGGCTCGACATCCATCACAGCCGAGAGCAGCTCTGCACATCTCGGCTTCACAGTGACCGCATTTCCCTCGATAAAGCACTGATCTTCAGTCGGCAGATACACACGCAGATCGCGCATGCAATCACGGCTCCGGCACTGATCATAGACCTTCTTGGTGTGAACACAAACAGCCTCTCGGAAACTGGCAGCACCGCTCAGGGGACCAGGACACATTTTTTCAGCCATAACAAAAACCTCCGTATGGAATGAATTAGAAGAAAACCTTCTATTTTAAACTATGCGGAGGTTCATATTACGTTACAGTGTTTGGAGGAAATCACGTATTCTGCTGCACGCCTCACGCAGATGCGCCATGGAATACGAATAGGAAATGCGTACATGTCCTGCGCCGCTCTCGCCAAACGCATCGCCCGGAATTACTGCGACATGCTGTTCCTGCAGCAGACGATTGCAGAATTCTTCCGATGTCAAACCGGTCGATTTGATGGAAGGGAAGACATAGAACGCGCCATGCGGCTCAAAGCATTCCAGACCCATACTGCGCAGCTCGCTGACCAGAAAACGGCGACGAATATCATACTGACTGCGCATGTGGATAATATCATCATCACCGGTACGAATCGCTTCAATACCCGCAAACTGTGCCGTCGTCGGCGCACACATAATACCGAACTGATGGATCTTGCAGATCGATTTCATCAATTCTCTCGGGCCCATTGCCCAGCCCAAACGCCAGCCGGTCATCGCATAAGATTTCGAAAAGCCGTCAATCACAATGGTGCGTTCACGCATACCATCAATCTGCGCAATGCTTACATGCTCGCCCTGATAGGTCAGCATACAATAAATCTCATCCGAAAGCACAACAATATTGGTATCTCGGAGCACATCTGCAATTGCTTCCAGCTCCTGACGATTCATAATCGCACCAGTCGGATTGTTGGGGTAGGGCAGAATGAGTGCCTTGGTCTTGGGCGTAATCGCTGCGCGCAGACGCTCGGGTGTCAGTTTGAAGCCTTCCTCTGCAACGGTCGGAATCGCAACCGGTACACCGCCTGCCAAAGTCGTCAAGGGGGTATAGCATACGAAACTGGGCTCCGGAATCAAAACCTCGTCTCCCAGAGAAACGATTGCACGCAGAGCATTATCGATTGCCTCACTGCCGCCGACCGTCACAACAATCTCATCATGCGGGTCATAAAACAGGTCATATCTGCGCAGCGCCAGTCCTGCAATCTCATCACGGAGCTGCTGAAGACCCCAGTTTGAAGTATAGAAAGTTCGTCCTTTTTCCAGCGAAGCAATGCCTGCGCGGCGTACCTGCCACGGTGTTTCAAAGTCAGGCTCACCAACGCCAAGCGAAATGACATCCTTCATCGTAGATGCCAAATCAAAAAACTTTCGAATGCCCGACGGTTTGACCGCCTGCACCCGCTCGGAAAGCACTTTGGAATAATCGATCATATTACATCATTACCTCCCGACTATCAACTTCGCTCGGGTCAAAAGTCACTCCCTGTTCCTTGTATTTTTTCAGGATGAAATGGGTACCGGTAGACAGCACATTCTCCATCGGTGCCAGCTGTTCGGATACAAAGCGTGCCACTTCGCGCATAGTACGGCCGGAAATGATGACCGTCAGGTCAAAACCACCCGACATCAGATACACGCTCTCAACCTGATGGTGCGAATAAATCTGACGCGCGATCTCATCAAAGCCCATGCCCTTCTGAGGCGTGATCTTAACCTCAATCAGTGCCGTGACCTGTTCACGCTCGGTCTTATCCCAGTCGATGACCGTCTTATATCCTAAAATCGTGTTATTCTTCTCCAAGTCTCGCAGGATGGCTTTGACATCCGCAAGATCCATCTGCGCCATATCTGCCAGCTGTTCCGGAGTCAGACGTGCGTCTTGTTCGAGCATCGTTAAAATCTTTTCATGTTCATTCATTGTCAGGATACCTCCCAATTATGTCAAAGTAGGGAAGCGGACAGCCGCTTAATAGTGTTATTATACTCCATTTTTTCGCAAAAGGAAACCAAGGATTTTTAAATTCTATTGCGTTTCTATTGCAAAGAGGATAAAATGAGTATAGGTATTTTGAAGGAGTGCTTCCCTAGATGGAATTTACAGGATTTTGTCCGCAAGGACTAGACCTATTGATTGAAAATCGCATGATGGATTCGCCCGATTTTTATGAGGCGCATAAAGCAGACATTAAGCGCCTGGCAATCGAACCTTTCTATGCGTTATGTGAACGGATGCGGGAGGATATGCTCCTGATTGATCCACTATTCGTGACTGCCCCTTCCCGTATGGTTTCCCGTGTGCGTCGAGATACGAGATACACCAAAGATAAAACACTCTATCGCGCTAATTTGTGGCTGTTTTTCCGCCGTCCGCGCGCACAGTTTGAGGAAGTTCCTTTTTATTATATGGAACTTGGGCCTGATTTTTGGCGCTACGGCTGTTGGGGTGGCTTCGGACGAGGCGAAATGGCAGAAGCGCGCGATATGATTCTGCGAGAGGACAAACTGTTTCTGGATGCTTACCGTGCAGTACAAACCGTACCTGAAATGCACCTATCCGGAGAATTATATAAACGTCCCAAGCATCCCGAGGCAAAGGAGATTTATCAGCCGTGGCTGAACCGCAAACAGCTGGGGATTGATTTTGAAGAAACTCAAAATTTTGACCCGGTGTTTGACGGCAGCTTTGTTCCTCTGATGCTCGAGCGTTTTGCCAAATTGGCTCCGTTCTATCATTTTCTCTGCACACTGCGTGACCGCGCGAAGATTGGACAGGGGGGACGTGCATGAGATATGTCGCAATGGACTTTGAGACAGGCAACAGCTATTATACCAGTGCCTGTTCTATCGGATTGGCTTACTATGAAGACGATCAACTGGTGGGAACCGAAACATTCCTAATCCGTCCGCCTGACTCCGTAGGTAAGTTTCATTGGTATAATGTCAAAATTCATGGTATCAAACGCTCTCATGTAAAAGATCAGCCGACCTTTGACGAAATTTGGCGTAAAATCCAAGACAAGGTTGATGGCAGTGTCATTGTTTGTCACAATGCGGTTTTTGATACCGAAGTGTTATGCCGCTGTCTGGAGTTTTACAACATTCCGCTTCCGACCTGTCAGTATATCTGTACGGTCAAGGTTTCTCAAAAAGTATGGCCTGATTTGGAAAACCACAAACTAAACACCGTTGCAGATGCTTTAGGCATTACGCTGAACCATCATGAAGCTGGTTCTGACGCACATGCCTGTGGGGAAATTTTGCAATGTGCCCTGCGCGAGACGAATTGTGCCGACGCGCAGGCTTTGGCGGAACATCTTGGTATGCAGCTCGGTGTGATTTCACCCGCAGGGCGGCGACAGTGTTCCTCTGCAAAGAAGTCCGGGACTGAGAGAAAATCACATACCGGCAGGCATCGAAAAACCGCATCCAATGCGGTACAAGGGAAAGGGGAAGATCAATGATGCAATCGATCACCTGTAAAAAATGCTGTGAAAAGGTAAATTTCCTGGTGAAATATTTACTGGCTCGCGCGCGCACCTTCAGCATTCTGGATTTCGCAATCTTCAAAACTTGTTTGGTTTGCTTCGGCGCTTTTATCGCCACGGTATTCTCCAAGCAGGCAAAAAAATTCAAATTCTTGCTTTTCATCGGCTTTCTTGCATCTTGGGTCTATCTGATCTGGCGACTCTTTTTCCAAGATGACACCACAAATCAGAACTAATAAGGAGTACCCAGGTTATATTTCATGAAAAGTCCATTTCAAAATCAATATTTCCGTGTTGCTGTCTCTGCATGGCTTGTTATTGTAATGAGCATTTTATGCTTCTTTACATTTTATAAGCTTGATACAATCAAAGAAATCCTCGGACAGCTGTCTTCTATTTTACGACCGTTTACGTTCGGATTCGTTGTCGCCTATCTGCTGCTTCCTATTTTTAACACGCTCGTGCGTAAGACCAATCCTTGGTTTTCACGTGTTATTCGCAATCCCAAAAAGGCAAAAAGTTTCAATAAACTGTTCTGCAGCTTGATCAGCGTCACCTTCTTCCTGCTCATTGTTGTGGCATTGCTCTCCATGGTACTTCCGCAGCTGGCAGAGAGCGTTATGGGTCTGTTAGAAAAACTGCCCGAATACCTCAACCGCACCGAAGAATGGCTGACCG
Source organism: Butyricicoccus pullicaecorum (assembly GCF_002160355.1). NCBI lineage: Bacteria > Bacillati > Bacillota > Clostridia > Eubacteriales > Butyricicoccaceae > Butyricicoccus > Butyricicoccus pullicaecorum. Next base: position 124,863 of record NZ_NFKK01000003.1, read on the forward strand.
TACACCTGTTTTCCAACAATCCCATTCTTGAAGGAAATGTACAGCAATTATATGCTTCTGTTTCCTCCTCTCTCATGGAGTGGGCAAACACCCAGTTGGTACCTCAGCTGTTAGAGGTCATGCGAGGAAATTTTGTGGGAAGCTTTGTATCCAACACCATTTCTTTCCTCAAAACGGTATTGGTTGGTTTTATCAGTGCCGTTTACATGCTCAACAGCAAGGATACCTTCTCTGCGCAGGGTAAGAAACTCATTTACAGCATGTTCCATACCGATACCGCAAACGTGATTCTGGAAAATATCCGTTTCGTCCACAAGGTCTTTGGCGGATTTATCACGGGTAAATTGCTGGATTCTCTGATCATCGGTTTGATTACATTCTTTGCAATGTCTATTCTGCAAATGCCGTATGTTCTGCTGATTAGTGTCATTATCGGTGTGACCAATATCATTCCGTTCTTTGGTCCCTTCATTGGCGCCATTCCCAGCACGCTGCTGATCATTTTGGTTAGCCCGCTTCAGGGTGTATATTTTGTTATCTTCATCCTCATCCTGCAGCAGTTCGACGGAAATATCCTCGGTCCCAAGATCTTGGGTGACTCTACCGGTCTGGCTAGTTTCTGGGTTATGTTTGCCATTCTGCTGTTTGGCGGTATGTTTGGTTTTGCCGGTATGGTCGTTGGTGTCCCGCTGTTTGCTGTTATTTACAGTGCAGTTTCCGGACTGGTCAACCGTTCTCTCGGAAAAAAGAAGCTGTCTGTCCAAACGGCTGACTATATTACCCTCGATCATATTGATGCGGAAAGCGGCGAAATGATCCCAATTACCAAGGATACCATAGCGCCTACCGCGGTAAAACTGGAGCGTTTTAAGCGCCGCAAGCCCTCTGAGCACGACGATACTAAAAAGTAATTGTGCAAAAAGCCCTCTGTTAAGTCACCCTCACGCTGGAACTTTCAGAGGGCTTATCTTATAAAAATGTTTCATGATGGCTGTCATTTCCAACTTTTCCGCGCGTTCGCGATTGTTCGTAATGCAGATTGCAAAACGTAATGCCGATCAAGGCGGAAAATTTAGATGATTTTTTTGCAAACTTTTGCACACAGTTATTGAGATTTATGCACAAGTTGGTGTATAATATGAGAAGAGAGTTCTAAGGAGGTTATTGGAACTATGTTAGAAAATCTGATTGCAACCCTGAAAGCTGATCCGCGTACTATCGTTTTCACCGAAGGTCCGGATCCCCGTATCCTGGAAGCTGCTTCCCGCCTGAAGAAGGACGGCATCCTGACTTCTATCCTGATCGGTAATGTCGACGAAGTCAAGGCTGCTGCTGAGAAGTGCGGCTTCGACATCGAGGGCATCGAGATCATTGATCCTGCAACCTATCCGGAAATGGACGCTATGGTCGCAAAGATGGTAGAGCTGCGTAAGGGCAAGATGAGCGAAGAGGACTGCCGCAAGGCTCTGTCCAAGGGCAACTACTTCGGCACCATGCTGGTTAAGATGGGCAAGGCTGACGCTCTGCTGGGCGGCGCAACCTACTCGACCGCTGATACCGTTCGTCCGGCTCTGCAGATCATCAAGACCAAGCCGGGCAACAAGATCGTTTCTTCCTGCTTCATTCTGCACCGTCCTGCTAAGGATGGCGGCGATGAGAAGTACGCAATGGGCGACTGCGCAATCAACATCAATCCGGGTGAGGATGATCTGGTTGAAATCGCAATCGAGACCGCTCGCACTGCAAAGGCATTCGGCATCGATCCCAAGGTTGCTATGCTGTCTTACTCGACTCTGGGCTCCGGCAAGGGCGACACCGTTGACATGATGCGCAATGCAACCGCTAAGGTCAAGGAAGCTGCTCCGGATCTGGCTGTCGACGGCGAGCTGCAGTTCGACGCTGCATTCTCTCCGGTTGTTGCTCAGACCAAGTGCAAGGGTTCTCCGGTTGCTGGCCAGGCAAACACCTTCATCTTCCCGGACATCAACGCTGGTAACATCGGCTACAAGATCGCTCAGCGTCTGGGCGGCTTTGAGGCATTCGGTCCCATTCTCCAGGGTCTGAACGCTCCGATCAACGATCTGTCTCGTGGCTGCAACGCAGAAGAAGTCTACAAGATGGCTATTATCACTGCCGGCCTGAAGTAAGTTTCAGGGGTGTAGGAATCCATCCTATCGCAATCAATACATAAAAAAACGCCTCCTGCTCGGCGGGTTTTCCGCTCCAGGAGGCGTTTCTCTTTCTTTATCGGTTGATGACCTGAACCTGCATGCCCTGCATCACATCCAAAGTCTTTTCGTGTAAAGCTGGGTCAAAACTTGCGCACAACGACGCGTCTACAATGATTTGTGCCTCCGGCCATGCAGCCTGCAGCGTACATACATTTGCCATGACGCACATATTGCTTACCAATCCGACCAGCAAAATTTCATCCAGATCACCGATCTCTTTTTTGAGTGCAACCAATGTTTCCGGTGCAATGCCGAAGGTTGTTTTGCGAACCGGATACAAAAGGCCAGTGCAGCACGTGCCGCTGATGAGCTCTTGTGTCTTTCCGTACAATCTCCAGCCCTCGGTATCCGGCTGGCAGTGGGGAATAGGCAGGGTTCGTCCTTCTCGGGTCTGTAAATAGTTCTCCCCATGTGTATCATAGGTCACCAGAACCGGATCGCCCATAGCCAGATATTCCTGTGCACGCTGAGCGATCCCCGCATCTAATTTCTCCGCACCCGAAAAGCCTAAAGTTCCGCAAACAAAATCGTTTTGATAGTCAATAATCGCAAGCAATCGCTTTTTTTCCATCGCAACTGCCTCCTTTCTGTGTAAATTTTATCACAGTTACAGAACTGACACAATTCTTTTCAAACTTTCAGCAATGCACGCTCCTCTGGAATTTACAAAAAGTTCAAAGTTGAAAGTTTGCATCCCTGGAATCCCACGTAGTATGATATACAATAAGGGAGGGTCGTAATTGAAAATTATTGCATTTCATGCTTCACATGCCGCAGCACCCAAACGACGCAGGAGACGCAGAAGAAATTATCGTCCACTGCTGGTACTAGCTATTTTTCTGCTGATTGTATGCGCAATCGGCTTTGCAATTCACCAGGTTTTCTTCCAATCGGATACCGATGAAAACGGATATCCCATTACATACGTTGGCAGCTTGCCGGTTCACGAACATTTTGTCTCCGAAGACGCAATCGGTCGTCCTGGCGGAACACGTGAGATCGAATACGTTGTCATCCACGAAACCGACAACTTTGCTGCCGGAGCCAATGCCGCAAGGCATGATGCGTTTATTCAGGAAAATGCAAAGGTCGAAAAATTATCCTGGCACTATACCGTAGATGACCACGAAGCATATCATCACATTCCGGACAACGAGCCCGCTTATCACGCAGGCGATGGGATGGAGCCAAATGGGGGAAACACCTCGGGTATCGGCGTTGAGCTCTGCGTTGCAGAAGATAACGACTATGAAAAAACCTTGCAAAACGGTGCGCTGCTTGCCGGATATCTGCTATGGAAATATGATCTGAATATGGACGCGCTGAAAAAGCATCAGGATTTTTCCGGAAAAATTTGCCCCGCGCACCTGATCAACGAACATCGTTGGGATGAATTTTGCAAAATGGTCGAGGAAAATTATCTCTATTTTCAGCAAAATGGCGAAAAAAATTAAATCTTTCAAAATAGTTGCTTTTATCTGCTAATATGCTATAATACCTTTCAGTACACCTTTTCAAAACCGTGTATCTTATCTTATTTCAATGAAAGGATTTACCTGCCATGATTGTCATCTTAAAGCCCAACCCGGACAAAGAACGGGTCGCACGTCTAATTGAGCACTTCCACGATATGGGGCTGAACACGAACTATTCGGAAGGTTCGTCCACCACCATTATCGGTCTGCTTGGCGATACCTCTCGTATCGACGAAAATGACATTATGGTATATGATCTGGTTGAACGAGTCCAGCGCGTCACCGAACCGTTTAAGGGCGTCAACCGTAAAATGCATCCGCAGGATACCATTTTGGAAGTCGCAGGCCGTAAGATCGGCGAAGGATACTTTAACGTATTTGCCGGTCCTTGCTCGGTCGAAAGCGAAGCACAGATCCTCGAAGTTGCTGAGGCTGTCAAGAAGTCCGGTGCTTCCTTCCTGCGCGGCGGTGCATTCAAGCCTCGTACTTCTCCGTACTCGTTCCAGGGTATGGAAGCAGAAGGTCTCAAGCTGCTGCTTGAAGCAAAGCGCCAGACCGGTCTGCCCATCGTCACCGAGATCATGAGCGAAAAGCATCTGGATCTGTTCGCCGATGTTGATATCATCCAGCTGGGTGCACGCAACATGCAGAACTTTATGCTGCTCAAGGAGCTCGGACGCTCTCAGAAGCCGATCCTGCTCAAGCGCGGTCTGTCTGCTACCATGGAAGAGTTCCTGATGGCGGCAGAATATATCTTTGCTGGCGGAAACCACAATGTCATCCTCTGCGAGCGCGGCATCCGTACCTTCGAGACCATGATCCGCAATAATCTGGATATCTCTGCGGTTCCGCTGGTCAAGACGCTGAGCCATCTGCCCATCATCATCGATCCCAGCCATGCAGCAGGCAAGCGCGACATGGTACAGCCGCTGTCCCGCGCAGCGATCGCTTCGGGTGCTGACGGTCTGATGATCGAAGTACATAACGATCCCAAGCGCGCACTGTGCGATGGAGCGCAGTCTCTGAACATCCCGATGTTCGAAACTGTTATGGCCGATGTCAAGCGTCGTGTGGCATTCGAGGAAAAGCAGCTGCAAACCTGCGAATAAATAATATGTTTACAAAAACGACCGGTGAAAATCACCGGTCGTTTTTTATGCTCGGGGAACCAAATTATTTCTCAATTGTCTATTAAGAAGAAGGAACCGTTTCGATCATCAATTCCTTCAAATTGCCAAAACGATATCCCGCTTGTTCCCACTTGGTCAATAGTTCATCTAAAATCTGTGCGTTGGTAGACGAAGTCGAGTGCAGCAACACAATTGCACCGTTATGGATACGTGGAAGCAGCTTATCAAAAGCCTGCTCCTTTGTCGGCTGATTGTCCGTATACCAATCGACATAGGCCAGCGACCAGAAGACCGTCGTATATCCCAGCTGCTGTGCCTGCTTTAGGTTCTCCAAGCTGAATTTTCCCTGCGGCGGTCGGTACAGTTTGAGCATTTCCTCTCCCGTGACTTCACGATAGAGATCTTCAACGCCTTTTAGCTCTTGCTGAAAGGTCTCAAGATCGGCAATCTTTGACATATCCGGATGAGAGGTTGTATGATTTCCGACGACATGTCCCTCTTCCACCATACGCCGCACCAAATCCGGCGCAGTCTCAAGATAATTGCCTACCAGAAAAAAGGCAGCCGGGGCATGATGCTTTTTGAGCGCATCCAAAATCGCTGGTGTATTTCCATTTTCAAACCCTGCATCAAATGTCAGGTAAATTACGGGTTCGCTGACATCCCCAAGGTAACGCGCTGACAAAGCTTCCAGCTCCTCAGATGAAGCATTGCCGATCGGAGGCTGTCCAGGGGTAGGGAAGGAGAGACCCCAATTGGTCACTTCAGCATTGACTGTGGTCACCGGTCCAAACCATTTATCATACGCTGTACCCGCACCTGCAAGCATCAATACCAGAGCAACTGCGCCCAAAACCGACCAAATTTTCTTCCGTCTTCGCTTTGACAGAGAACACAACAAATAAAACACCGCCTTCCATGGTTTTGTCCTAAAAATATGCGGACAGGGAGGCGGTTATAACTGGTATCACGCGTCGTAATCTTCTAATAAGTGTGCCAGCGCAGTTGCATCTTGAAGCGGAATCCCTTCTTCCAGTGCTTCCTGATCGGCCTGGGGCAAAGTTCGGATGTCTACACCGGTCATCAAAACCGGATCACTGCGACCAGTTTGATAAATTACCACCTGATATCCCACACTTTTGGCAATATATTGTGTAAGATCGGCAGAAACATTGCTAGAAGCGGGTGCTTTTGGCCATAATAATGCCAAAAGCAAAAAGGTTACAGCAAGAAACGTCAAACTTAAAACCAAAATGTTAAATCCGAGTGAACGATTGTGCGGCTGCATGATCAATTCCTCCTTCTATTTTGTGACTGATATCCTCTAGTGTGAACAAGTTAACGCTAAATTATGCGTATTCAATAAAAATATTGGCAATTTTCATCAGAATATGGTATACTGTATTCGCCTATCTGTCGCTTGAGTATGGCCGTGTACTTGCGCGTCATCGGCAACCTTTGCAGCCATGCAAAAGGAGGTATCGAAAAATATGGCAAAACGAAAAAAGAGCTCTTTTGCCCATAAGCTCATGATGGTCATTCTGGCCATTCCGCTCATTGCCGTCGTCACAGCCTGTCTGTGCGGTGTTGCGCTCGCCTTTTATATCGGCGTGTACGTAATTCCCAATTCCGATATCGACGTATCCTCTTATAGCAAGGATCTGGCAAAGACTACCGTCATTTATGCCAAAAATCCAGACACGGACGAGTACGAAATATATGAGACTCTGGAAGGAGACGTCAACCGGCAATGGGTATCGTTGGACGAAATCCCTGAAGACCTGCAAAAAGCAGTTGTCGCCATCGAAGACCAGCGCTTTTATTCACATCATGGTGTAGACTGGTTCCGCACCCTCGGTGCAATCCAAGGCTTTATCACCGGCGATGACCGCGGCGGTGGTTCTACCATCACCCAGCAGCTGATCAAAAACCTGACCGGAAACAATGACAAATCTGTCAAACGTAAGATCAATGAGATCTTCCAGGCGCTGACTCTGGAAAAGAATCTCGGTGATACGGCAAAAGATCAGATCTTGGAAATGTATTTGAATACAATTCCTTACGGTAACCGCGCAGCTGGTGCGAAAGTCGCCGCAATGACTTACTTCGGCAAGGAACTTGACGAACTGAATCTGGCCGAATGCGCTGTGCTTGCCGCAATCCCCAATGCGCCCACACGTTACAACCCTTTCCGCAATCCGGAAAACGTAAAGGAACGTCAGACATTGGTATTGCAGAAAATGCTCGAGCTGGAATTTATTACGCAGGCTGAGTATGACGAGGCAATCAACACCGAACTGGTTTATCATTCTGATGCATACGAACAAGACACGAACGAACCCTACTCGTGGTTTACCGAGGCGATCATCTCTGAACTGACCGAGGACCTGCAGGAAACTGAGAATATTTCGTATGATCTTGCACGTTCTCGCGTTATGTCCGGCGGCCTTCAGATCTATGCGACCATCGATCAAAATGTTCAGAATGCGATGGATGAAGTCTTCACCAACGAAGCCAATTTCCCCAGCGCACAAAAGAACGGTGTCGTTCCGCAAGCCGCTATGGTCATCTGCGATAAGCAGGGAAATATCCTGGGACTTGTCGGTGGACGCGGCGAGAAGGAAGGTAGCCTGCTGACGAACCGTGCGACTATGACCACGCGCCAGCCCGGTTCTTCGATCAAGCCGCTCGCTGTTTACGGTCCTGCAATGGATGCCGGCAAGATCACGCCCTATTCGGTCGTGACCGATATGCCGTTTAAGGTCTATGACGGCAAGGCTTGGCCGCGTAACGACAATCGTCGCTATCAGGGCCAGATGGTCGTAAAAAATGCTGTTGCAAAATCGATCAACTGTGTCGCTGTACGTGTTCTGGACATGCTCACGCCGCAAGCCTCGTATGAATTCCTGCATAACACGCTGGGATTTGAACATCTCAACCCCAGTGCAGATATCGATTACGCACCGCTCGCTCTGGGTGGTATGAACGGTGGTGTGACCGTCCGTGAAATGGCGGCAGGATATACCATCTTTGCAAACAACGGCAAATATTCCGGTTCCCGTACCTACTCCAAGGTACTCGACAGCGAAGGCAATGTGCTGATTGACTACACCGAACCGGAAGAAATCAACGCGTTCCAGAACGAAAAGACTGCATACTACATGCTCGACTGCTTGAAAGAGGTCACCAATTCCGGTACCGGTACCAAGGCTACCATCAGCGGTATCGAAACGGCTGGTAAAACGGGTACGACGACTTCCAAGCGCGATGTATGGTTCTGCGGTCTTACCCCATACTATGTAGGCGCTACCTGGTTTGGCTATGATCAGAGCTACAACCTGGATGGTATTTCTGGCAATACGGCGCTGTCGTTGTGGACCGCTGTTATGCGCCGGATTCACGCCGATCTGCCCGATGCTGAGTTCGATATGGGCGATGATTCTAACTTTGTCAAGGCAACTTATTGTATTGACAGCGGCTTGGCACCGACCGATGCCTGTGAGGCAGATTCTCGCGGCGATCGTGTTGCAGTTGGCCGCTTCTGGAAGGGCGACGAACCGAGTGAAGAATGCAATCTGCATAAGTATGTGACGATTTGCAATCAGACCGGTCTGGTTGCAGGGGATAATTGCCGCTGGACAAGCACGGTATCCAAGTTGGATCTGACGCGCTTGTTCCCGATGGATTTCTCTCCCGCACTGGAAGACGCTGATGCTTGCTTCACAGGAGACAATGATCCTGTTGGCTCCGGCGATGTCACGGTTTCTGGCGGATACCTTGGCGTCTGCCACGATCGTCATTCGATCTTCGACTTTGGAAACGACGACGAAGAGGAGGAATCCTCTGAGGGAACCGAAGGTACAGAAGGTGAAACTGGTACAGATAGTGGAAACACTGACACATCTGGCGACAGCACTTCGGACACGTCGGATTCTGAGTCCGATCCTGAAAATTAAGTCAATCTAGGACTTGAAATTTTGAAAATCATATAGTATAATGTGTAAGTATGTTATGCAGTGTCTTGTAAGGCTGCACTAGGCGGGGCGGTAGCGGTGCCCTCTTCCTGCAATCCGCTATAGCAGGGCTGAATTCCGGTTGGGAGGTGCGGCATCTGGATGCTTGCAGTTAACAGGCCGGTGATGAGAGATTGGTACTGTGCAACGTGGGACTGTGAACCATGTCAGGCGGGGAACCGAGCAGCATTAAACAGAACCCTGCGTGTGCCACAGGTTTGCCGATTTTGAACGGGCTTGGTAAAAAGGCTGTCCGGATGTTCGTTTCGATCTTCTGGTGTGCGGTCTTACAAGGCACTGCATAACAGAAAACAACGTTGGATTGGTGGGCAGGTGATGAATCTGCCCATTTTTTCATCTTAATCTCAGGGAGGCTTATCGGTAATTCATGTATCAGGCTCTTTACCGTAAATGGCGCCCGCTCTGCTTTGCAGACGTAATTGGGCAACAACATATTACGGATACGCTGCGTGCACAGCTCAGCACCGGCAGGCTTTCCCATGCCTATCTCTTTACCGGAACACGTGGTACCGGTAAAACGACCTGCGCCAAAATTTTAGCACGCGCAGTCAACTGTGAGCATCCGGTAAATGGTGATCCCTGCAACGAGTGTCCGTCCTGTCGTGGTATTTTGGATGGTTCGGTTCTTGATGTTGTCGAAATCGATGCTGCGTCCAACAACGGCGTAGACAATGTGCGCGAGATTCGTGATGAAGTCCGCTATGCGCCTTCCTCGGTGCGTAAAAAGGTCTTTATCATCGACGAGGTGCACATGCTCTCAGCAGGTGCATTCAACGCGTTGCTGAAAACCTTGGAGGAGCCGCCGGAGCATGTTATGTTCATTCTGGCGACAACCGAAATCCACAAGGTTCCCGCGACCATTCTGTCGCGCTGTCAGCGCTTTGATTTCCGACGAATCACGCCGGACGCAATCGCCAAGCGACTCATGGAAATCGCAGCACAGGAGCAAATCGCACTGACCGAAAATGGTGCAAAATTGATTGCACGACTGTCCGATGGTGCGATGCGTGATGCACTGTCCATGTTAGACCGTACGGCTGGCTGCGAGGTAGTAGATGACGAAGCAGTTTCCAAAAGTCTGGGTATTTTAGGTTCTACCGATACCCTTGCACTGATGGAGGCCGTGAAAACTGCCGATCTGGCAGCTGCGATTGCCGAAATCGGACGCGCCTATGAAGCTGGTCGTGATCTATCCGGTGTGATCGATCAAATGCTGGGACTTATCCGCGATATGCTGCTAATTAAGACAGCGCATGGCGATGTCTCCGCGATGATCTCACCGGCATACACAGCAGAACAGCTCAAGCGGTTAGGGGAGGGGCTTGCCCCTGCCACGCTCATCGCGTACAGCCGCATCCTACAGGACGCAGCTGCACATATTAAGTCTGCGAGCAATCGTCGCGTAGAAGCCGAACTGTGTATGATTCGTCTGTGCACCATGGGGGCGCAGGCTTATGATTCTCTGTCCGGACGCGTGGAAGCACTCGAAGAAAAAATTAAAAACGGTATCCCTGTTGTGCAAAAAGTCGTGTCGGCTGCGGCCTCGGATAACGACGGCCCTCCGCCGCCAGGGGATGAAGATGCACCGCCTTGGCTTCAGGAAGAGGGACAACCCGCGGCAAACGATGCGTCCGCGTCTGCGGAACCGCAGCGTGCAGATTGGCCCGGCTGGCCGCAAGTTCTGGAACAGGCTTCCGGTTCTATCAATATGGGTGCACTGACTTGTCTTCAGATCTCGTCTCGCGCTGAGCTGGATAACGGACAAGTATTGGTATTTTGTGAAGATGATGTAACGGCTGGGCTCGCTGGAGCGCATCCGACCATCGATAGATTGTCAGAAATTGCCTCGGCAGTTGCCGGACATGCGGTTCGGCTCAAGGTCTTTGGCCCTGATCAGCAGCCGCAGCGGCACAAGCAGGCAGTGTCTGATGAAATTTTAGAGAAAGCAAAAGAATTTGACATTCAAGTCACAGAGTTTTAATTCTAGGAGGAATTCAAGATGGCAAAGGGTAAATTCGGCGGTATCGGCGGCGGCATGAACATGCAGGCCATGATCAAGCATGCGCAGAAGATGCAGCAGGAGATGCTGCGTGCACAGGAAGAAATGGCACAGACCGAGACCGAGGCAACCGCTGGCGGCGGTGCTGTAAAGGCTGTCGTACTGGGTACCACTTCGCTTAAGTCCCTCGAAATCAAGCCCGAGGTTGTTGATCCCGAAGATATCGAGATGCTGCAGGATCTGGTTATGGCTGCAATCAACGAGGCTCTGCGCAAGGCACAGGAGCAGTCCGAGAACAACATGCGCGCAATCACCGGCGGCATGAGCGGCGGTATCCCGGGTGTACTCTAAGGGATGAAATTCTTTGCGCCGCCAGTTGAGCGGCTGATAGAAGAATTTGCTCGTTTACCTGGTATCGGTCAGAAAACGGCGCAGCGACTGGCATTTCATGTATTGGACATGTCCAAAGAAGACGCGCAGCGCTTTGCCGATGCGATCACGCAGGCAAAAAGCGCGGTATTCACCTGCAAGGTTTGCCAAAATCTGACCGATTCCGAAATTTGTCCGATCTGCTCCAATCCCAACCGTGATCCCGGTGTAATCTGTGTGGTCGCAGACCCGCGCGATGTACTGGCATTTGAGCGCACACGCGAATACAACGGTTTGTATCACGTGCTGCACGGTGTCATCTCACCGATGAATCACATTGGCCCGGATGACATCCGCATTCGTGAGCTGTTACAGCGTGTGGCAGACACTGATGTACGCGAAGTCATCATTGCGACCAATCCCGACACCGAAGGTGAGGCGACTGCCATGTATCTGGCACGCTTACTCAAGCCTTTCGGTGTTGCTGTCACGCGTCTGGCATACGGTATTCCGGTTGGCGGACATTTGGAGTACATCGATGAAGTCACGCTCATGCGTGCTCTGGAAGGCAGACGAGAGATCTAAAATCCCTATTTTGACACGTTGGAGGAATCGACTTTGTCCGATTTGAGACAAGAGATACAAAATCGGCGTACATTTGCGATCATTTCGCACCCTGACGCCGGTAAAACAACCATTACAGAGAAATTTCTGCTGTACGGCGGTGCGATCCAGGAAGCAGGTATGGTTAAGGGTAAAAAGAATTCCCGCCATGCGGTTTCTGACTGGATGGAAATTGAAAAGCAGCGTGGTATTTCGGTTACTTCGTCTGTTCTCCAGTTTCACTATGACCAGTACTGCATCAACATTCTGGACACTCCTGGTCACCAGGACTTCTCTGAGGATACCTATCGTACCCTGATGGCGGCAGACTCTGCAGTCATGGTTATCGATGCGTCAAAGGGTGTCGAGGCGCAGACCCGCAAGCTGTTTAAGGTCTGTGTTATGCGCGATATCCCGATCTTTACCTTCATCAACAAGATGGATCGTGAAGCACGTGATCCGTATGAACTGTTGGAGGAGATCGAGAACGAGCTCGGCATTGGTACCTATGCGGTGAACTGGCCGATCGGTTCCGGTAAGGAATTCCGCGGCGTTTACGACCGCATGGACAACGAAGTTATTGCTTTTGAAGGTGTGGATGCCCGCCATGAAGTTACGGCAACGCATTTGCAGTTCGGCTCGGATGAGCTCAAAGAACGTCTGTCCGAGGTACAGTATCAGACGCTGGCGGATGATATCGAACTGCTGGAAGGTGCTGGCGATGAGTTTGACCTGGATGCTGTGCGTCACGGTAAGCTGTCTCCGGTCTTCTTCGGATCGGCGCTGACCAACTTCGGTGTTGAGCCTTTCCTGAAGAAGTTCCTGACCATGACCACCTCGCCGCTTCCGCGTAACTCGGATATTGGTGTCATCGATCCGTTTGACGAGCGTTTTTCTGCCTTTGTCTTTAAGATTCAGGCAAACATGAATAAGGCACACCGTGACCGCATCGCATTTATGCGTATCTGCTCGGGTAAATTCGAGCGCGGCAAGGAAGTGTTCCATATTCAGGGCGGCAAGAAAATTCAGCTTGCGCAGCCGCAGCAGTTGATGGCGCAGGATCGCTCGATCGTAGACGAGGCTTATGCCGGTGACATCATCGGTGTATTTGATCCCGGCATCTTCTCGATTGGCGATACCGTATGTGATCCCAAGCTCAAGTGCACTTACTCGGGCATCCCGACCTTTGCACCCGAGCTGTTCGCAACCGTTCGCCAGAAGGATACACTCAAGCGCAAGCAGTTCGTCAAGGGTGTTACCCAGATTGCACAGGAAGGTGCAATCCAGATCTTCCACGAGCCGAATACCGGTATGGAAGAGGTTATCGTAGGCGTTGTTGGTCAGCTGCAGTTTGAAGTACTTGAATATCGCCTCAAAAACGAATACGGCGTTGATATCATTCGCGATATGCTTCCGTATGAGCATCTGCGCTGGATTGAAAACGATGAGGAAGACTTTGACTACAAGAAGCTTATGCTGACGTCCGATACCCGTGTGGTACAGGACTTCCGCGATCATCTGCTTCTGTTGTTCACCAGCCCCTGGAATATCACTTGGGCACTCGATCATAATGAAAATCTGAGACTGGCAGAATTTTCGCAGAACTCATAAAAATCAGCCTCGCAGAGATATCTCTGCGAGGCTTTTTCTTACTTCAATCACCAGAAAATAATACAATACAAAAAAGAGGGACTCATTTGAGTCCCTCTTTCAGTTTTTAACTGCTCAACCTGAGTAAACGAACTCACGTTGTCTGATCTGACTTAACGTCAGCAGCTGTGTATCAATATACTCTGAAGCAAAGAACAAAGGAATATCATCCTTATCATACGTCAGACTTTTGAGCAACAACATTGGACGAGAACCAAATGGGCTCAAGTCCCGCAAATCATCACTCATGCACACATGCAGCTCCACTTTATCCCAGGCGACTTTTCTGCCCGACCGTTCATATATCAGTTGGAACAGAGACGGTTCACCTTCCGGCACTGCAGCATCGCCCCACAGGGAAGCAGGGAGGATGTCCTCGCAATAAACACAAGGACGATCATCTGCGTAAAAAATCTTTTTTGCGCGGATACAGGCGGTAGATGGTTCGATCTGCAAGCCCGCAGCGATTTCTTCATCAGCAGGGAAGACCTCCCAACCAACCATACGAACATTCGGCGTATATCCGCTGCGTGCAATGATATCACCAAAGTGCATTGCCGGATTCAGTGTAGCCTTCATATTCATACAGGTTCGATTGACAAAGGTTCCTTTGCCTTGCCGTCTGAGCACCACGCCTTCAGATGCCAATTCATTAAGCGCACTGCGCAAGGTCACTCTGCTCACGCCAATCAGCGTGCACAGCTGTTCTTCTCTTGGCAGTTTATTGTCATGTTCCAAGTCCAACGTACGTATGTATTGCATCAATGCACGCTTTGCCTGGGTTTTGAGATCCTCTCGCTGAATCATTTGCGGTGCCATGAAACCATCCTTTCCGGTATCAGTATATCATGCCTGCACCGCAAAGTCCAGTCAGGGACGCCAAAAATAGAACGCATATGCCATAATAATGATGCTTACAATCAGAATACCGCTTCCAACGTTGCACATTGCGGCAGTCGGTGCAAGACAGGACATGAAAGAACCGATGCCCATGATAATCAGGCCGATGAATGCGATAATTTTATACTTGGTCAAATTAGCTTGCTGTTTCATGACTTTCATCCTCCCTTAATCCTGCTTTTCTTTGAAAATCTTAACAAGGATCGGATAGAGCACAATAGCGGCAATGATTCCGTTGAGTGAGCTGAGTCCAAAGCTCATGCGCTCAAGCAGAACGACAATACCGTAGGAAAGCGCCCAGGTGACCCACGGGGAAATCGTCCAGTCTCTCAGTGCAGCTTCATCCAGCGGTGCATAGTGACCTCTGTGCACGATGTAGAAATCCGAGAGGATAATGCCGGCCAACGGCGGAACGATAACACCCAGCACGTTCAGGAAGGTAAACAGAGAATCGATCTGGTAAGGCTTGGTCAGCGTCAGAAGAGCAGACAGCACCAGGATCACACTGATCAGGATCTTACGATCCATGTGGAATGCATTGGACAAATTCAGCGAAGTCGAATAAATATTGGATGCGTTGGTGGTAAAGATGTTCGTAGTCATCAGAATGATGGACGGAACAACCAGACCCAGCGTCAACAGAACGCCGGTCAGATCACTGTTACCAACCGCAATAGATGCAATTGCACCGCAGATGACCAGCAGACTATTGCCGCCAACTAGGCCAACGATTGCGCTCAGCGCTGCCTGCTTCATGTTCTTTGCATAACGCATGATGTCTGCAATACAGGTCGCTGTGGACAGAATCCAAGTACCGATAACAACCGTGGTACCACCTGCAATGCTCATTGGATCAGAAGGAATAAACTCGGTAATGACCGAGAATGCACCTGCTACGCCAACCGACTTAATCGCGGTTGCCAGAGACAGGAAAATGATCGAAGGAATCGCAATATAGCCCAAAATGGTAATTGCGTTAATGCCAATGAGAGCGAATACGCCCATAACCAGAGCAGAAAGCATCATCGTAATGCCTTCGGCAACCGGGCCAAAATCAAAAATCTGGGCAATGAAATGGCCATAAGTTGCAGACTGAATGGTGTACCATCCAAGGTTTATGATCGGCACAAACAGGGAAGCCAAGCGCGTACCCTTCGCACCAAAGCTGTATCGCGTAATCAGTGCAAACGTCAGACCAGTCTTACAAGCAATGACGCTCACCAGAATCGCAATCGCACTCAAAAACAGGTTACCTAAGAAAGTCGCGAGAATAATGTCTTTGAAGTTCAATCCAGCTGCGAGGCCGCCGCCAGCCATCATACTGGTAATGACAAATACAAAACCGGTCCAGACAATTGTTAAGCTGAAGAAACTCTTTCTCTGATTTGCGGGAACTGCGCTGAGCTCATAATCTGTATTCTGCTGCGCAGATGCGGTAGCAGTTTTCATAAACGCTCACTCCTTCTTTCAAATCTTAAATATCCTTATCCTGAGAATTGAATGATCAATCCCAAAAACCCTCATGGACTGCTGCAGCCTCTTCTTCCACCTCAGGGAAGGGGCCAAACACCTGAATCTGCTTCTGTCCGCGTGCCAGAACCTCACGGCAGGGCAGATCAAACGTCGGATTCTGTTCATTGCTGCCGGTCAGCTCCAACAGACGGCGCTCGGTCATACCGTATACGATGCAGCCGATGTTTGCCCAGTAAATAGCACCCGTACACATTGCACAAGGCTCTGCGGTCGAGTACAGCGTGCACTTCCACAGGAAATCCTTGCTGTATTCCTGAGACGCACGGTCTGCCAGCGTGCATTCCGCATGTCCGGTGCACTTCTTGGTGGTAATCTCAATGTTCTGCTGCTCCATCAGGATTTCTCCATCCGGTCCGACCATCAAAGCACCAAACGGCGTATTTCCGGCTGCACGCGCTTCCTTGGAAACCTCAATGCAGCGCTTTAAGTACTTGATGTGATCCTCGTGAGTCATACTGTACCCTCCCAAATTGATAAGACGTAATAGGTATTACCTTTTATACCCAACATGATATCACTGCATATCTAAAAAATATAGAGGAATAGTTGACAATTTTTGTTGCTTTTCGTTGTTAAATTCACCAAGTATGATAAATTTTTTCCAAATATTTTGGTCGTTTAGTCAAAAACTGTCATTTCACGCATGGGTATAAGGAAACAAAAAAGGCCTTCCCAAAACGGGAAGGCCTTCATTGGTCTTACTACCTTAGCTATGCAGATAATGTGCAACAAGCTCCTGCATCAACTCATCACGATCGATCTTACGAATCAAGCTGCGTGCGTTGTTGTGATTGGTGATGTAGGTAGGATCCTCGGAAAGAAGATAGCCGACGATCTGGTTGATCGGATTATAACCCTTTTCCTTCAGGGCATCGTAAACCGTAGTCAGAACCCGCTTCATTTCGGCGTTCTTATCATCTACGAGGCTAAATTTTCTGGTTCCATCGAGCATTTTGGCTGCCTCCTTTCAATCGTGAAAAGCTCTGCTTATAGAATAATACATTTCGTCGAAAAAGTAAAGTCTTTTATCCGCGAAGTACTGCACCGAATTCCGTCTCAAGGGCTACAATGGCCTTCTTCATGGCTGCATCGCACTCTTCGTCGGTCAGCGTACGGTCTGCTGCGCGCAGGCTCATCGAATAAGCGACACTCTTCTTGCCAGCCGGAATCTGATCGCCCTTGTAAACGTCAAACAGCGATACATTCTCGAGCAGGCTGCCTGCAGCATTGCGAATTGCCTTTTCCAGAGACGCAACCGGAATCTCATCGTCGCACAGAACGGCGATATCACGGGTAGAAGCCGGGAACTTGGGCAGCGGCTGATACAGCTTGGTGTTATCCGATGCAGCAAACAGTGCGTCGATTGCAAGCTCAGCAGCCAGTACCTCACCGCCAATGCCATACTTCTTGGAAACCAGCGGATGTACTGCACCAAATACGCCGACATACGCCTCACCAGCATATACCTTTGCGCAGCGGCCCGGATGATAAGACGGGTTGGTCTTCTCCGGAACAAAGGAGACATCCTTAACGTTCAGCTCACGGCAGATTGCTTCAATGACGCCCTTGAACTGGAAGAAATCCATCTGACCATAGGTTCCCAGCGTCAAAATCTTTTCCTCGTGCGGCAGAACTTCCGGGTCAGCCTTTCCGTCCTTGATACTCGGGGTATAAATCGTACCCATCTCGAACAGAGAAGCGGTCGGGTTGCGATGTGCATGGTTGTGTGCCAGATTATCCAGCATAGACGGCAGGACGGTGGTACGCATAACCGAGAAATCTTCACCCAGCGGGTTCAGAATCGTGGTCGAAATGCGACGTACATCATCTGCGGGCAGATTGATCGCATCATAGAACTTGGGGCTGATGAACGAATGGCTCATTGCCTCATCAAATCCAGCCATGCGGCATACCGCAGAAGCGTCACGCTCCAGCTGCTGCTTGGGCGTATACTCGCCCTGTACCATCTCACCAGCATACAGCGTGGTCGGAATGTTATCATAGCCGTACATGCGTGCAACTTCCTCAGCAACATCGCACATACGCGCAATATCTACACGGAAATCCGGAACGATGATTACGCCATCTTCAACGCGGAACTCAAGACGCTCCAGATATGCAATCTGCTGCTCGGGAGTCAGGTCGATACCCAGCAGTGCATTGATCTTTTCCGGCTCAAAGGGCAGGGTCTTTGCAGGCTGCTTGCCCGGATATACGTCGATGACACCATCGATTACTTCACCGGCGCCCAGTTCCTCAACCAGCTCACAAGCGCGCAGCAGAGCAGGCATGGTCAGGTTGGGGTCCAGACCCTTCTCAAAGCGGCCGGAAGCCTCGGTGCGCATGCCCAGTGCCTTCGCCGTGATACGAACGGTTGCACCATGGAAGCATGCAGACTCGAAGACAACGGTCTTGGTCGAGTCGGTGATCTCGGAGTTTGCACCACCCATAACACCGGCAACTGCTACCGGCTTGGAACCGTCGCAAATCGCCAGCATCTCATTGGTAATAGCACGATCCTGGCCATCCAGCGTCTGGATTGCCTCGCCCTCAACCGGACGACGAACAACAATCTTACCGTCAGACAGGCAAGCATAGTCAAATGCGTGCATGGGCTGGCCATACTCGAGCATGACATAGTTGGTGATATCGACAATGTTATTGATCGGGCGAACACCGGCAGCATTCAGGCGCTCACGCAGCCAAGCCGGAGAGGGCTCAATCTTGATGTTCTTGACAACCTTTGCCGTATAACGCGGGCACAGCTCAGGCTCCTTTACCTCAACCGAGATATAGTTCTTGATATCGTCGCCACAACCCTTAACAACCGGCTCATGAACGGCAAACGGACGATCAAAGGTCGCTGCGGTCTCACGTGCCAGACCAATCATGGACAGACAGTCCGGACGGTTGGAAGTAATTTCGAACTCAACGACATCTTCGTTCAGACCCAGTACGTCCTTGATGTCTGCGCCTACCGGAGTGCCTTCGGGCAGAAGCAGAATGCCATTCTCGCATGCGTACGGTACGCAGCCGTGGTCGATGCCAAGTTCCTGGAACGAGCACATCATACCATTGGATACCACACCGCGCAGCTTGCCCTTGGTGATCTTGACACCACCGGGCAGGGTAGACTTATGCAGCGCAACCGGGCAGATGCAGCCAACGGTCTCAGGGGTGATATTAGGTGCACCGGTAACGATCTGCACCGGCTCTTCCTGACCTACGTTCAGCTGGCAAATCACCAGATGATCGGAGTCCGGATGCTTTTCAACCGACAGAATCTCACCGGTTACAACATTGTCAATTTCAGCGCCCAGATTTTCAATGCCCTCAACCTTAGAACCGGACATCGTCAGCGCTGCGGCATATTCCTTGAGCGAAATGCCATCAATATTCGTATAATCTTTCAGCCATGAAAGCGGCAGTTTCATTTTCTTGTTCCTCCCAATATGGATAATAATCGGTACACAATCTAATTAGAACTGGTGCAGGAAACGGACATCGTTCTCATAGAACAGACGGATATCGTCAATCTTGAAACGGCCCATGACCATACGCTCCAGACCAATACCGAACGCGTAACCGGAATACTCATTGGGGTCGATTCCGCATACTTCAAGTACGTGAGGATGTACCATACCGCAGCCCAGAATCTCGATCCAACCTTCGCCCTTACACAGGCGGCAGCCTTCGCCGTGGCACTGATAGCACTGAATGTCCATCTCAGCAGACGGCTCGGTGAAGGGGAAGTGGTGCGGACGGAAACGTACAACCGTATCGTCACCGTACAGCTTCTTTGCAAACAGCTCCAGAATGCCCTTCAGGTCGCTCATGCGGATGTCCTTATCGACAACCAGGCCCTCGATCTGATGGAACAGGGGAGAGTGGGTTGCGTCAACTGCATCCGAACGGTATACGCGGCCAGGCGCAATAATACGGATCGGCGGCTTCTTCTTCTCCATGGTACGTACCTGCATCGGAGAAGTCTGGGTACGAAGTACGACATTATCCGAAATATAGAAGGTATCCTGCGTATCGCGTGCCGGATGATCCTTCGGAATATTCAGTGCTTCAAAGTTGTAATGATCGAGCTCTACCTCAGGGCCTTCTGCGATCGAGAAACCCAGACCCAGGAAAATTTCCTTAAACTCGTCCAGAACGACGTTCAGCGGATGCTTCTTGCCCAGTGCGATGGGCTTGCCAGGCATCGTAACGTCCAGCGTCTCGCTTGCCAGCTTCTCTTCCAGCGCAATACGCTCGATCTCTTCACCGCGTGCGGTCAGTGCCTGCTCCAGCTGTGCAACGACATCGTTGATGAGCTGGCCCATTGCCGGACGATCTTCCGGTGCGACATCCTTCAGACCCTTACGGATGGCGGTCAGCGCACCCTTTTTGCCCAGATACTTTACGCGTACGTCGCCCAGCTCACGGGCGGTTTTCACGCTGCTCAGCGCTTCCTTCGCTTCTGCGAGGATGGCTTCGAGCTGTTCTTTCATAGTGGAACACTCCTTGCAATATTTTATAATACGTTTCTGCTTGTGAGAAAATATTCTGCGGCATCTATTTAATTGGAACAAAAAAGCCTTCGTCCCAGTAAATCTAGGACGAAGGCCGCATAACTCCGTGGTACCACCTAGCTTCGCAGAACAATCTGTCTGCGCGCTCGTTTTCCCGTAACGTGGGAAGAAGACGGAGACACCTACTTCATATCTTCAGCGTCTCAGCTCACAGGGGAACTTCACCCAAACTTCTGACACGGCAGTTTTCAGCCGGTGACTGCCGCTCTCTGAGAAAGATTCGATCAGGTTACTTTTCCTGCTCATCGCAATTATCAATATAAAGAATACTTTATCACTATATCACAGCTTTTCTGACTTTTCAAGCCCCGAATGATAAAATCACTTGACGATTCTTCGTTCTTTTTGTTGCACAGTGTCATAATATCTATTATAATGTAGCTATATCATAACAATCGATACAGAAAAAGGAGGCGTGTCATCGGTTTGTTTGGATTTAATCTGGTATTTTCATTGTTTCCGATCTTTTTCGGCATTATTTTAATTCTTTTTATTGTACAGCTAGTACGAGGTATCGCGCAATGGCATACGAACAATCAGTCTCCGCGCTTATCGGTGACTGCAAGAGTCGTGGCCAAGCGGACCGAAACGCATCACCATCATCACGACAACCACATGCATACATCGACCAGCTATTACGCAACTTTTGAATTTGACAGCGGCGATCGAATGGAGTTTTCTCTGCGCGGCTCAGACTATGGCATGTTAGCCGAAGGGGACCGCGGCACGCTGTCCTTTCAGGGCACTCGCTTTCTGGACTTTACACGAAAGAGCTGATTGTTTTCCAGCCTGCATAGGCTGGAAAATTTTTTGATTGACAAATTCCGGCAAAGCCGATATAATAGACAAGAACTGATTTGGTACCATAGCCAAGCGGTAAGGCGTGGGACTGCAACTCCCTGATCCCCAGTTCGATTCTGGGTGGTACCTCCATTTCTTTTCGTGAATATCGCAAATGCAGTGAAAAAGAGGAGTACCTCTTATAGCCTGTCTTTTAGAGAGCGAACCATCTGGTGCAAGGTTTGCAGGCAGGGAAGAGGGAAGGTCGCTTTGGAGCTGGAATATTGAATTTCAGTAAATATTCCCGGGACGTCCCGTTATCGGCGAAAAGTGCGCAGAACTGCTGCGAATTTAGGTGGTACCACGGAAATCTACGGTTTTCGTCCTATTTGGGACGGAAACCGTTTTTTATTTCTCTGATTTATCATCAGAGGCATGAAATTGCAAAAATATCAAATCTTAATACCATAAAAGGAGAGATCTAAATGGCGAACGAACTTCCCAAGACATACGATCCCTCTGCCGTAGAAGACAAGCTGTATCAGTTCTGGAACGATTCCGGGTTCTTCAACGCAGAGGTAGACGAGAACAAGAAGCCCTTTACCATCGTCATCCCGCCCCCGAACGTTACCGGTCAGCTGCACATGGGTCATGCATTCGATGAGACCCTTCAGGATATCCTGATCCGTACCAAGCGTATGCAGGGCTATTCCGCACTCTGGATGCCCGGCACCGACCATGCAGGTATCGCAACCCAGATCAAGGTTGAAGAAAACCTGCGTGTCAACGAGGGCAAGACCCGTTACGATCTGGGTCGTGAAGAGTTCCTCAAGCGCGTTTGGGACTGGAAGCACCAGTATGGCAACCGCATCATTTCTCAGCTCAAGAAGCTCGGTTCTTCGTGTGACTGGCGCCGCGAGCGCTTCACCATGGACGAGGGTTGCTCTAAGGCTGTTAAGGAAGTCTTTGTAAACCTGTACGAAAAGGGTCTGATCTACAAGGGCAGCCGCATCATCAACTGGTGCCCGCACTGTGCAACCGCACTGTCCGACGCTGAGGTTGAGTACGAAACTCAGCCCGGCAAGCTGTGGCACATCAAGTATCCGATCAAGGATTCCGATGAATACCTTGTTGTTGCAACTACCCGTCCTGAGACCTTCATGGGCGATACCGGTGTTGCAGTCAACCCCAACGACGAGCGTTACAAGCATCTGGTTGGCAAGACCTGTATCCTGCCGATCATGAACCGCGAAATTCCGATCTTCGCTGATGATTACGTAGATATGGAATTCGGTACCGGCTGTGTTAAGACCACCCCGTGCCATGACCCGAACGACTTTGAGATGGGTCAGCGTCACAACCTCGAGCAGATTCTGGTCTTCAACGAGGACGCAACGGTTAACGAAAACGGCGGCAAGTATCAGGGTCTGGATCGTTACGAGTGCCGCAAGGCTGTTCTGCGCGATCTGGAAGAGGGCGGTTACCTCGTCAAGACCGAGGATCACGAGCACAACGTTGGCACCTGCTATCGCTGCGGCACCACTGTCGAGCCGATGACCTCTGCACAGTGGTTCGTTAAGATGGCTCCGCTGGCAAAGCCCGCTATGGACGTTGTTCATGATGGCCGCGTCAAGTTTGTTCCCGGTCGTTTTGCAAACACCTACCTGCGTTGGATGGAAAATGTTCACGACTGGTGCATTTCCCGTCAGCTGTGGTGGGGTCACCGTATTCCGGCTTACTACTGTGAGGACTGCGGCGAAATGACCGTTGCCAAGGAAGATGTTACCGTTTGCCCGAAGTGCGGCGGTACGCACATCCATCAGGAAGAGGACGTTCTGGATACCTGGTTCTCCTCTGCACTGTGGCCGTTCTCGACCCTCGGCTGGCCGGAAAAGACCCGCGAGCTGGATTACTTCTATCCGACTTCGGTTCTGGTCACCGGTTATGACATCATCTTCTTCTGGGTTGCTCGTATGATCTTCTCCGGTATGGAGCAGATGCACGAGGAGCCGTTCAAGACCGTCTATATCCATGGTCTGGTACGCGACGCACAGGGCCGCAAGATGTCCAAGTCGCTCGGCAACGGTATTGACCCGCTGGAGATTATTGAACAGTACGGCGCTGACGCACTGCGCTTTACTCTGGTTACCGGTAACTCGCCCGGAAACGATATGCGTTTCTCCACCGAAAAGGTTGAGGCAAGCCGTAACTTTGCAAATAAAATCTGGAATGCGTCCCGCTTTATCCAGATGAACCTGACCATCGACAATGCAGAACTTCCCGCTGATCTGGCACTGGAAGACAAGTGGATTCTGCACAAGTACAACGAACTGGTCAAGGCAGTTACCGAGAATATCGATAAGTATGAGCTGGGTATCGCCGTTCAGAAGCTGTACGACTTCATCTGGGACAACTTCTGCGATTGGTATATCGAGATCGTAAAGCCGCGTTTGCAGAATCACGACGACGTTGCAGCAAACGAGCGTGCGCAGAAGGTTCTGTGCTATGTTCTGCGCGGCACCATGCAGCTGCTGCATCCCTTCATGCCTTTCATCACCGAGAGCATTTGGCAGGCTCTGCCGCACGAGGGCCCGTCGATCATGGTTTCCAAGTGGCCGGAGTATCAGACCGAGCTGTGCTTCGCTGCTGAGGCCGAGCAGGTTGAGACCATGATGGACACCATCCGCGCTATCCGTGCCCGCCGTGCAGAGATGAACGTTCCGCCCTCCAAGCGTGCACAGGTCATTCTGCTGACCGACGAGCGTGCTGCTTACGAGGCTGGTATCCTGTTCTTCAGCAAGCTCGCATACGCATCCGAAGTTATCTTCGCAGATGCTATGCCTGAAAATGCTGACTCCATGGTATCGGTTGTCACCAAGGGTGCAACCGCATACATGCCGATGGGTGAGCTGATCGACTTCGAGAAGGAGCGCGAGCGCCTGAACAAGGAAAAGGCTAAGGTTCAGAAGGATCTTGACTTTGTCAACAAGAAGCTGAACAACCCTGGCTTTGTCGCAAAGGCTCCGGCTGCTGTCGTAGAGCAGGAGCGCGAAAAGGTTGCAAAGCTCGAAGAGCTGATGACCAAGCTGGATGCAAGCCTGGCAGCACTCAAGTAAACATGACAAGAAAGGGCTCATATTGAGCTCTTTCTTTTTATCAAAAAGGAGGGATTCTCTTGAATCAACTTTCTCCCGTTGAAAGCATCCATGCACTTGGACGCTTTTCCGGCAAGCCCGGCCTGCACCGCATCCGGGCATTATGTGATGCGTTGGGCAATCCGCAAGATCGGTTGAAATTCATCCATATTGCCGGCACCAACGGAAAGGGCAGTACCGCTACCATGTTGGCATCGGTATTACAGCATGCAGGCTATCGTACCGGCCTATACACTTCGCCTTACCTTGTGACCTTCCACGAGCGCATTCGTGTCAATGGCACTATGATTTCCGACTCCGATTTGAGTCGTTTATTCGAGCAGGTGCAGGCTGCTGCAAACGCCCTGACGCTTCCTGAAAACGAGCACATCGGTGAGTTCGAATTTGTAACTGCAATCGCCTTTCTGTACTTTCTGGAACAAAACTGTGATATTGTTGTGCTGGAGACCGGGCTTGGAGGTTCATACGATGCAACGAATATTATTGCACCTCCAGAAGCCGCCATCATTACCTCGATTTCTCTCGACCACACTGCAGTGCTGGGAAATACTGTTGAGGAAATTGCCCGAACGAAAGCCGGAATTTACAAACCGGGCAGCATTCACATCACATCGAATGGACAAGCCGATGCAGTATATGAGCAATTAAAAGCAAGCGCTCCCGATCTCATCATCGCTCCTGATGCAGAGATTATATTCGCTGATCTATCGGGTTCTAAATTCATTTGGCAGGGAAAATCCTATCAAATTTCCTTACCCGGACTCTACCAAGTCTCCAACGCATCGACAGTGTTAACTACTTTACAGCAGCTAAAAACAAGAGGTTGGCATATTTCTGAGCAAGCAATCTCTGACGGTTTGCTCTCTGCATATATTCCTGGCAGAATGCAAGTTTGCGCAACGAATCCCTGTATATTATTAGACGGCGGACACAATCCAGATGGAATTCGAAAACTTTCATTTTCTGTAAAGTCATTTAACATTACAGGTTCTATCCACCTGGTCATCGGCATGTGCAAAGATAAATCAATCCACGATGCTGTAAAGGAAATTAACTTTCCAGCGCAAAAATGCTATGTTACACCGTTGCAGAACGAGCGCACTATGGATGCAAACGAGTTGGCAGCACTGATGCATCCTATTTGTAAGGATACGGTGATTTGTCAAGATTGCGCAGCGGCTATTGCACAGGCAAAAACACAGGCTGCACCGGATGATCTCATCCTGATCTGTGGTTCGCTTTATCTGGTCGGAGAAGCAGAAGAAGTTCTGCGTGCTGACAGGAAGGGGCAAAATATTTCTCTCTAATCTGCTATACTATTCACTGCCATCGACAGCAACTCATTACGACATTGGAGTGAAAGTTTATGCAGATTATACACGAACGGGAAGGAACCAATTTAGTCGTTTACTTGGTGGACGAGCTCGATCAACACAGTGCACGTACCGTCATTGATGCTCTTGATCGTATCGTTACTTTGTATCCGGAAGAATCGATCATTTTAGACCTCAGCCGACTCACTTTTATGGACAGCTCCGGACTTGCTGTGGCGGTTAACCTATATCGCTCACTGGAACACAGCGGCCGCACGCTGACCATTCGGCACACCCCTCCGCAGGCAATGCGTGTTTTTCGCGCCGCTCATCTGGAGCGCAAAATTCAATTCATCGATCAAGCAGGGGAGGGTGCAGTATGCAGATCTTAAATCGAATGACCGTGCGCTTCGACAGTCATTCAGTGAACGAAGCATTTGCGCGCATGACGGTCGCCGCATTTGTCGCTCAGCTTGATCCGACACTGGAAGAACTCAACGATATCAAAACCGTCGTCAGCGAAGCCGTCACCAATGCCATCGTACATGGCTACCGCGATCAAGTCGGTGAAATTCTGGTCAGTGCGCGCTTGCTTGAGGGAAATTTTATCGAGATCAAGGTCAAAGATCATGGCTGCGGCATTCCCAACATCGACCAGGCACGTCAACCACTCTTCACAACCGGAAACAGCGAGCGTTCGGGAATGGGCTTTACCATCATGGAAAGTTTTTCGGACAAGCTCAAAATCCGGTCGTCTGTGGGACGCGGTACCACCGTTACCATGCTGCGCAAAATCACCGGGCGTGGGACAGGTGCCAATGACTGATCGCGAGGCGAATGTGCTTAAGGAACACAGCGGTCTTGTGTGGAGTATTGTACACCGCTATCAAGGACGCGGTGTGGAAACCGACGACCTGTATCAGCTTGGCTGCATCGGCTTACTAAAGGCCGCTCGTGGGTTTGATCCTCAATATGGCACACAGTTTTCTACATATGCTGTTCCCAAAATCGCAGGTGAGATCAGACGATATCTGCGCGATGACGGCCCGGTCAAGGTCAGTCGAACCTTACAGGAACAATCTTTTCGTCTACGGCAAGCACAGGAAGATTTGGAGCGCAAATCTGGCCGTTCGATTACCGTCTCAGAGCTCGCCGCACACGTTGGATTATCCATCGAGGAAACCGCCGCTGCACTCCAATCTGCTCAGCCGGTGCAGTCTCTAGAGTGTCCTGCAGGCGAATCAGACTTCTGTCTTTTAGACACTCTATCCTCTGGCAGTCCCGAGGAAGACATCACCACTCGCATTTCGCTTCAGCAGGCCATTTCTAAACTTCCAAGTCGTTTAGCACAGGTCATCGCCATGCGATACGGACGAGAAATGACCCAACAGCAAACCGCTCGCGTTCTGGGCGTCTCCCAAGTACAAATCTCACGTCTGGAACATAAGGCAGTCGATCTTTTACGTCAAGAACTCATTTCATAACCTCCATCAAAAGAACCTGCTTTCCTTGCAGGTTCTTTTCTCTTGTGAAATTCTTTTACACACCGCGCCTTACATGGTATAATGATGTATGATCAGAACCATAAGAGAGGATATTCCCATGGAACCAACAAAATTTGACATAAAATTCGCATCCGTGCGCAAAGCTGTCATTGAGCAGGTATTTTCCCGCATGAATGACCGCCAGCGAGAAGCAGTCTTTCAGACTGAAGGGCCTCTACTGGTATTGGCTGGCGCCGGCAGCGGCAAGACCACGGTGCTCATTCATCGCATTATCAATATCCTGCGTTTTGGACACGGTTACGATAGTCCCTATGCAACGCCAGGCGCTACGATGGAGGATCTCGCATTCTTAGCCGACTACATGGCCAATCCCACACCGGAAAACCAGGCCCGTGCGATGGAACTCTGTGCAGTTTCTCCGGCAAAGCCTTGGGAAGTCGTTGCTATTACATTCACAAACAAGGCCGCTCGCGAGCTGCAAGATCGCTTAACCCGTGCAGTCGGCGAGGCAGATGCATCCGCGATCTGGGCCTACACGTTCCACACTTGCTGTCTTCGTATTCTGCGCCGTGACATCGAGCGTCTGGGATACAACCGCACCTTTACCATCTATGATGAAGATGATAAAAAACGTGTCATCACCGATTTGATCCGCCGGTTAAAGCTGGATGAGAAAATCTTTGATGCACGCAAGGTCATGGGCGAAATCAGCCGCGCCAAGGACAATCTCATCACACCGCGTACCTTTGCACTCGAGCAGCGCAGCGAATTTTACATGGGGCGTATTGCTGATCTGTATACCCTGTATGAAAAGGAAATGCGCGAAAATAACGCACTGGACTTCGATGACATCATCATGAAAACGGTGCAGCTGCTCCAGGATAATCCAGATATTCTGGAACACTATCAGCGCAAATTCCGTTACGTCTTAGTTGACGAGTATCAGGACACCAACCACGCACAGTATGTTTTAACTTCGCTGCTTGCAGGCGGTTATCAAAACATCTGTGTCGTAGGCGATGATGACCAGTCTATTTACAAGTTCCGCGGTGCGACCATTACCAATATTCTGGAATTTGAGAAGCAGTTCAAAAATGCCCGCACCATCCGTTTGGAGCAGAATTATCGCTCCACCAATACCATTCTGGATGCGGCAAATGGACTGATTCGCAACAATGTCAACCGAAAAGGCAAGGAGCTCTGGACCAAGCAGGAAGGCGGCAGCAAAATTAAACTGCATCGCTCGGATACACAGGAAAGCGAAGCACAGTACATCGCAGCACGCATTCTGGAAGGCGTTGCAAAGGGCTGCAAGTGGAGCGATTTTGCCATTCTGTACCGCAACAACGTCCTTTCCAATGCGGTAGAGTCGGCATTCCGCCGCAACTCCATTCCGTACCGCATTTACAAGGGTCGCGACTTCTTCAGCCGTGCGGAAATTCGCGATATGTTCGCATACTTGTGGGTGATTGAAAACCCGTCTGATACCCTGCGCCTCAAGCGCATCATCAACGTTCCGGCACGAAAGATCGGTGCTCGATCGGTTGAAATTGCCGAGGAACTCGCAGCACAGCACAACACCATGCTTTACGACATCGTAAGCCATGCAGATGCATACAGTGAACTTGGCCGCGGTGCAGCTGCGATGAAGCGATTTGGTGACATGATGCAGGAACTGCGCGACATGCAGCAGACTGCATCGCTGTCCGAATTGTACGATGCAATGCTTGATCTGTCCGGATATCAAGAGGCGTTGGAGAACAAGAACGATATGGAATCCCGCTCGCGCCTGGAAAACATTATGGAATTAAAGTCCAACATCGTAGAATACGAGAACAAGGCCGAAGATCCTTCTCTTGCAGGATTTCTGGAAGAAATGGCACTGTATACCGATGCCGACCAGGACGAAGAAGAGGATGATACCGTTCTGATGATGACCATGCATTCGGCCAAAGGTCTGGAATTCCCAACCGTTTTTCTGTGCGGTATGGAGGACGGCTTGTTCCCGAGCTTCCGCGCAGACGAAAGCGACGAAGATCTGGAAGAAGAGCGTCGACTGTGCTACGTGGCAATCACACGCGCCAAGCAGCAGCTGTACCTAACCTGTGCAGAGCGCCGACTGATGTACGGCCAAACCAGATATGCACGTCCGTCCCGCTTCTTGCAGGAAATTCCCGCAGAGTTGCTGGATTCCAACTTGACCGAACGTGCACGTCAGGCTGAAGCGGAACAAGCGCAGAAAAAAGCATATCGCCCGCGCTCTACGGTCAATCAATCCTATCGTTCGGCTTCTGCTTTGCAGTCGTCCATGACCGCTTCGTCTGTTCCTACCTTTGCATGTGGTGATCGCGTGATGCACAAGGCATTCGGCGAGGGTATGATTACTTCGGTCAAGCCCATGGGCGGTGATCAACTGCTCGAAATCGCTTTTACATCCAAGGGTACCAAGCGGTTGATGGCTAAGTCTGCTTCGCAGTTTATGCATAAGATCTAAACACAAAAGACCTTCAATCCCATTTTGGCATTTGAAGGTCTTTTTCTTATGGATATTTATAACAATACCGATATGCTGTGCACGATAAAACACAAGGTGACACCAAACAGAGTCGGTAAAATCATACCAATCAGCATCCATTTTGTGCTTCCAGTTTCCTTCCGAATGGTCAAGCAGGTTGTAGAACACGGCCAATGGAAAAGAGAAAACAGGATAAAACATACCGCAGTCACCGATGTCCAACCGTTTTGAGCCAACAAGGCGGCCAAATCGGATAACTGGTTGATCTCAACTAAAGTTCCAGAAGAGAGATACCCCATGAGAACAAGCGGAATCACAATTTCATTTGCCGGAAAGCCCAAGATAAAGGCCAATAAGATCATGCCATCTAGGCCAATCCATCGTGCAAACGGGTCTAACGCACCTGCAAAAATGGTCAGTAGTGTATCCGAACCCACTTGTATATTTCCAATGCACCAGATCAGCAATCCCGCAGGGGCTGCAACGCACACAGCACGTAGCAGAACAAACATGGTGCGATCTCGCAATGATCGTACAATAATCTTTCCAACCTGCGGTCTGCGATATGGCGGAAGCTCTAGAAAAAAGGCCGAAGGCATGCCCTTTAAAATGGTTTTGGATAAAAGCCACGAAGCGACCAGTGTCATAAAAACACCCACTATTACCACACAGGTCAAGCTGATCGCAGCGAGTAGAAATGTTTTTGCGTTGGACTGGGTCGTTCCGACAATAAACAGGGTAATCAGGCTGATAATCGCCGGAAAACGTCCATTACAGGGCACCATCGTATTGGTCAAAATGGCAATCATTCGGTCACGCTCGGAATCTATAATGCGGCATCCCACCACACCAGCTGCATTACATCCCAGTCCCATACAGAGCGTCAACACTTGCTTTCCACATGTACGCGCTTTGCAAAATACATGATCCAGATTAAACGCAATACGTGGCAAATATCCGATGTCTTCCAAGCAAGTAAAGAGGGGAAAGAAGATCGCCATTGGCGGCAGCATGACTGACACAACGGATGCTAATACATTCCATCCACCATCAATCAACATGGCGCGCAGCCACTCGGGCGCGCCCAGCCATGTAATCAAGTCATTGAGCGGCTGTGCGCATGCAAACAGAAGGTAAGACAGCCATTCCGATGGTACATTTGCACCGGTAATGGTCAAAAAGAACACAAGCGCAATGAGCGCAAGCATAATCGGAATGCCATAACGACGGCTTGTCAGAATCGCATCAATTCTACGGTCTCGGTCAGGTATTCTCGCATCCACCGTAACGGTTTCTGCTGCAATCTGCTCGGCTGCATGAACAAAGGATGACAGGGGAGGGAACTCCGTAACGTTTTTCTGATCTGTGGTCTTTATGCTGTTGTTCTCAACCAGTGTTTCTACGGTCTCCATCAGGTGATCCAAGCCTTTACCCGTAGCTGCGGTACATGGTACCACCGGAATTCCCAACCGTTTTTCAAGCGCAGGAACATCAATAGAAATGCTCTTTTTTCGTGCCTCATCCATTAAATTAAGGCATAACACTGCTCTTTGAGTCATAGATAAAATTTGCAGCGCAAAAATCAGATTGCGTTCCAGACACGTTGCGTCCACGACGATGATAATGCAATCTGCTGTGTTCGACTGCAAAAATTCGCGAGCAGAATCTTCTTCCGCCGCATGTGAATGCAGTGCGTATGTTCCCGGCAGATCGACCAAACAGAACGTCTTTCCATTCCATCGTACAATGCCATTGGCACAGGTAATGGTCTTGCCCGTCCAGTTCCCGGTATGTTGGTGCAAATGGGTCAAGGCGTTAAAAACCGTACTTTTTCCCACATTCGGATTGCCTGCGAGCGCTATTTTCCCCGCGAAGATGCGCTCCGCCATCTAGCACACCTCTATTCCCATGCAGTCCGCACGCCGCAGGGCGATGACCGTTCTTCTTATCTCATAGGCAACCGGATCACCGAGAGGCCCCGCACCCAGACATTTTACCGCGGTTCCTTCCAAAATCCCCAAAGCTGTCAAACGCTCAGCCAGTGCTTCCGGCACCTCGATTCGGCCAATGACAGCTTGCTGCCCGGCTGTCATCTGTGACAAACTGCTTTTGCAACATGCCATAAGTTCATCCATCCTTTCGCTGGTTATTACGTTTTCTATCTACGCCAGCGTATGCAGCAAACCAAACTTCGGTGCAAAAAGGGGAGCGTCTCCCAGTGGAAACGCTCCCCATAAATGTTTAATCTTATTTTATTCTGCCAGTGCAGCACGCAGAGCATCTACCTTATCGGTATCCTCCCAGCGAACGCCCAGATCTTCACGACCCATGTGGCCGTAAGCTGCCAGCTTACGATAGATCGGGCGGCGCAGCTCCAGATCCTTAATGATTGCAGCCGGACGCAGGTCGAATACCTTCTCGATTGCAGCTTCCAGCTTTGCCTCGTCTACCTTACCGGTGCCAAAGGTGTCGACCATGATCGATACCGGCTCTGCAACGCCGATCGCGTATGCCAGCTGAACCTCGCAGCGGCTAGCAAAACCTGCTGCAACAACATTCTTCGCAACATAACGTGCTGCGTATGCTGCCGAACGGTCAACCTTAGTCGGGTCCTTACCGGAGAATGCACCGCCGCCATGACGGCCGATGCCGCCGTAGGTATCAACGATGATCTTACGGCCGGTCAGACCGGAGTCACCCTGCGGTCCGCCAATTACAAAACGACCGGTCGGGTTTACGTAAATCTTGGTCTTGTCGTCGAGCAGCTCTGCCGGAACGGTTGCACGGATAACCTGCTCGGTGATGTCTGCACGAATCTGCTCGAGGGAAACCTCAGGTGCGTGCTGCGAAGAAACAACAATTGCCTCTACGCGAGCAGGACGGTTGTTCTCATCGTACTCGATGGTGACCTGGGTCTTACCGTCCGGACGGAGGTAGGGCAGGGTACCGTTCTTGCGCACTTCGGTCAGGCGCTTTGCCATCTTGTGTGCCAGCGAGATGGGAAGGGGCATCAGCTCCGGAGTCTCATCGCAAGCATAACCGAACATCATGCCCTGATCGCCTGCGCCATTTTCCAGTGCTGCGTCTGCATCGCCTTCCTTGCGCTCGAGAGAGTTGTCAACGCCCAGTGCGATGTCCGCAGACTGCTCGTCGATAGAAGTCACAACTGCGCAGGTGTTTGCGTCAAAACCATACTTTGCACGGGTATAACCGATATCCTCGATGACCGAACGTGCGATCTTCGGAATATCGACGTAGCAGTTGGTGGTGATCTCACCCATAACCGAAACAATACCGGTGGTCACAGTGGTCTCACAAGCAACACGTGCGCTGGGGTCCTGTGCATAGATCGCGTCCAGAACAGCATCCGAAATCTGGTCACAGATTTTATCCGGATGGCCTTCAGTAACAGACTCAGAGGTAAACAGATGTCTTGCCATAATGTTAAAAATTCCTTTCTTCCAGTCGCGCATACCTCAGAGCAAAAGAAAAGCTCCCGACAGGCGGGAGCACATTCGCTGATCGAAGCCTCATCTTTACGATACTACCGCCGGATTTGGCACCTTACAAGTCCTTGCAGGTTGCCGGGTTTCATAGGGCCGATCCCTCCACCACTCTTGATAAGGTATGCTATTTTTTAAAGTGGCTATATTATACCGGCTGTGTCGTCTTTTGTCAAGTAGCGACATGTCCATATTTTTTTCAGAAAATAGTCCGATTCTTGTTCTTGATACAGCTGGTTATAATCTTTTGCGCATTTTCGTGTAAAAATCTTGTAAAATCGAGAAGGTTAGTGCTGGAAAATTCGCGCAGCGTGTGTTATATTAAATATGTATATCAGCCTGTCAAACGTTAAGCCTTTGATCCTATGGTATCATGGAATCGATCTCATAGCGTTATGACAGGACTTTTTTCTGTTTGCTTCGTCAAAATTCATCCTATTTTGATCGATTGATTATGGCAAACATTCAAATTGACTTTGAAAATTGAAAGTTGTACCATGAGTATATTCTCTTGCATACCCGTATTTCATTTGGGCAAGTGCAAAAAGTATGACTGAATCTTTCCAATTGGTCAATAGAGCGAACGGGGAGCGATTTATGAACACCACTACTTATCTCGGAATCGATATCGGTTCCACAACGGTCAAACTGGTCGCGGTGCGCGCCGGTCAGATCATCTATAAACGATACGAGCGTCACTTCTCCAAAGTACGCGAAAAAGCATGCGAAATGCTGCGTGCAGCCCAGGAAATCATTGGCCAGGATACGCTGCATGTCGCAATCACCGGTTCTGCCGGTCTGGGCATGGCCAAGGCCAGCGGCGTGGATTTCGTACAGGAAGTCTTCGCGACGCGCAAGGCTGTTGGCGTACATGTGCCGCAAGCCGATGTTGTCATCGAGCTTGGCGGTGAGGACGCTAAAATTATTTTCTTATCCGGTCAGCTGGAAGAGCGTATGAACGGTTCCTGCGCCGGTGGCACCGGTGCGTTCATCGATCAGATGGCTGTACTGCTCGATGTCACACCGACCGAACTCGACGAACTTAGTCTGCATGCAGAGCGCATTTACACCATCGCTTCGCGCTGCGGCGTTTTCGCAAAGTCCGATATTCAGCCTCTGCTCAATGAGGGTGCTCGCAAGGAAGACGTTGCCGCTTCCATTTTCCAGGCGGTTGTCAACCAGACTTTGGGTGGTCTGGCACAGGGACGCCAGGTCGCTGGTGACATTCTTTTCCTTGGCGGCCCGCTGTTTTTCTTTAAGGGTCTTCAGAATCGCTTCCGCGAGACGCTGAAGCTGGACGATGAGCATGCTCATTTCCCGGATCTTGCACCCTATGCTATCGCAGCCGGTGCTGCGGAGTACGCAAAGGATACGCAAGCATCTTACACCTATACCGATCTGCTGCAAACGCTGGAGCAGGCTGCCGGTGTACCCGCGGTCAGCAACTATCTGCCGCCGCTCTTTACATCACAGGAAGAGTACCGCGAGTTCTCTGCACGTCACAGCAAGCACGACGTCATGACCAAGAACGTTACCATGTACGAGGGTAACGCTTATCTGGGTATTGACTGCGGCTCGACGACCACGAAACTCGTCTTAATCAGCGAAGACAATCAGATTCTGTATCACCACTATTCTCCCAACAAGGGCAATCCGGTTGATGTCATCGAGCAGCAGCTGAACAAGCTGTATGAGCTTTGCGGCGACCGTGTCCATATTCTGTCCTCGGCTGTCACCGGCTATGGTGAAGCGCTGATTCAGAACGCGTTCGGTGTAGATCATGGTCTGGTCGAGACCGTTGCACACTTCCGTGCCGCACGTCATTTCTGTCCCGAAGTTGACTTTATCATCGATATCGGTGGTCAGGATATCAAATGCTTTAAGATTCGCAATAACTGTATTGATAACATTTTCCTCAACGAGGCATGTTCCTCGGGCTGCGGTTCCTTCATCGAGACATTTGCACGCTCTATGGGCTATTCCATTGAGGAGTTCTGCAAGCTCGGTCTGTTCTCTGAGCATCCCATCGATCTTGGCTCCCGCTGCACCGTCTTTATGAACTCTTCGGTCAAGCAGGCGCAGAAAGATGGCGCTTCGATCGATATGATCTCGTCCGGTCTGTCGGTTTCTGTCGTTAAGAACGCACTTTACAAGGTTATTCGTGCGCATTCTCCGGACGATCTGGGCAAGCACATCGTTGTACAGGGCGGTACCTTCCTCAACGATGCGATTCTGCGCTCGTTTGAGCAGGAAATCGGCCGTGAAGTCACTCGCCCTGCAATTTCCGGTCTGATGGGTGCTTACGGTGCTGCACTTCACGCAAAGGATAACTGCCCCGAGCAGACCTCTTTGATTCTGCCCGAAGAGCTGAGCCACTTCTCGCACACCGTCAGCAACGTTCGCTGCGGTCTGTGCACCAACCATTGCAGCCTGACTGTCAACAGTTTCCCGGGTGGCCGTCGCTTTATCTCCGGCAACCGCTGTGAGCGCCCGCTCGGCAAAAACAAGGCTATGGATTTGCCCGATCTTTACAAGTGGAAGTATGAATATCTGCGCAATCTGCCGACCAAAACCGGTGGCGAAAAGATCGGTATTCCGTTCGGTTTGAACTTCTACGAACTGCTTCCGTTCTGGAATGCATTCTTAGGCGAATTGGGATTTGAAGTCGTTGTCAGCGACCCGTCCTCTCGCGAGATGTACATGCAGGGTCAGCACTCCATTCCTTCCGATACCGTCTGCTATCCGGCAAAGCTCGTACACGGTCACATTGAAAACCTGATTGAAAAAGGTGTTCATTCTATTTTCTATCCGTGTATGACCTACAATTTGGACGAGGGCCGTGCTTCGAACTGCTATAACTGCCCGGTTGTTGCATACTATCCCGAGCTGCTCGAAGCAAATGTCACAGGGCTGCAATCTCTCGATTTTATGATGCCGTACTTTGAGCTGGTAGATCCCAAGCGTTTCCAGACGCAGGCGATCAAGTTCTTCTGCAAGAAGTATCCGCGTCTGAAGAAAAAGGACATTGTACGCGCTTCCGATGCGGCTTACCGTGCACTGGATGCTTATTATGCAGCCGTTCGCGAGCAAGGCCGTCAGGCAATCGCATACGCGGACGAGAATGGTCTGGAGCTGGCTGTCATTGTCGGTCGTCCGTACCACATCGATCCTGAGATCAACCACGGTCTCAACCAGATGATCGCATCTTACGGCATGGTCATCGTTTCGGAAGATGCCGTGTGGAATCTGGCTGAAGAGCCTGAAGTGCACGTTCTCAACCAGTGGACGTACCACTCTCGTATGTATTCCGCTGCAAACTATGTCGTGCACAAGCCGAATGCACAGCTCATTCAGCTGGTTTCCTTCGGATGCGGTATTGACGCGATCACGACCGACGAAATTCGCTCGATCGTAGAATCCGGCGGCAAGATTTACACCCAGCTCAAAATTGACGAGATCAACAACCTTGGCGCTGCCAAGATCCGTATTCGCAGTATGCTGGCCGCCATTGAGGAGGGCAAAAAACTTGCAAAACAACAATAATTACGTTCATGTACCGTTTACGGTAGAAATGAAAAAAGATTATACGATCTTAGTGCCCAACATGCTGCCCATTCAGCTCGGTCTGATCTGCCAGCTGATGCGCAATTATGGATTCAACATGGAACTGTTGGACACCGAAGGCCCCGGCATTGTCGATCAGGGACTGAAAAACGTCCACAACGATACCTGTTATCCCGCTCTGCTGGTCATCGGCCAGCTGATGGATGCCATCGAGAGCGGAAAGTACGACACGCACAAGATCGCTCTGATTCTGCCGCAGACCGGCGGCGGCTGCCGTGCCTCCAACTATATCCATCTGATGCGTAAGGCACTGGTCAACAACGGTTACTCTTACATTCCGGTTATTTCACTGAACTTCTCCGGTCTGGAAGACAATCCCGGATTCAAGCTGACCCCGCAGATGCTGCTTCAGGTTGCTTACGGTGTATTGGTCGGCGATCTGATTATGCAGATTTATAATCAGTGCCGCCCCTATGAGGTTGTTCCCGGAAGTTCCCAGAAAGCGGTCGAACTGTGCATGAAGACCATCACCGAGCGCTTCACCGGAAATCGTTTCATCCATTACAGTGAAGTACGTCGACTGTACCGCTTTGTTCTGGAAGTGTTCGGCAAGGTCAAGCTCGACCACTCCAAACCCAAAAAGAAGGTTGGTGTTGTCGGTGAGATTTACGTTAAGTTCTCGCCGCTGGGCAACAACCATCTGGAAGACTTTCTGGTTGCAGAAAACTGCGAGCCCGTTCTGCCCGGTCTGATGGACTTCTGCCTGTACAGCATTTACAACGGTGTCATTGACCACGAACTGTATGGCCGTTCCTCCAAGGTCGCTATGCGCAACCAGATGCTGTATCACTTTGTGTTGGGTAAGCAGAAGGACATGATTCGTCTGATTGAACAGCACGGAAAGTTCCGTGCACCCGCAAAGTTTGATGAGGTGCGCAAGCTGTCTCAGCAAATTATCGGTCAGGGCGTCAAGATGGGTGAGGGCTGGCTGCTTCCCGCTGAGATGGTCGAACTCATCACCGAGGGCGTCAACAACATCGTCTGCACGCAGCCCTTTGGCTGTTTGCCGAACCACATTGCCGGCAAGGGTATGATTCGTAAAATTCGTGAGCATTACCCGCAGGCAAACATTGTTGCCGTCGACTACGACCCCAGTGCATCCAAAATCAATCAGGAAAACCGTATTAAGCTCATGCTGTCTTCGGCAGAAAGCTGATCGTTTGCTGCAAAGAGTCGCCTTATGGCGGCTCTTTTTTTCATTGACTTTATAGAGCAAACAAGGTATGCTGAATGTGACAAAAGGTTATTGAAAGGGGAGGAGTACCCGATTGATTACATGTATGACATCGGCCGAGCTGTTAAGCTGTGCGCTGCTGCTCGGTCGCCGTCTGCTGGAATGCGGTGCAGAAATTTATCGCGTAGAAGAATCCATTGAGCGCATGTGTCTGTCTTACGGCGCACAGAGTGCCGATGTGTACGCGGTTCCCACGGCGATCATCGCCACCATTCGTATCGACGAAGAAGAGATTCTCACACAGACCAGCCGAATCAAACAGCGCGGAACCGATCTGGACAAAGTAGCCGCGCTTAACGGACTTTGCCGTGCGGTGTGCACCTGCCCGGCTTCTTACGGTCAATTTCAAAAAGACCTGCAGCAGATTGAGGCGCGTCCGCAATACTCCAAACAGGTTCAGTATTTTGCCTGCGGTGGTGTCGCTGCTTTTTTCACGCTGCTCTTCGGCGGCAGCTTCACCGAAGGACTTCTAGCATTCATAATTGGCTTTTTGCTTCAAACCCTCGTCTCATACACCGAACGACTGTATATGCACGCACTGTTTACCAACCTGCTCGGTGGTGTATGGATTAGTTTGGCTGCACTGTTAGGCGTTGCCGTAGGGTTCGGACACAACTACGATGTTGTAATCATCGGTTCTATCATGCCTCTGGTTCCCGGTTTATTGATGACTAACTCCATTCGCGACATGATTGCCGGTGACTTCATGGCTGGAATCAGCCGCTTTTCCGAAGCGCTCCTGATTGCAGCCGGTATCGCAGCCGGTGCGGCCATACCGCTTGGAATGCGCACGCTGCTTCTGGGGGTGTTTTGACCGATGGGTGCAATTCTCTATCAAACAGCTGCAAGCTTTTTTGCCAGTCTCTGTTTTGCCGTGTTATTTCAAGTCCGCGGACGCAACTTAGTTTGTGCGGCAGCATCTGGCGGAGTCTGTTGGCTGGTTTACGCAGTATCCGGTGCCGGGTTAGGCGAACTCCCAGCATATTTTCTGGCTGCCGTGGCCACCACGATCTATGCGGAATTTTTCGCGCGTGTCTTGCGTACACCGGCCATCGTCTATCTGGCTGCCGGTGTAATTCCTCTGGTTCCGGGCGGCGGCATCTACCGCACGATGCTCTTTTGCATCCGTGGTGCACCGGAGGAAGCTTTAAGTGCCTGCATCAACACCATCGGTATCGCTGGTGCTATGGCAATGGGCATCGTCATCGTATCCTCGTTTGTTCGTATGCTGTCCCATCAGCAAATTATAAAATTTCAAGGAGGAAGCTCTCATGCAATTTCTCGAAAATGAATTTCTGCGCGTTTCCATCAACGAATTTGGCGCAGAACTGACTTCTATTGTACGCAAATCCGACCAATCGGAATATGTCTGGAATGCAGATCCTGTATTCTGGGGCAAGCATGCACCGCTGTTGTTCCCGATCATCGGCCGACTCAAAGATCAGGAATATACGCTGGATGGAACCACTTACGAAATCACCCGACATGGCTTTGCGCGAGACAAGGAATTTACCGTTGTACAGGCATCCGATACCTGCGTAGAACTTTCGCTCAGTGCGGATGCGTACACCAAGGCAATGTATCCCTACGACTTTACCTTCACCATTCGCTATTCGCTCGATGGCAAGACGCTCAAAAAGGAACACATCGTACAAAACGACAGCAATCATACCATGTATTACGAAGTTGGCGGACATGATGCATACATGCTATCCTTTGATGACGCGGCGCTGTCCGACTACTATCTTGAGTTTGAAGGCATTGATGCGCTGGATGTCATCGATTGTGATGCTGATGTCATGCTGATGCAGTCGCATCACGCTGTACCGCTTAAGGATGGCCGACTGTATCTGTCGCGTGAGACATTCTCCAAGGATAACACCCTGATGCTCGATCGTCTCCCGGTACATCGCTGCACTTTGGGATGCCTGAGCCATTCCCGAAAGGTAATTATGGAATTCCCCGAAATCGATTACTTCGCCGTCTGGAGTCCCTATAAGCCCGACTGTGATGTTCCGTTCATCTGTCTGGAGCCTTGGAGCACGCTGCCGGATTGTGCTTATCTGGGCAAGGAGCTGGAAAAGAAAGTCGGTATTCGTACCGTAGCTGCCGGACGCTCTGAAACACTGTCTTTCCGCGTTACAATCGAATAAACAGTTTCTCCTCTCTGATCTCTCTTCAGAGAGGAGTTTCTTTTTATGATCTTGCTTGACAAATACAGACGGACTCGGTATACTAATCCTGTAAATACCCACCCCCACAGGGAGGGGGTGTAATTGGAGGGAGTGTTATGAAACAACAATTCAATGTGACGGGCATGAGCTGTGCTGCATGCTCTGCACATGTCGAAAAAGCCGTGCGCGCGCTGCCCGGTTTACAGGACGTTCAAGTCAATCTGCTTGCCGGCAGCATGACAGCCGAATATACCGAAGGCCAACTGTCCGATCAGGAGATTATCCAAGCGGTTATTGATGCCGGATACGGTGCATCGGTCAAAGGAAAAGCTGCTGCACAGCAGGCGAGTGCTGCTGATAACGGACAGCAGGAATTAAAGTCCATGCAGCAGCGCATTATCACATCGTTTGTGTTCTTGATCGTGCTCATGTATATCTCGATGGGCAGTATGGTGGGACTTCCGATACCGTCTTTCTTATCCGGTGCAGAAAACGCAGTCAACTTTGCACTGACTCAGTTTTTACTGACCATACCCATTGTCATCGTCAACAAGAAATATTATATCAACGGTTTCAAGACTCTTTGGCACCGTGCTCCGACCATGGATGCACTGATCGCTGTCGGTTCCAGTGCTGCACTGATTTATGGTGTCTTTGTACTCTATCAGCTTAGCTGGGGACTGGGTCATCAGGATATGCCGCGTGTGCATCAGTACATGCATGATCTGTATTTTGAATCGGCTGCCATGATTCTGACTCTTGTGACCCTCGGAAAATACTTCGAGACAC
This sequence comes from Butyricicoccus pullicaecorum, assembly GCF_002160355.1. NCBI lineage: Bacteria > Bacillati > Bacillota > Clostridia > Eubacteriales > Butyricicoccaceae > Butyricicoccus > Butyricicoccus pullicaecorum. Next base: position 165,959 of record NZ_NFKK01000003.1, read on the forward strand.
GTGCAAAGAAGAAGACCGGTGAAGCCATCTCCAAACTGATGGATCTGCGCCCCAAAACCGCCGTCATTTTGCGAGACGGTACCGAAGTGACTGTCCCCATCGAGGAAGTTCAAGTCGGTGATCTCGTCGTTGTACGTCCCGGTCAGAACATTCCGGTGGATGGCATCATCACAGAAGGGCAGGCCGCTCTCGATGAAGCGGCACTCACCGGCGAAAGCATCCCGGTTGAAAAAAGTGTTGGAGACACCGTGATCGCTGCGACCATCAATAAAAACGGATTCATCACCTTCCGCGCATCGCGTGTCGGCGACCAGACGACTCTATCTCAGATCATTCGTCTGGTCGAAGAAGCCAGTGCGTCTAAGGCTCCGATTGCCAAACTGGCCGACCGTGTTGCCGGTGTCTTTGTCCCCATTGTTCTAGGTATTGCGCTTATCACGCTGATTGTCTGGCTGCTCGTCGGACAGACCTTCACCTTCGCGCTGTCCTGTGCAATTGCAGTCCTGGTTATCTCCTGTCCCTGTGCATTGGGACTCGCGACACCCGTTGCAATCATGGTTGGAACCGGTGTCGGTGCAGAGAACGGTGTTCTGTTCCAGTCGGCAGAGGCACTTGAACTGCTGCACAAGGTCGACGCGGTTGTGCTCGACAAGACCGGAACGGTCACAGAGGGTCATCCCGTGGTGACCGATCTCAAGGCATTCGGCGTAAGCGAAAAAGAACTGCTGGAGATTGCATACACGCTGGAGCAGCCCTCTGAACACCCCTTAGCCGAGGCAATTGTTACCTATGCACAGGAAAAGCAGACTCGCAGCTTATCCATCTCCGGCTTTGAAGCCCAGACTGGCAAGGGCATCACGGCTCTGATTGACGGGCATGCTTGCATTGCAGGCAAGGCTGCTATGCTGGAAGCCCAGGGTATTTCAACCTCACAAAGTGCGAACTATGGAGATGAGTTAGCGCAGCAAGGCAAGACTCCGCTCTATTTTGCGCGAGACGGTATCCTCATCGGCGTGATTGGCGTTGCCGATGTCGTCAAGCCATCCAGCAAGCAGGCGATTGACCAGTTTAAGCATTTGGGCATTGATGTCACGCTCTTAACCGGCGATCATCGCATCACTGCGCAGGCAATCTGCAATCAGCTGGGTATTCCGCATGTCATTGCCGAAGTATTGCCGCAGGATAAGGAACGAGAGGTGCGCCGCCTGCAATCAGAGGGCAAAACAGTTGCAATGGTCGGTGACGGTATCAACGACGCACCCGCGCTGGCACGTGCCGACGTCGGCATCGCAATCGGCGCCGGTACCGATGTTGCCATTTCCTCTGCCGATGTTGTTCTGATGAAATCCGACCTGATGGATGCTGTCAATGCAATTCGGCTGTCTCGTTCGGTCATCCGCAACATCAAGGAAAACCTCTTCTGGGCATTCATTTATAACTGCATTGGCATTCCGCTTGCAGCCGGTGTATTCTGGATTCCGTTTGCACTCAAACTCAGCCCGATGTTCGGCGCGGCAGCTATGAGTCTTTCCTCGGTCTGCGTAGTATCCAATGCACTGCGTCTGAAGTTCTTCCGCCCGCTTCACGCAGAAATCAATCCGCAAACACCTGCCGTTTCTATGGCAGAAACAACTGATACAAGAAAGGATGAATCCACAATGGAAAAAACGATTGTAATTGAAGGCATGATGTGCCCCCACTGCTCCGGTCATGTACACGACGCACTGTGCAAGCTGCCCGGTGTCCGGTCTGCTGAAGTCAGCCACGAGACCGGCAAGGCGATTTGTACGCTGTCGGAGGATGTTGCAAACGAGGTCCTGACCCAGGCGGTTACCGACGCCGGCTACAAGGTTGTGGGGATCGAGTAATGCGTGCAGATCGTAAAAAAGTAGAGCCGCTGGTCAAAACTGCACGCGGACAGATTGAAGCGGTCCTTAAAATGATCGACGAAGACCGCTACTGCATTGACATCATCAATCAGCTCTCTGCCACCGAAGCCCTGCTGCGTAAGGCGCGCAAAGAGGTACTCAAAGGTCACCTCAATGGCTGTGTGCGAGATGCGGTATCCTGCGAAGATTCCAAAGAGCGGGACGCAAAACTGGATGAAATCATCGCACTTCTGGACAAATAACAATAGAAAAAACGGTATCCCACTTGGGATACCGTTTTTATTTTACTGCAAATCACATGATATTCCGCAAAGCCTCAAACAGTTTGTCCATCTCGTCATCGGTTCCGATGGTCACGCGCAGGTGATTGTCAACCCGCGGCTGATTGAAGTAGCGCACAAAGATTTTTTGTGCACGGAGTTTTTCAAACAATTCCTTAGCCGATTTCTCGGGATGTGTTACCAGCAAAAAGTTGGTCTGAGAGGGAAGTACCGTAAAACCCATCTCACGGAAGGTTTGGGCCGAACGCTCTCGCGTTTGAATGACACGCGCACAGATCTCGCGGAAATACGCGTCATCCTTGACCGATGCAGTTGCTGCATCCAGCGTCAGCATATCCATGGTATACGAGTTGTACGAGTTCTTGACCGCTTCCAGTGCCGCGATCAGTTCGGGCGATGCAATTGCATAACCGACGCGCATGCCTGCGAGCGAACGCGACTTGGACATGGTCTGCACAACAACCAGATTTTCATATTTTTCGAGCAGAGGCAGGCAGGACGTACCACCGAAATCAATATATGCCTCGTCGATGATCACAATGCTGTCCGGGTTGTTCTGAAGCAGCGTTTCTACAAACTCCAGGCCCTCTCCGATACCGGTCGGTGCATTGGGATTGGGCAGGATAACACCGCCATTTTGCACGGCATAGTCCTGCGGATCAATGCGGTAATCTGCGGTAAGCGGAACTTTGCGAAAAGGAATCCGAAACAGCGAACACCAGACCGGATAAAACGAATAGGTCACATCCGGGAATAAAATCGGTTCATCCGAACAGAAAAAGGTTTGAAAGCACAGCGCCAGCACATCATCCGAACCATTTCCCAAGAAAACCTGGTTGTCACCGACTCCAAAATGCTCGGCTAGCGTGTGGCGCAGCTCCGTGCTGTTGGCATCGGGATAGCGCCGCAATGCAGCGGCATCAAAGCTGCGAAATACCTCCTGTACCTTTGGAGAAGGCGGGTAGGGATTTTCATTTGCATTCAATTTGATCAAGTCTGCGTCCTTGGACTGCTCTCCAGGCACATACGGAGCGATTTCTCTTACATTTTTGCGCCAGTTTCCGGCCATAACACGGTCACCTCATCCAGTCAAATTACAATTTCCTATATTTTAATACAATAAATCGATAAAGTCAAGCCGCCGTTGTCTTTCTCTGTAAAAACTGCTATAATATTTATATTCAACATATACGGAAAGGGGAGGATCTCATGTATCAGCCGCTTGCTGACCGGATTCGCCCAAAATCTCTCGACGATGTGGTCGGCCAACGCCAATTGCTCGGAGAAGGCGGCCTGCTGCGCCGGATTATAGACAGCGGAAACATTCCCAATATGATTTTTTATGGTCCTTCCGGCATTGGCAAAACGACAGTTGCCTCTATCATTGCACGTCAGACCAGCCGAAAGTTATACCATTTGAACGCTACGACCGCATCTATTTCAGATATCAAGTCCATCGTAGACGAGCTGGACACCTTTTTAGCACCCAATGGTGCTTTGGTCTATCTGGATGAGATTCAATATTTCAACAAAAAGCAGCAGCAAAGTTTACTGGAATTTATTGAGGACGGTCGTATTACGCTGGTCGCCTCCACGACAGAAAATCCTTATTTTTATATTTACAACGCGATTTTAAGCCGCTGCACGGTCTTTGAGTTTTTGCCCGTAGAAGCAGAGGAAATGGTACGTGCGGTAGAGCGCGGCTTTCAAATCGCCTGTGAAGGACGATCTATCACCATTGCACCCGAAACAGCTGAGGAGATCGCGCACAGCTGCGGCGGTGATGTGCGAAAAGCCATGAACGCCGTTGAACTGCTGGTCAATAGCACAGCCGACGGGGAAACCATCACACCAGAAAGCGCCGCGCAAGTTGCGCAGCGCTCCAATATGCGTTATGATCGCGACGGCGACAGTCACTACGACATTCTCTCTGCATTCCAGAAATCCATCCGCGGTTCCGACCCCGATGCAGGACTGCACTATCTGGCACGACTGCTGGAAGCCGGAGATATGATCTCTGCGGCACGGCGTATGCTGGTCATTGCAAGTGAGGATATCGGTTTGGCGTACCCGCAATGTGCCGCGATTGTCAAAGCCTGTGTGGACAGTGCCTTTCAGCTTGGTCTGCCCGAGGCGCGCATCCCGCTCGCACAGGCGGTCATTCTGATGGCAACCGCACCTAAGTCCAATTCCGCAATCTGTGCCATCGATGCAGCCATCGCTGACATTCGCCAAAATGGCCCCGGAGACATCCCGAGCAGTTTGAAAGACTGTCACTACGGCGGCGCAAAAAAACTCGGTCGGGGACAAAGCTACATGTACTCGCACGACTATCCCAATCATTGGGTCAAACAGCAATTCCTGCCCGATCATCTGGTCGATCGTCACTACTATGCGTATGGCCCGAACAAAACCGAGCAGGCAGCACGCGCTTACTGGGAAAAAATCAAGGGATCTGAGCCCTAAAACAGAAAGAGTTGATTTGTGTGAATCCTATTCTCTCAGAATTTTTTCAAGGAACCTGCTTTAACGCTTACGATTACTTTGGCGCGCATGCAACCATCCGCAATCATCAGCAGGGTGTCGTATTCCGCGTATATGCGCCCAATGCGTTCGTCGTAGAACTCATCGGTGATTTTAACAACTGGACACCGGTTCAAATGACACCTTCAAGATCAGGTGTGTTTGAACTCTTTTGGGCGGAAGCGAAAGCCGGTCAGCGCTATAAATACCGTGTGCACGCATTTGAACAGGATTCTTATCGTGATCGCTGTGACCCCTTTGGTCGTTGTTCCGAACTTCGTCCCAACACAGCTTCCATCATTACCGACGGCGCAAAATATCAGTTCTCCGACAGTGGTTGGCGTGCAGCGCGCGGCAATCACTATAATCAGCCCATCAACATCTACGAAGTCCATGCCGGTTCCTGGCGCAAGCACGAAGACGGCAGCTGGCTGAACTATCGGGAATTGGCGGAATCATTGATTCCATACTGCAAAGCGCATTTCTACAATTACATCGAATTTCTTCCGCTCGCAGAACATCCCTTTGATGGCTCTTGGGGATATCAGGAGAGCGGTTATTTTGCCGTCACTTCGCGCTATGGTACACCGGAAGATTTCTGCTATCTGGTCGACCAATGCCACAAACACGGCATCGGTGTCATTATGGACTTTGTGCCCGTTCACTTTATCCCGGACGAATATGCTCTCGCACGGTTTGACGGCTCTACGCTCTATGAATACCCAGATCACAGCGGTGTGCGGCTGAGCGAGTGGGGATCGTGCAACTTTGATTTAGTCAAGCCGATCGTGCGCTCGTTCCTCCAGTCTGCTGCCGATTTCTGGCTCACCGTCTGCCATTGTGATGGCCTGCGCTTTGATGCCATCCGTAATGTCATTTATTTGCAAGGTGATGAGCGCAATGGTGTCAACCCGTCCGGCACTTATTTCTTGCAGCAATGCAACAAAGGTTTGCGTGCGCGGCATCCCCACGCACTGCTCATTGCAGAGGATTCTACAAATCTCATTAAAGTCACGGCTCCCGTTCAATATGACGGTCTTGGCTTTGACTATAAATGGGATCTTGGTTGGATGAATGACACATTATCTTACTTTATGCTGCCGCCAGAGCAGCGTCCTGCGGCACACCACCGACTCACATTCTCCATGAGTTATTTTTACGATAATCTGCATCTTTTGCCGTTATCCCACGACGAAGTCGTGCACGGTAAAAAAGCGCTGCTTGACAAGATGTGGGGTGATTACGATCAGAAGTTTGCACAGTGTCGGACGCTGTTCACTTACATGTACACCCATCCGGGCAAAAAGCTGAATTTCATGGGCAATGAGCTCGGCGAATTCCGCGAATGGGACGAAGCGCTGCAACTGGATTGGAATCTGCTGGAATATCCAAAGCACATCGGATTTGAACATTATCTGATGGATTTGTCTCAATTCTATCTGGAAAATCCTGCTCTGCATCAGGACGAATACGATATGCGTGCTTTTCAGTGGCTGGATGCCAATGACAGTGAGCACTCAGTATATTCCTACTTCCGCACGGCTGGAGGACAGACACTATTGGTCGTTCTCAATCTGTCCAATCGAAAATATCCCAATTACACCTTACAGTTCGACCGTCCCACAACGCTGCGCGAGCTGATTAGTTCGGATACATCGAAATACGGCGGTCGGGACGTGACGAATGATTGGGTAATCTATTCAGATGACCACAACCGTGCGCAAATTGTTCTGGCGCCGCTCGGCAGCTATATTTTCCGTGTGACCCAATAAGAGAGGTCAGCAAAACACGGTTGCAATGTGTTTATTGACACAGGAAGCAGGGGAGTAAACCCACTCTTGCAGCCGTCCTTCGGTGATATAGTAATGCAACGGCGGCTGGAACGGCGGCTGATCCCGCAGCAAATCAATAATATTCAATTTGATCTTCATACGGCTTGGCAGAATCGACTTGATATAGACCGACACCCGATCTCCATTTTTCATGTCCGGTTTTCGCTCTGCCAAGCCGGATAAGTTTGGCGTCAGTTCAACAAAAATCCCGTATTCTTCTACGCTCCGCACCACTCCCGGAACGGTCTCGCAGGGATGAAACAGTGCAGCATTCTGCTCCCAAGTGCCGAGCAGCTCACGATGTGTGAGAGAAATCCGTGATCGTGCGCGATCCATGCACAGTACAGCTGCATAGATCGACTGTCCCACAGTAAATCGTTCACTTGGATGGAAAATCCGGGACACCGAGAGGTGCTCAATGCCAATAAACGAAGGCACGCCACAGCCAATGTCTACAAATACACCGAATGGCTCTAAGTGCGTCACGCGGGCGGCAATAATATCTCCCGGTTCCAAGGTGTCAAACGCCCAAGCAACCGTCCGCTCTTGTGCCAAACGGCGCGACAGGCGTATCGGCTGAGACTGTGCATCGGTTACGACAAAGGACACCGGCCGACCGACGCGCGATAAAATAGCAATATCACGTGTCGTACCCTCAGCAATCCCGCGTGCACACTCGATTCGTGGGATGACTGCACGTCCGCAGGGCAATTCTACAACGAGGTCGTGTTCGGCAGTACAGGCAACCGCAAGTCCTTCCAAGATCATTCCTCGTTTTTGTGCCAGTCGGAGCTGTTCGAGTGAACTGACCGCATTCAAATTTTCTTTTTCATATAGTTTGATTCCTTCCGGGAAATATATTTGTGTCATGCCTATCCAGACCTCCTTTTTGCGTTGGTCTACTATATGCTTGACAACAGACATTTTATCCTGGAAGATCGTATTGATTTTAGAACCCTGGAGGTATCGTCCCATGGACATTCAAGTTGGCGACCGACTCACCATGAAAAAAGGCCATCCCTGCGGAAGCAAGGAATGGATCGTACTGCGCGTCGGAATGGATTTCCGGATGCGCTGCTGCGGCTGCGGCCATGAAATCATGGTTCCTCGCAGTAAAATTGAAAAAAATATTCGTCAAGTTGTGCGAGAGGAGAATGCTTCATGTTGATTCAAGGCAAACAGATGCACATCCAGATTCAAAAAGGCGATATTGGACGTTATGTCATCCTGCCCGGTGATCCCGGCCGCTGTGAGCGCATTGCACGGTATTTCGACGAACCAGAATTTTTATCTTCCAATCGCGAATACACCGTATGGCGCGGCAAGCTGTGCGGCGAACCGGTCGCAGTCTGCTCCACCGGCATCGGCGGCCCTTCCACTGCAATCGCACTGGAAGAACTCGTCGAGTGCGGTGCGGACACCTTTATTCGCGTTGGCACTTCGGGCGGTATCGTGGACTCTGTGCGCGGTGGAGACGTTGTCATCGCAACCGCAGCCGTCCGGCAGGAAGGCACAACGCGAGAATACATGCCCATTGAGTATCCGGCTGCTGCTGACTTTTCCGTAGTCAGCGCGCTACACCAGGCAGCCAAGCAGCTTGGTTACCGCCAACACGTCGGCGTCATTCAGTCTAAAGATAGCTTTTACGGTGAAATCCGTCCTTCCGAACAGCCAACCGCTTCTATGCTTCGCGAAAAGTGGGAAGCGTGGAAAGCTGCCGGCGTACTGACCAGCGAAATGGAGTGCTCGACTGTCTTTGTTGTCGGCGCTGTACGCCATGTGCGCTGCGGCGGCGTACTCAACGTGTTGTGGAACGCAGATACAGATGATACGCTGGACGCTTCCCCTGAAATGGCAGAGCGCGGCGTAAAAACCGCCGTAGAGGCACTGAAAATTCTGATCCAGCAGGATCGAGAGGAGAAATAAACTTTGGCAACCAATCCCCAGGAAAATGAACTGGGAACCGCCCCAGTCGGGCAGCTGCTTGTCCGACTGGCGGTTCCTAATATTGCAGCACAGATCGTCAACATGCTTTATAACATCGTTGACCGTATCTATATCGGCCATATCCCAAACATCGGTTCTCAGGCATTGACCGGTGTCGGCGTAACCTTCCCGATTATCATTCTGATCACCGCGTTCAGCTCCCTCATTGGTATGGGCGGTGCGCCGCGCGCGTCCATCGCGATGGGACAAAAACACAATGAACGCGCGGAGAAGATTATGGGCAACTGCTTCACCGCGCTCATCATCATCTCAATCTGTTTAACCGTTCTCTTTTTGCTCACACAAAAGCAGATTTTGATGTTATTCGGTGCCAGTGCAGACACGCTGCCTTATGCGCTTGAGTATTTAAACCTCTATGTTCTGGGTACGATCTTTATTCAGATTGCTTTGGGCATGAATGGATTTATCACAACCCAGGGCAAGGCAAAAACGGCTATGTGCACGGTCTTGATCGGTGCAGCGCTCAACATCATCCTTGATCCCATTTTCATCTTTGTATTCAATCTGGGCGTTCGCGGTGCAGCGATTGCAACCGTATTCTCGCAGTTTGTCTCCGCAATTTGGGTTGTACGTTTTCTGACCAGCTCCAAGGCGCTTCTGCGTCTGCGTCGAGAATATCTGCGTCCTGAGCTCAAACAGCTGATTCCTGTCATCAGTTTGGGCCTGTCTCCGTTTGTCATGCAGTCGACTGAAAGCCTGCTGTCCATTACATTCAACATCTCACTTGCCAAGTTTGGCGGAGATCTGGCAGTCGGTGCTATGACCATTCTGACCAGCCTGACACAGATGATTAGTCTGCCATTGACCGGACTGACACAGGGTGCACAGCCCATCATCAGCTACAACTTCGGTGCAAAAAAGATCGACCGCATGAAAAAGGCTATCCGTCTCCTTGTAACGACGGCAGTTGCCTATGCAACCTTCTGCTGGCTGCTCACTCGTATCGCACCGCGTTTGCTGGTCGGCGTGTTTACGAGCGACCCCGAACTGCAAACCTTTACCGTTTGGGCTCTGGGCATCTATATGGCAATGGTATTTGTCTCGGGTATCCAGACTTCTTTCCAGCAGTCCTTTATTGCATTGGGTGAGGCGCGTATTTCGCTGTTCCTCGCACTTCTGCGTAAAATCATCCTGCTGATTCCGTTGATTCTAATTCTGCCGAACTTCTTCGACGACAAGCTGTTCGCCGTATTCCTTGCAGAACCGATCTCCGACTTTATTGCAGCCATGTCAACAATGACTTTCTTTCTCTGGCGCGTACGGAAGATCATCGCAAATCTGCAAAAGCCCGATCTCGAAAAAGAAATTTGACCGAAACAAAACGCCGAAGGCATGTTGCCCTCGGCGTTTTCATATAGTATGGTATCTACTTTCAGTCGGGAAGGAGGGATTGGAATGCCACGCAAGCAGCCCAATCGGCTCAACGGATTTGAAAAACTCCTGCTTGGAATCGCATTCCTCTTTTTATCGGTCACTGTATTGCGCACCATACAATTTGAACCGTTCTTACGCGTGCAGACAGCCGTACAAACCTTTCTCACAGGCAATCAGTCCATCGAGCAGGCTGTGCAGGCAGTTGGATCATTCACGGAATCCGATCAGCTGCAAGCTGTTTTTTCGGACTGGTTTCCGACCATCAGCCCACAGGGAAATCAACCGGTCATGGAATCATCCGTACCAAGCGAGACGCTCGCCGCAACTGCGGCGGGCGTTTTTCCAACTCAGGAAGCAGATGCGGTATATCCAATCTCGCTATCTAACACCCAGCCGGTTGAAAATGCCGTATTAACCTCTTCCTTCGGCCCACGCGTTCATCCGGTAACCGGACAGCAAAGCAGTTTTCACAAGGGGATTGATCTTGCCGCTGAGCAGGGAAATCCGATCCATGCTTTGGCCAACAGTACCGTGCGCACGGCTGCTCAAAGCGACAGCTATGGAAATTATTTAATCTTACAGCACACCGATGGGATCTGCGCGCTTTATGCCCACTGCGAGCAGCTGCTGGTTAAAGAAGGAGAGCACATACAAGCTGGACAGACCATTGCAACCGTAGGGGATACCGGTACCGCAACCGGATATCACCTGCATCTTGAACTGTGGTATGCGGGAAAACTGCTCAATCCGGAGGATTACATCGCTTTATGACTTCAAAAATCCATGTAAAAGATTCTTTCTGGCTACTGCTCGCCATCATTATACTGCTCGACCCGAACGGCATCTTTCTTTACTTTCTCGCCGCGGCTGCTGTGCACGAACTAGGGCACTGGATTGTAATTTGTTTGTGCCGTGGTACAGTAACTCGTTTCGAAATTTCTGCCGCAGGCGGCGCAATGCAATATCATTTACCTCGTTTATCTGTCCGATCAGAGGTCTTGATTGCACTGGGCGGCCCTTTGTTCGGTCTAATCCTTTGGCTCGCGGCAGGTCTGTCGCACCACGAACTGCTTGCTGGCGCAAGTCTGGTTCTGAGTATTTTTAATCTGCTACCCATTCCACCTCTGGACGGCGGCCGTGCGCTCGACTGCCTATTTGCTCCCGGTCATCCGCTGCCGCAAGCACTTGCAACCTTTTTCTCTGCACTCATCCTGTTTCTTGGTATCTATGCCGGTATCTGTCATAATGGGTGGGGCTTATGTCTGATCGGCCTTCTCTTAACACTCGAACGGCAAACAGGCTTGCATTCCCTCCGCATACAAGGTAAAATATAAAGTACCTTGGGAGGTTTGCTCTATGTTTTTTCGACAAAAAAAAGAGGAGGTTCGTCCTCGTATCGCAGCTGTCATCCCTGCTGCCGGCTCGTCTACACGCATGGGTACCAATAAATTACTGTTACCGCTGGATGGCATTCCCGTTCTCGCACGCACACTGCTTGCGTTTGAACAATGCCTCTTGGTAGATGACATCATCATTGTCTGTCGAGAACAGGATATCGCTCCGTACGGCAAACTGGCTCAGGAATTTGGCTGCACGAAAGTGCGTCACATTGTGCGCGGTGGACAAACCCGGCCGGAATCGGTTCTTGCCGGACTGAATGCCTGTGAACCGGACACCGCCTATGTTGCCATTCATGATGGCGCACGTCCGCTCGTTCCGCAAGCCGTAATTGAAGAAGCGATTACTGCTGCTATGGACACTGGCGCAGCTGCACCCGTGGTTCCGCTCAAGGACAGCATCAAGCGAATTTCTGATGGAAAAATCATTGCCGATGTGGCACGCGACAGCATCGCCGCCGTACAGACCCCCCAATGTTTCGACCGTGCACTGATCTCAACTGCGCTCAAAGAAGCCATTGCCGCCGGCGCTGCGCTAACCGATGACTGTGCCGCCGTTGAGCGTCTGGGCACACTGGTCACTGCAACATCTGGAAGCTATCGGAATCTCAAAGTCACAACCCCGGAAGATATTCCGATGGCCGAAGCACTACTCAATCAGGAGGACTAACCATGCGAATTGGACATGGATACGACGTACACAAACTGGTCTCTGGCCGTAAATGCATCATTGGCGGTGTCTATATCCCACACGAGACCGGACTTTTGGGACACAGCGATGCCGACGTACTGCTGCACGCTGTGATGGATGCACTGCTGGGCGCGGCTGCACTCGGCGACATCGGGCATCTGTTTCCCGACAACGATCCGAAATACAAGGGAGCGGATTCTCTGGCACTACTGCGCGAAGTGGGGCGCGTACTTCAGGTGAACGGCTGGGTATTAAGCAACTTGGATGCCACAATCCTGGCGCAAGCGCCCAAAATGGCACCTCATATTTTGCAGATGCGCCAGAATATCGCCGATGCTTTGGGCGTATCGATCGACCAGATCAGCGTCAAGGCAACCACTGAAGAAGGACTGGGCTTTACCGGTGCCAAAGAAGGCATTGCCGCACATGCTGTATGTCTGATTGACAAACTATGATACTTTCTTCCATCTATTTTTGCGTATAATAAATGCCGGACGATAGATTCGTCCGGCATTTTTCTTTTATGCCATTTCCTGTGCCAGCTGCATCTGAATAAACTGTCTGGCCGTACGCGGAGAACGACCATTGCGTCGCAGAGCGAAGCGCTCGGCAAGCAGGTGGAGCTGTTCAGCCTCCATCTCAATGCCGCAGTCTTCGGCCAGCTGATCGACAATCATCAGATATTCGTCACGCTCCGGTACCGAGAAGGTGATCTCCAAACCGAAACGGTCGGACAACGAGGTCACGGTCTCAAGCGTATCGCGGCGATGTACATCATCACCTTCACGATCGGAAAAGCGCTCTCGAATCAGGTGACGGCGGTTGGATGTTGCATACAGGATCAAATTGTCCGGCTTGCCAGTCAGGCCGCCCTCAATAAACGCTTTCAGCGTTGCAAAATTCTCATCTTCACGCTCAAACGTCAGGTCATCCAAGAATACAATAATCTTGTACGGACTATGCGCTGCATAGGTGCAGATGACAGGGAACATAGAAATCTGCGTCACAGAAAGCTCTATGATTTTCAAGCCTTCCTTTGCATATTCATTGACTACAGCCTTAACTGTAGAGGACTTGCCAGTACCCTTATCGCCGTACAAAAGAATATTATTGGCTGCACGACCTGCCAGAAATGCCCGCGTATTGGTGAGAATCTGTGCCTTTTGATGCGCATAACCCTTGAGGTCGGTCAAGCGTACCGGATCGGGATGTACAACCGGCACAATCTTTTCCTTATCCACAGCATAGAATGTCGCATCTGCGAAAAATCCAAAGCCCTTATCCTGATAATACGCGCGCAGTCCGTCGCCGTCTGTAAAGGGGAGGGCAGACCCAGAAGCAAATGTCGGCAGGACGCTGATGCTGGGCAGAGCCTGTCCGAAAATAGATTTTGCTGTATCCAACAGCTCGGAACCGCTGACAGACAGCAAATCATTCAAAGTGCGTACATCATGGGATACCGCTAAAATAACATTTGCACTCGGATGATCGATGGTATCGGTCAGTGCATTGGTGTCACAGTGAAGACTGCGCAGCAACACCTGTCCCTGATCGCCACTTTGATAGACCTCTGCGCACAGTGCACCATACGCCTCGGCGAAGTCATGCGGCGTACCAGACAGTGCCCGCAGCGCATTGCGATATTTTTGAATCAGTGGATGTTGTGCCAAATTGCGCAGAACCGATAAGAAGTCCAGATCTAACGCTAACATTTGCAAATCCATACTATCTAAAACTCCTCTCCAGATTTTAATACTTTATCAGTATAACACGCACGGATAGGGTTGGCAATCCTCAATCCCACTGCATAGCATGATTCACAAGCATCCGGATGAGGAGGATCTTTTTATGATTTGGATTGTCTTTTACGGTCAAACACAGGCCGTTCGCTGTCGAAATGTGCTGGCGAAAAACGGTATCGCTGGATTACTTCGAAAACCACCGCGACCAGCAAACGCGCAGCACACCTGCATTTGGGCAGTCGGCATTTCAGAGGAAACCGAGCAACAGGCCCGGAAAATATGTCTTGATTGCAATATCCGTCCAAACTTTTGGATGGATCAGGCGGGGAGGGTTTTATGATTTATCTCGATCAGGCTGCGACCTCACTGCAAAAGCCGCCCGAGGTCTGCCAGGCCATGCTGACTGCCTGCAAGACCTGTGCCGGATATGCACGCAGCGGCCATGCACCTGCGCTGCGTGCCGGTGAGGTGGTTTATCAATGCCGCGAGGCCGCAGCGCAACTATTCTCCGTGGATAATCCCGAACAAATTATCTTCACCATGAATGCCACACACGCCTTGAATCTGGCCATTCATGGATTCTGCACCCCATCAACGGTTGTAGCTGTCAGCAGCTACGAACACAACTCGGTCATGCGACCGCTTCACGCGCTGGGATGTCCACTGCGCATTTTGCGCAGCAAACTCTTCGACAGTGCCGATTTTTTGCGCGAGGCCGAACGCGCCATTGATGCCGGTGTTCAAATTTTTATCATAAACCATGTTTCCAACGTTTTCGGCTCCATTGTCCCGCTCGAGCAGCTGGATGCCATGCTGCAAGCCTATCAAATCCCGCTGATTCTGGACGCCTCGCAATCTGCCGGAACCATTCCAATCTCCGTGCGCAGACTGCGTTCTCTCCGTGCAATCTGTATGCCCGGTCACAAAGGACTCCTAGGACCTCAGGGCACTGGCATGCTTATTTTATCCAATCCGGACGACCTGCCGCGGCCACTCCTGCAAGGCGGTACCGGAAGTGCATCGTCCAGTTTGGAACAACCCGCATTTCTGCCCGATCGCCTAGAAAGCGGTACGCCAAATGTTCCCGGTATTGCCGGACTTCACGCCGGTATGGAGTTTTTACTCGAACAGGGAATTGACGCAATCCATCGCCACGAACGGAACTGCATTCAGTCCTGTATTGCAGTGCTCCGCACCATTCCAAATCTGGAAGTATTCGCTGCCGAAGAACCCGAACGGCAAGCCGGTGTGCTGTCCATTCGCATCCCGAATCAGCCTTCCGAAATTTTAGCACAGGCGTTGGCCGATCAGGGAGTCTGTGTACGCGGCGGACTGCACTGTGCACCGCTTGCACATCAGAGTGCCCATACGCAGACAACCGGAACAGTGCGGCTCTCGGTCGGCCCTTACAATACCCGTTTAGAAATGCAGCGTACAGCCGAAATCCTACAGGAACTTGTTGGAAAAATGTGAAAAAATTTTGAATTGTATTCACATGCTGCAAGGAATATGGTAAAATGTATATGAACTATGTGAAATTTTAACGATACGGAATATAGAATCTAGGTGTTTACATAATATGCAAGAAGCGATTCTAGAGACGCTCGGCACCCTGCAACGCTGTATCCAACTCATTTCTATCCAAGACTTGATTGACATGGGTATCATTGCCTATGTCATCTATCGCGGTATGAAATTGCTGAAAGATACCAGCGCAATGCGTCTGGCCAAGGGCATACTAATCATTTTCGCGGCACAAATTGTCGCGGAATCTTTACAGCTGAACACAGTCTCGTGGATCTTACAGCAGGTGTTCTCGTTCGGTGCATTGTTCCTCGCAATTGTCTTTCAGCCCGAACTGCGCCGTATGCTGGAACAGCTTGGTAAAGGTCAGGGACAGCTGCGAAAGTTTTTGACCGGCACTGAGGTGGACGTTGTCGCCATTGAGCAGTGCATCAACCAGACAGTTGCGGCATGCGAATCGATGAGCTGGACGCGTACCGGTGCACTGATGGTTTTCGAGCGTCAGGAACGTCTGAGCGAGATCATCACGACCGGCACGCGCATTGACGCAGAGCCGTCTGAGCCGTTAATCAAAAATATCTTTTTCCACAATTCACCACTTCACGACGGTGCGCTGGTTGTGCGTGACGCACGCCTGTTTGCAGCAGGCTGTGTCTTACCGCTTTCCAGCAATCAAAATCTGTCCCGCGATTTGGGCACCAGACACCGTGCCGCTGTGGGCATGAGCGAAGCATCCGATGCTGTACTGGTCGTTGTATCCGAGGAGACCGGTGCAATCTCGGTTGCCATCGGCGGCATGCTCAAACGTCATTTATCACCCGAAACCTTGCGCAAAATTCTGGTTGCCGAGCTGATGCCCGAAGAAAAAGAAGAACAGCCCCCCAAGCGCAACGGCTTCCTGCCGCGTAAACGGAACACCCAGGCGGAACGGAAGGGGAAGTCTAAATGAGCAAAATAAAAGAGTTTTTCACCAAGCACGACTTGGCACATAAGTTGATTGCAATTTTAATGGCGATTGCGCTTTGGTTCAT
The DNA here is from genome assembly GCF_002160355.1 of Butyricicoccus pullicaecorum. Classification (NCBI taxonomy): domain Bacteria; kingdom Bacillati; phylum Bacillota; class Clostridia; order Eubacteriales; family Butyricicoccaceae; genus Butyricicoccus; species Butyricicoccus pullicaecorum. Next base: position 182,250 of record NZ_NFKK01000003.1, read on the forward strand.
TGTTGTTGCGAACAATGATGATCTGACGCGTACTTATACAATCGCCAATATTCCAATTACCTATACAAATGAGGACACACTGGAAAGCGATTATGGTCTTCGCCTAATTGAAGGCCAAGATCAGATGGTCACGGTTAAGGTGACCGGTCCGTATGCCAGCTTATCCTCACTGACCACCAACGACATTCAGGTTCGTGTCAATCTGGCAAACTTCCAAAAACCCGGCACCTATACAATCAACACGTCCTCGCAGTCCACGAACTGCACGCTGATTGTTAATTCTTCCAGTGTACGTGAATCAGAAATTTCTACGCCAAACTCATTTCAGATTGTAATTGATGAAGTCATCACCAAGGAAGTACCTGTTACCATCCAGGTAGACGGCACGCCTTCTACTGGATATATGTACGATGACCCCGAAGGTGAACAGGATTCGGTTAGCGTCACCGGCCCGAAAACCGTTGTAAACCAGATTCGCAAGGCAACGGCTGTGGTCCCGGCAGAGGATTCCACCGGTCTGACCAAGACAACCAGTGTGCTGGCATCCTTTACCTTCCTCGATGAAAAGAACCAGCCGGTCGATCAGACCCATCTAACCAGCGAACCCAACGACTACTCGGTAACCATCCCGGTTTATGCTGTGGCAAAACTTCCGCTGACCATCAACCTCATCAGCTCTGATACGGTTGACAAAAACTCGGTCAAGGCAACCATTGATCCGCAGGAAATTGCGGTCTATGGTGCAGAGGAAGTCATCAGCAAGCTGACCGCGATTAGCCTTGGTGATTTGCAGCTGAGCACGGTAAGTCTGGACGAAGATGATCCGATTACCATTCCGATCGAACTGCCCGCAGGTGTCACCCGTGTACAGGGCGAAGCGACATCGGCTAAGGTAACGATCCAGGCTGTTGGTATGAGTACCCGTGAGATGCCTGTTACCAGAATCACGCTGCAAAACAGCGGCAGCGACCCCAATCTTACCGCAACGCTGCGCACGACGTCGGTCAATATCCGAATTCAGGCAGAGACCGCTGCACTGGCAAATTTGACCGCAGATGCATTCCATGTCATCGCTGTCTTTAATGCCGATGAACTCGGCCCCGGTATTCACGAGGTTCCGATCGAGGTGCAATGTGAACAGCTTGAAAGTTCGAATTCCAGCTTCACGCTGCTGAACCCGGACGAAAAGGTGACCATCGAGATCAAACAAACCGGTGAAACCGCAACCACTACTCCCACGGAGGAAAACGAAACTACGTGAGTATCATTGTATCCGGCATCCGTCTGCCGTTTGACGAAAATGACGGTGCGGCTGTCGCACAGGCATTGTCTCTGTGCGGACTGACCGCCAATGACGCGCAGGCATCCATCTATCGTGTATCGCTGGATGCCCGCCGCGGAAAAATCGATCGCGTATATTCGGTTCTGCTTGATGGAATCGACCAGGAGGAGGCATTTGCAGCACAGCTGCAAATGCCCTCTGTCCGTTACAAGCCTTGTGTGCGCCTATCGCCGCAAATCGGCACTGCTCCCATGGAACATCGGCCGGTTGTTGTCGGTCTTGGCCCCGCAGGCTTGTTCGCTGCATACCTGCTTGCACGGTATGGCTATCGTCCCATCGTCCTTGAACGCGGCGAGGCCATCGAGCAGCGCGACCAGGATGTCGACGCATTTTGGAAGCAGGGTATTTTCCGCTCGGAAAGCAATATCCAATTTGGCGAGGGCGGTGCCGGTGCTTATTCAGACGGCAAGCTGACCACTCGCATTAACGATCCGCTTTGCGATGAGGTGCTTCACATTCTGATGGAGCATGGTGCACCGGAAGAAATCGGCCGACTGGCCAAGCCCCACATTGGAACCGATATCTTAAAGCAGGTTGTCCGCAATATGCGTGAACAGATCATCGCCTGGGGCGGTGAAGTCCACTTCAGGACCGCAATGACCGGCATTCGTCAACAGGGAGACGTGCTCTGTGCAATCGATGCAGAAAATCAGAGCATCGCTTGCGAGCACGCCATTCTTGCCCTTGGTCACAGTGCGCGAGACACCTTCTTTGCGCTGCATAGACAAGGTGTATTCTTTGAGCCGAAGCCGTTTTCGGTTGGTGCGCGTATTGAGCACCTACAAAGTGAAATCGACCGTGCGCTGTATGGAAAACATGCCGGACATCCCTTGCTTCCGCCAGGTGAATACAACTTATCGCACCGTGAGAACGGACGTGCATGCTATTCATTCTGTATGTGTCCGGGCGGTCATGTCGTAGCCGCACAGAGTGAAGCGGAAAGTATCGTCACAAACGGTATGAGCTATCATGCCCGTGACGGCAAAAACGCAAATGCTGCGATTGTTGTCTCGGTTGATCCTTCTGACTATGATGACGGCACGCCCTTTGGCGGTATTGCGTTCCAGCGCACACTGGAGCGCCGCGCGTATCAAATGACCGACAGTTATGCCGCGCCCTGTCAGCTGGTCGGTGATTTTCTGGACAAGCGCACCTCCCATCGTTTTGGTGCAGTCCGTCCGACCTATCCAATCGGCACACAGTTCTGCGATCTCAATACACTGTTCCCGCAGTTCGTACATGAGCAAATGCACACTGGTCTTTCGGCCTTTGCGCGTAAACTGCGTGCGTTTGGTGCAAAAGATGCCGTTCTCACCGGTCCGGAAACCCGAACTTCTTCTCCGGTGCGCATGACACGCGGCAGGGAAGACCTGTCCAGTGTCTCTATTCGCGGCATCATTCCGTGCGGCGAGGGCGCCGGTTATGCTGGCGGCATCATGTCGGCAGCCGTTGACGGTCTGCGCGCTGCCTGCCAGATTATCGAATCCCATCAGCAACCTAAAAACTTGGAGTGACAAAACATCATGGTACAAAAAGCTGTAGTAAAAAAAATTTTGAACCCGACACAAGCAGAAATTGAAGTACAGCGTCAGTCTGCGTGCGGTCATGATTGCTCGAAGTGCGGCGGCTGCGGCACGCCCACCGAGCGCATCAAGGCAACCGCTGTCAACTCTGTGGATGCGCAGGTCGGCGATATTGTGACGGTAGAAGGCTCCAGCAAGCAGATTTTAGGCATGGCTGCTATTGTTTATGCCATTCCGCTGATTCTGTTCTTTGTCTTTTATGGCATCTGTGCATTGCTGCATGTCTCGGAAGGTTTTTCCATCTTGGCCGGTGTTGTCGGCTTTGCACTCGGCATTTGGGTGGCAATCCGCCGCAATCATCGCATGAAGACCTCTGGTGAGATCGTCTTTACCATTATTAAAAAAGGGTAAAAATTTTTTGAACACAGGCTGCCTTTTGCTGGGCAGTCTTGTTTTTTCTCAAAATATCCTGTAAAATATAATGAATATGGTATGCCTGCTTTCAGGCGGACAGAGGAGAGGTGTCATGTTCGGATTTATCCGCCCATTCAAACCAGAATTACGCGTCAAGGAAGTCGATCGCTTCCAGGCCGTATATTGCGGTTTATGTCACGAACTCAAGCGCCGATATGGTCGGCTGCAAACTTACTTTCTGAGCTATGACATGACTTTCTTTGCGCTTGTGATCGGCGCTGTCCAGCCGTCCGATCCCGGAACCGAACGCTGTCGCTGTGATGCCAGCCCTTTTCGCAAAAAGCAAGTGGCATGCACTTCGTCTACCTTATCTTATGCTGCCGATGTCAGTGTTCTGTTAACCTACCACAAGGTACAGGACAGCGTCCAGGATGAGACTGGATATAAGCGTTTTGCTGCACGCCTGCTGCGTCGTCTGATGCGCAAAGCTTATGCCAAAGCGCAGGCTGCGCTTCCCACACTGGATAACACGATGCGCGCTTGTCTGGATGATTTGACCGCGCTGGAGCAGGCAAAAACGCCTTCACTCGATCGTCCAGCCGACACCTTTGCCCGGCTGCTCGCCGCCGCAGTTCCATCGGATTATCCATCAGACGTACAGCGAATCTTATCCCAAATGTTTTATCATACTGGAAGATGGATTTATTTACTGGACGCGTGCGCCGATGTCAAAGATGATTTTGCGTCCGGCTCTTATAACCCCATCGTGCTGCGATATGAATTACAGTCACCTGAGATCGACTCGGTGAAGCAGCCGCTGGAGCGCACCTTAGAGCGATCACTGCTCGACATCCACACCGCATATCAGCTCTTACCCCTGTATCGTGATCAGGGTTTAATTGAGAATATTATCGATCTGGGACTGCCGCTCGTCACGCGGCAGGTACTGGATGGAACCTATCATGCAAACGGAGGACATGAAACGCATGGATCCCTATAAAGTATTAGGCGTAACACCGCAGACCAGCGACGATGATGTCAAGCGCGCATACCGCGAACTTGCTCGCAAGTATCATCCGGATAACTACGTAAACAATCCGCTCGCTGACCTTGCCGAAGCTCGTATGAAAGAGATCAACGAAGCATACGACATGATTATGAACGAGCGCAATGCGGCCAAAAATGGTGGTTCTTCGCAGTCTCAGCAGGGACAGCAATACTACCAGCAGCGTCAGAGCGGTACCGGTATCTATGCCCAGATCCGCAGCGCCATCACGTCGGGCAATTTGGCAATCGCAGAAGAACTGCTTGGACGCTGTCCGACCCGCGATGCCGAATGGTATTTCCTCATGGGAACGGTGTACTTTCGAAAGGGTTGGTACGATGAAGCACAGCGATGTTATACCCAGGCATGCACACTTGATCCCAACAACTTCGAGTATCGAAACGCACTCAACAATCTCAACATGGGCGCAAACTACGGTGGCTATCGTCCCATGAACTCGGCCAACGCTTGTGACTGCTGCGGTCAGCTTCTCTGTCTCAACTGTCTGCTCAATTGCTGCTGCGGAGGCGGTGGCTGTTGATGCACGCAAATCAAATTGCACGCGGCGGCATGATGACCGGTGTATCGGTTGCGCTTCTATACATTGCAACCTTTCTCTCGATCGCCAGCTGGGCCGCTTGTATGTTGATCGGCTTTATCCCCGAACTGTTTTTCCTCACCGGACAGAAGAAAACCGGATATCTAGTCTATGCGGCAACTTCGGTACTTTCTCTGTTTCTCCTGCCGGACAAGGTAATTGCGGTCTTGTATGCAGGACTGTTCGGGCTCTACACTGTTCTGCGCTTTCTGTTTGAACGTATTCCCAGCCGTTTGCTGCGCTGGGTGTGCAAGCTGATCTTCGGAAATATTTGGGTACTGATTGTACTCTGGTGCATCCGCACCGGTTTTCTGCCAAATTTTCCAATTCAATCGGATTTCACCGCATTGATTGTCTTTATCGCAGGAAATCTCATTCTGATTTACTATGACCTGTGTCTGTCCCGCATTTTTCCCGGACTGCGCGGCCTGGCACAGCGACTGCAAAATAATTCTTTCAAGTAAGGGTGTATTGAATCATGAAAAGTATGACCGGCTACGGCCGTGCCCGTATGGCCATTGATGGACGCGAAATCTCGGTAGAGGTTCGCGCGGTCAATCATCGCTACCTCGATGTAAACGTCAAGTGCCCCCGCGCTTATAATTTTTTGGAAGAAGCGCTCAAGAAAGCAGCCGGTGAACGCATCGCACGCGGCAAGGTGGATATCTTTGTACAGATTATCGGCAATTCCACCGATGATGTTATTGTCAAGGTAAACATCCCACTCGCGCAGCACTATCTGACTGCGCTGCGTTCGCTGAGCGAGGCGACCGGACTTGCAAATGATGTCTCGCTGCTGACGCTGGCCAAAATGCCCGAGGTTCTGACCGAAGAACAGGCCGAGCCCGATACAGAAAAGCTCACGCAGGACGTTGTGTCTGTATTCCATCTGGCAGCTGATGAATTCGAAGGCATGCGTGGCCGTGAAGGTGAAAAGCTTGCAGATGACGTTCGTTTTCGCAAGCAGACGATCATCGGTCTGCTCGAGCAGGTTGAAGCACGTGCACCCCAGCGCACGATCGAATATCGCGAAAAGCTGGAAAAGCGCATGCAGGAGCTTCTGTCCGACACCACGATCGACGCACAGCGCATCCTGACCGAAGCTGCGGTCTTTGCCGATCGCACGGCCATTGATGAGGAAACCGTACGCCTGCGCAGCCATCTCAGCCAGCTTGAGCAGATGCTGTGCGATGACAAGCCTATCGGCCGTAAGCTGGATTTCCTCGTACAGGAAATGAACCGTGAGTCCAACACGATCGGTTCCAAGGCAAACGACGTGACTTTGTCCAAGCTCGTCGTTGAGCTCAAATCGGAAATCGAGAAAATCCGAGAGCAGATTCAGAACATTGAATAATCTTCCGAAATCACACCGCGGTACAGAAATGGGGGAGTGCAGTGAAACTGATTAACATAGGATTCGGCAACATGGTCTCTGCCAACCGGCTTGTGGCCATTGTCAGCCCGGATTCCGCACCGATCAAACGTATTGTGCAAGAAGCACGCGACCGAGGTATCGTCATCGATGCCACCTACGGCCGACGCACCCGCGCCGTTTTGATCACCGACAGCGATCACGTTATCTTGTCTGCAATCCAACCGGAAACCATTGCCGGCCGCGTCGATACACGCGAAGATGATGATGAGGGGGATGAAAATGAATCCAGGTAAATTATTTGTATTCACCGGCCCGTCCGGAACCGGAAAGGGCACCATTCTCAGCCAGGTTTTGGCTTGCGAGCCGCAGCTGCGTCTGTCGGTTTCGGCAACCACGCGCCAGCCGCGTGAGGGCGAGGTCAACGGTGTACACTATTGGTTTATGTCTCAGGCAGAATTTGAAAACAAAATCGAACACGATGCGTTTTTAGAACATGCCTGCTATGTTGGAAATTATTATGGAACTCCCGAACAGCCGGTCAATGACCAGCTTGCAGAGGGCTATGATGTCATTCTGGAAATTGAAGTACAGGGTGCCATGCAGATTCACAAAAAGCGTCCGGATGCGATTATGGTCTTTGTTGCACCGCCCTCAATGGAGGAACTGTCCAACCGTCTGCACGGTCGCGGCACCGAAAGTTCGGAAAAGGTCGCAGCCCGTCTTGCACAGGCGGAAACAGAGCTGTCCCATCAGTCTCAGTTTGATTACGTCATCGTAAACGATGATCTGGGCGAGGCAATCGCTGATCTGCGGGCAATTCTGCGTGCCGAGCGCTGCCGCGTTGTACGCTAATTTCTATTGTTAATCCAAAATTCTAAGCATAAAAGAGGTAAAGAGCTATGTTAAAACCGTCTATGAAGGAACTGATGAACAAGGTAGGCAATCGCTATCTTTTGGTAAATCTGGCCGCACAGCGTGCCCGCGACATCGCACAGGAAGCAGAGGAGAAAGATGAGCAGCTGCCGGATAAGGCAGTCAAGCTGGCACTCGACGAGATCGCTGCCGGCACCATCGTTTATTGCCCCGGCCCCAAGGTTGAGCCCGAGTATCGACTGACTTCCGATCTGCTGCCCGGTATGCTGGATCTGGATGACCACGAAGACGCAGATGTTCATGAAGATCATGTCGAGGATGACACCGCAGACGAGGACACCCTGGATGATGATACCGACGAGGATGCCTAAATGAGCAGCTCGTTACAGGGAAAAAATGTCGTCCTTTGCATTACCGGCGGAATCGCAGCCTACAAGGCAGCTGATCTGACCTCCCGTCTGCGCAAGCTGGGCGCGCAGGTCTATATCATCATGACTGAATCTGCCACCCACTTTATCACCCCGCTGACGCTTGAGGTGCTGTCTGAGCACCGCGTTGTGACCGATATGTTCGACCGTACCTTTACCTGGGAGGTCGAACATATTTCTCTTGCCAAGCGCGCTGATGTATTTGTCATCGCTCCCGCAACTGCAAACATTATCGGTAAGGCGGCTCATGGTATTGCGGATGACATGGTATCTACAACCCTTATGGCCACCAAGGCACCCATGGTCATTGCTCCGGCAATGAATACCAATATGTACGAAAATCCCATCGTACAGCAGAACATCGCGCTGCTCAAGGCACGCGGTGTGTCCTTTGTCGAGCCCGCAAGCGGTCGTCTTGCCTGCGGTGATACTGGGAAGGGCAAGCTTGCCGATCCGGCTGACATTGCACATGCAATTGAAACCGCTGCAACGCCGCACGACCTGGAAGGCCTGTCAGTTCTGGTAACGGCTGGTCCGACCCGCGAAGCAATGGACCCGGTTCGCTTCATCAGCAATCATTCGACCGGAAAAATGGGCTATGCAATTGCACAGCGTGCGCAAATGCGTGGTGCAAAGGTAACCCTGGTCTCTGGTCCGGTTGCGCTTGATGCACCGGCAAATGTCTCGGTTATCCCGATCACCTCCGCAATGGAAATGTACGACGCAGTGATGGAGCAGCTGCCCCTTCAGGATTGGGTCATCAAAGCTGCCGCTGTCGGCGATTACCGCCCGGAAACCCAAGCTAATGACAAGCTGAAAAAGAAAGCAGACGAAATGTCGGTCGCACTGGTCAAAAATCCCGATATTCTCAAGGAAATCGGCATGCAGAAGCGAGACAACCAGACTGTGTGCGGCTTCTCGATGGAAACTCGTGATTTGATCGAGAACTCGCGTGCAAAACTGGAAGGGAAAAACTGCGATATGCTGGTCGCCAACAACCTCAAAACTGCAGGCGCCGGCTTCGCACACGACACCAATGTCGCAACCTTGCTGTATCGTGACGGTTCCAGCGAACCGCTCAGTCTGATGCAGAAGGATTCTCTCGCCGACATCGTGCTCGATCGCATGCTGGCTCTGCACCGCAAGAAAGGCTGATTGATCATGCCCGTTTGTGGTGTTGCAGTCAGCGCTGCAACCTATGCCATCGACAAACTATACGATTATTCCATTCCGGAACCGCTCATCCCAGCAGTCAAAGTTGGCTGCCGGGTGTTGGTTCCCTTTGGTCGCGGCAACAAAAAAGTAGAGGGCATGGTTCTCGTTCTGCGTCCTGAAGCATATTCTGCACAGCGGCTCAAACCTGTGACCGAAGTGCTTGATGAAGAACCCGTTTTAGATGCCACACAGATCAAGCTGGGTATCTGGCTGCGCGAGCATCTGTACTGTACCTTTTTTGATTGTCTGCGGCTGATGCTGCCCAGCGGCCTGTGGTTTCAGCGCAAGGAAACCTATACGCTTGTGCAGCAGCCCATACTCCCACTGTCACAGCCCTTACAGGAAATCATGGACTTGTTTTCCGAGGATGTGCCCGAACGTACGGTCGAGGAAATTCGTCGATTCACCAACGGACGCTGTACCGGTGTCATGCTCAGCCAGCTAGAAGCCGAAGGATATCTGGTTTATCATAGCAATATCAAACAGAAAACTTTGGACAAAACCGAACGGATTCTGTCGCTCGCGATTGATCCCGCAGAGGCCATGCAAAAAGCCTCCCGCGCACGAACCCCTGCGCAGATGGATGTTGTATCGCTGCTCTCGGACGGCTGTTCTATGAGTCAAAAAGAAGTGCTGTACATGACTGGTATTTCGGAATCTGCGCTGCGCGGCATGGTGCGCAAGGGCATTCTGGAACAGAGTTCCATCGAGACTTTGCGCGTTCCCGATTACTCCATGATCGAACAGATTCCTGCACCTGTACTCAGCAATGAACAGGAACAAGCCTATCAAGGCATTCGGCAGCTGTTAGACTCCGGAAAACCCGAGGCTGCGCTTCTGTTTGGCGTAACCGGCAGTGGTAAAACACAAATTTACCTCAAACTCATCGATGACGTTCTAGCACAAGGCCGCTCGGCGATCATGCTGGTACCCGAGATCGGTTTAACCCCGCAATTTATCCGACTGTTTGTTGGTCGATTTGGAGATACTGTTTCTGTTCTGCACTCCGCGCTGTCAGCCGGTGAGCGATACGACAGCTGGAAAAAAATTCGTTCCGGCCGTGCCCGGGTCGTAATCGGAACACGTTCGGCGGTCTTTGCGCCTGTGCGTGACCTCGGCCTGATCGTGCTGGACGAAGAGCAGGACAGTGCGTACAAATCTGAACAGTCTCCGCGCTACCACGCCCGTGATGTGGCAAAACGCCGTGTACAACAAGAAAACGCTGTCCTCGTACTGGGTTCTGCCACACCGTCCATCGAAAGCTATTACGGTGCACAGCAGGGGAGATATCCCATGTTCACACTGCGTGAGCGTTATCAAGGCGCTGCACTGCCCCAAGTAACGATCGCCGATATTCGCGGAGAGTCCCGGGCAGGGTGGACGTATACGATCGGTCAGACACTGTATGAAGCATTGCAGGAAAATCTGGAACGCGGCGAACAGTCCATTCTGTTTCTCAACCGTCGCGGCAACAGCCGGGTAATCGGATGCAGTATGTGCGGTTGGATTCCCGAATGTCCGTCGTGCTCCACGACGCTGACCTATCACTCGGTCAGCGGACGCGCAATGTGTCATTTCTGCGGTGCATCCATCGAGATCAGCGGACTCTGTCCGGTCTGTTATTCGCCGCATCTGTTTACCGAATGTCCGGGTACGCAAAAAGTGGAAGAAGAACTGCACACCATTCTTCCCAAGGCGCGTGTGCTTCGAATGGATGCCGATACAACCAGCAAAAAGGGATCTCACCACCATTTGCTCGAAATCTTTGCCAAAGGTCGCGCTGATATCCTACTTGGTACACAGATGGTCGCCAAGGGCTTAGATTTTGACCATGTGACCCTGGTCGGTGTACTGGATGCCGACCAATCGCTGTTTGCGCAAGATTATCGCGCCAAAGAACGCACCTTTTCGCTGATTACGCAGGTGGTCGGTCGCGCCGGACGGCGCGGCAAACAGGGACGTGCGATCATTCAGACATACAATCCCGATCACCCGGTACTGTTATGCGCCGCACGGCAGGATTATGAACAGTTCTATGCCGATGAGATTGAAAGCCGTCAGGCACTATTGATGCCACCGGTAGAGCAGATGCTCATGCTGACCGGCACAGGTGAAAACGAAAGCGATGTATTGGCCGCGCTGTTGCGTCTGAAACAGCGCATCCTAAGCCTGATGGAAGGACAATTTTCCGATTTTCATTATCCCGTGCTCGGGCCGTCACCGGCCTCGGTTGTGCGCGTCATGGGGCGTTATCGCTATCACCTCATTCTGCGATGCCCGGACAATAAAAGACGCCGGCAGCTGATTTCCGGTGTACTGATCGAATTTTCAAAAGACAACAAAAACCGTGGGGTGTCGCTCTTTGCAGACCTGAACCCCGATACATTATAGGAGATAATATCATTATGGCACTGAGAACCATTTTAACGGTCGGCGACGAAACGCTGAAAAAGAAATGCCGTCCGGTTACCGAATTCAACGATCATCTGCACACGCTGCTCGATGACATGACCGAGACCCTGCTCGAGTCCGGCGGTGTTGGTCTGGCTGCTCCGCAGATTGGCATTCTGCGCCGCGTTGTCGTACTGCTCGATGTCAATAAGGACCCGGAAGAGGTTGTCGAACTCATTAACCCCGAAGTTATTGAGATGAACGAACTGGAGCAGACTATTGAAGGCTGTCTGTCCGTTCCCGGCAAGTACGGCTATGTCATGCGTCCGACCTGGGCAAAGATCCGTGCGCAGGATCGCAATGGCAACTGGTTTGAGCGTGAAGGCGAGGGCATCGTTGCGCAGTGCTTCTGCCACGAGACCGAGCACCTGGACGGTCATTTGTTCACCGAAAAGGTCACCGAGTACGTCGAGGTGGAGCAGGAATGAGAATTTTGTTCATGGGTACACCCGATTTCGCCGTGCCGTCGCTGCAAATGCTGATCGACAGCTCGCACGAGGTCGTTGGTGTCCTGACCCAGCCGGACAAACCGCAGGGACGCAAGCAGATCTTGACCCCTCCGCCGGTTAAAACCCTTGCGCTTGCACATAATATTCCGGTACACCAGCCGACAACGCTCAAAAACGACGCGATTGCTGACCTACTCAGCGAAACCCAGCCCGATCTCATCATCGTTGTAGCCTATGGCAAGATTTTGCCCAAGTATGTACTGGATTTCCCGCGTTTGGGCTGTGTTAATGTACACGGATCGCTGCTGCCGCGCTGGCGCGGTGCCGCACCGATCCAGTGGTCTGTCATCGCTGGCGACCGCGAGGCTGGCGTTACTACAATGAAAATGGCAGAAGGACTGGATACCGGCAACATTCTGCTTGTTGAGCGCACCGAAATCGGCGCACGGGAGACCGCTGGCGAACTTTTTGACCGTCTGGCAATCATGGGTGCTGCGCTACTCGAAAAAACCGTCGCACAGCTGGAAGTACAGGATATGCCCGGTATTCCGCAGGATGAAGCCCAGGCATGCTACGCATCCATGCTCGATAAAGAAATGGCCGTGATCGACTGGAATAAGTCCGCACATGAAATCGACTGTTTGATTCGCGGACTGAATCCCTGGCCGATTGCGCTGACTACGTTAGATGGCGCACGCGTCAAAGTGTATGCTGCGCTTCCGGAATCCGGCTCCGGTGCACCGGGCACCGTACTCGAGTCCGATGCAAAACACGGTCTGCTCATCGCCTGCGGCGACGGTGCGATGCGCATTACAGAGCTCCAGATGGTTGGCGGCAAGCGCATGTCTGCCTGCGACTATCTGCGCGGCCACGCAATTCCCGTCGGTACTCAGTTTGGTACCTGACACGATCCTTTCACGGAGGTTCTCAAATGTTTGGATATTACTACGGCTTTGATTGGACCTATCTTGTTCTCGTCGTACCCTGCATTATTTTAGCGCTCTGGGCACAGTATAACGTAAACTCGACGTTTACCAAGTATTCTGCGGTATATTCTCGCCGAGGAATCACCGGTGCACAGGCTGCCAGCATCGTTCTGCGCCGCAATGGCATCACCAATGTGCGCATTGAGGAGATTCCCGGCAAGCTGACCGACCACTATGAGCCGGGTGCAAATGTGATTCGTCTGTCTAACAGCGTTTATCATTCCACCTCGGTTGCATCGATTGGTGTTGCCTGCCACGAGGCCGGACACGCAGTCCAGTACGCAAAGGGGTATTCTCCCATCCGCGTCCGCGCTGCGATCATTCCGCTGACCCGCGCCGGCTCCGCACTGTCCCTGCCGCTGTTGCTTCTGGGTATCATTTTGAACTCGCAGAATCTTGCAATCTTCGGCATTGCACTGTTTGGTCTGTCCACGCTGTTCCAGCTGATTACGCTGCCGGTTGAAATCAATGCATCCCGCCGTGCACTGGCTGCCATTCAAGATGCAGGCATTTTGTATGACGACGAATATCCCATGGCACGCAAGACGCTGACCGCCGCTGCACTAACCTATGTTGCAGCGCTCGCCGTATCTCTTGCGCAGCTGCTGCGTTTGATCATTCTGTTCGGAGGCCGCCGTGATGATTAAAAAAAGACCCCATACCGCTCGAGAAGTTGCGGCATTTACACTGTTCTCCATGGAAGAGGAAGGTGCATGGTCAGATGGTGCGCTGCACCACTACTTAGATCGTGCCGATCTTGCACCGCGTGATCGCGCACTGGCTACCCGCCTCGCTTACGGCGTCATCCAAAACCGTCTGCTGTGCGACTGGTATCTGCGGCAATTTTCCAAGGTGCGTTTATCTAAGATTGCACCTCGTGTGCACATCTGTCTGCAACTCGGTATTTATCAGCTCGCTCTAACCGATCGCATTCCTGCGCATGCCGCAGTGGCTGAGACCGTTACGCTTATCCGCAATTACGCGCACGCAAACGAGCGCACCGTCGGTTTTGCCAACGGTGTGCTGCGTGCTGTCGCACAGGCAGCGGCAGACAATCAGCTGCCGCGTCTGAACTGTCCGGACAAGGAAAGCTTTTACAGTCTGCATTACAGCCATCCCGAATGGCTGGTGCGTTTGCTGACTGCACAGTACGGTCAAAAACCGACCGCAGCCATTTTAGCAGCAAACAACGCGACTGCTCCGGTGTCTATCCGTGTAAATCTCTTGCGCAGTGATCGAGATACCGTGCTGAAGCGACTGACCGAAGATGGATTTACCGTTCATCCGCATCCCAAAGCTGCATCTATGATTCTTGCAGAAAGCGGTGATATCGCATCCCATCCGCTTTTTACCGAAGGTGTTGTGACCATTCAAGATACCGCCAGCGCGGTCTGTGTCGAGCTGCTCGACCCGCAGCCCGATACATTGGTGCTGGACTGCTGTGCAGCTCCCGGCGGCAAGACTTTTTACATCGCAGAACGCATGCACAATCAGGGAACGGTGATTTCCTGCGATATCTACGAACATAAACTGGAAAAAATCCAGGCTGGTGCCCAGCGTCTGGGATTGTCCACTGTTCAGCCCACCTTACAGGATGCCGCACAGCCGCGTGTCGAATGGGTAGGGAAGGCAGATTCTGTTTTGTGTGACGTTCCATGCTCAGGTATGGGAATCATTCGGAAAAAGCCTGAAATTCGCTATAAGGATGCCGATGAGATTCAAAATCTTTCGGAAATCCAGAAAAAGATTCTGGAAAACTGCGCAAATTATGTCAAGCCGGGTGGTACGCTGGTTTATTCCACTTGCACCATTCTGGAACGCGAAAACCAAGCCGTTGTACAGGAATTTTTGCAGCAGCATCCGGAATTTGAAGCTGTCCCCATTGAACACCCCGTCTTTGGTACATCGGAAAACGGCATGATTACATTATTACCGTCTATTCATGATACGGACGGCTTCTTTATTGCAAAACTGAGGAGATTGACATGAGCGAAGCAATACAGAAAAAAGAAATCAAATGTCTTTCCATCGAAGAACTCAAAGCCGATCTGAAAGAAATGGGTGAGAAGCCCTTCCGTGCCGGTCAGATCTTCAAATGGCTGCACGAGGCCGTTGAATCTTTCGATGAAATGACCAACCTATCCAAGGAGCTTCGCGCAAAATTATCCGAGCGATATGAGCTGACCGTTCCGGTCTGCGTCCGCAAGCAGGTATCCCAGGTAGATGGCACAAGAAAGTATCTCTGGCAGATGCGCGGCGGCGACTGCGTGGAAAGTGTCCTGATGCGATACGAACACGGCAACACGGTATGTGTGTCCACACAGGTCGGATGCCGCATGGGCTGCAAATTCTGTGCGTCCGGTCTGTTTGGTCTCAAACGTCACCTCAGCGCGGGCGAGATTCTGGATGAAGTGCTGTTTATTCAAAAGGAGTCCGGCGAACCGGTCAGCAATATTGTACTGATGGGCACCGGTGAACCGCTCGATAACTATGAAAATGTACTAAAATTTCTCCATTTAGTTTCCTGTCCCGGCGGTATTCAGATTGGTCAGCGCCATATTTCCTTGTCAACAAGCGGTCTAGCTGATAAAATAGAGTTACTGGCAAATGAAAAATTGCAGATCACGTTATCGATCTCGCTTCACGCGCCAGACGACGAGAGCCGCAGCAGTATTATGCCGGTCGACAAGCGTTATCCGGTTGCACGTCTCATGCAGGCCTGTGCATACTACTTTGATACAACCGGTCGCCGTATCTCTTACGAATATATGATGGCTCGCGGCAAGACCGACCGCCCCTGGCAGGCGGAAAAACTTGCCTCTCTGCTGCGTGGCCGTCCGGCACACGTCAATCTGATTCCGCTCAATCCGGTCAAGGAAAGTCCCTTGCAGCCGAGTTCACGTGATACCGTGCGTAAGTTCCAGCAAATCTTGGAACGTCACGGCGTCACCGCAACCGTTCGCCGCAAGCTCGGCCCGGATATTGACGCAGCCTGTGGTCAGCTCCGTCGCAGAACCCTTGAAGAAGGTGAAATCATACAATGATCGTCTCTGGAAAAACCCACCAGGGTATGGTACGCAAGAACAATCAGGACGCATTCCTGACCATCTTACACGAAGAGAAAAATAATGCGCTTCTGGTTGTCTGTGATGGCATGGGCGGTGCAAAAGCCGGAAATATTGCCTCTACCATCGCCGCTCATACCTTTGCCGACAAGGTCGAAGAACTGTTTTCCGGTACCAGCAGACCCTCCGTCCGTGCACTGCGCATTGCCGTAGACCGCGCAAACGAAGCTGTGTTCCGGGAGTCTATCAGTGATCCCGATCTGGAAGGTATGGGAACAACGCTGGTTGCCGCTGTCATTGATGGTCGCCATGCAACGCTCATCAATATCGGTGACAGCCGTGCCTACCGCATCCGCGGGGATGACATCACACAGCTTACGCTCGACCACTCCTACGTGCAGGAGCTCTACCGCAAGGGCAAGCTCACCGCTGAGGAGGCACGTCATCATCCCAATCGCAACCTGATTACCCGCGCTGTCGGTGTGGATGAATTCGTAGAAGCCGATATTTTTGAGGGCGAGCTCGCCCCGACCGATCTTTTGCTCTTGTGTTCCGACGGTTTGACCGGTATGCTGGAAGATGCTGAAATCGTCTCTCTCGTCAACGCTTCCCGCTCTCTTGATGAAGCGGTTGAACATCTGATCGCCGCCGCCTGCGACAATGGCGGTTCTGATAACATTACCGCAATCCTGTTTACAGGCGCAGGGATTTCAAAACAAGGAGAAGCTGAAAATGGATAAATACATAGGAAAGCTGCTCGACAACCGCTATGAAATGTTGGAGATTCTTGGTGTCGGCGGCATGGCTGTGGTCTATAAAGCGCGTGACCGCGTTTTGGATCGCTTTGTAGCCATCAAAATCATGAAGGAGGAATTCTCAAACGACGAGGAATTCCATCGCCGCTTCCGCAATGAATCACAGGCGGTTGCCAAGCTGTCCCATAACAATATCGTCTCGATCTTCGACGTCTCGCCCTCCAACAGCCCGGTTCAGTACATCGTTATGGAGCTAATCGAGGGCATCACGCTCAAGAATTACTTGCAGCGCAAGGGAAGTCTGTCCTGGCAGGAAACGCTGTTTTTTGCGCAGCAGATCTCCAAGGCGCTCTCTCACGCGCACAGCCGCGGCATCATCCATCAGGATATCAAGCCGCATAACATCATCTTGCTGCGTGATGGCACGGTCAAAGTAACCGACTTCGGCATCGCTCGTTTTGAAAAGAATCAGGAGACGCGCGTCATTCAGGAGGCTATCGGTTCGGTTCACTATATTTCTCCCGAACAGGCCAAGGGCTCCCGCATCGATCATCGCGCAGACCTGTACTCGCTCGGCGTTGTTATGTACGAAATGCTGACCGGTCGTGTACCGTTTGACGGCGATACCCCGATCGCAATTGTCATGCAGCATATCAATGCACAGGCACCGCTCCCGAGCGAACTGGTTCCCGGCATTCCGCGCGGTATGGACGACATCGTCATGCGTGCAATGTGCCCGGTTCTGTCTCAGCGTTATGCATCGGCTGACGATATCTACAATGATTTGGAGCGTCTCAAGAACAACCCGAATCTGCGCTTCACTTCGGCTGGTGCCGAAGCGCGCATGCCTGGCGGTGGTCGTGCTGCTACTGACGAAACCATCGCACTGCCGCGTATGAATCGCCAGCAGGCTGCCGCAGCAACTGCGCACAGCCGTTCGTTTGACGATCCGCAGCCGCAGGATCAGGTTTATCGCCCCAGCCAGAAGCCCTCGCAGTCGCGCTCGACTCCCGCTGACCGCGACCGTCGTGATCGCTACGAGGCAGAGGATGAAGACGATCGTCGTTCTTCCAAGCGCAAAAAGAAGAAACGCTCGCTTAGCGATTCTCCCGCTGCAATGGCTGGTATCGCAGTCGCTGTCTTTGTAATGATTGCAGCCGGTGTTGCAGTCTTTATGATGCAGGCCGGAAACCTGTTCAGCAGTTCGGGCAAGGTCGATGTACCCAATCTGGTCGGCATGCAGCTGCAAGATGCTCAGTCCCAGTACGGCAATGATTTTATTATCGTTGAGGGCGAGAGCCGTGCAGATGAAAATGCCGAGGATGGCGAAATCCTCGAGCAGGACCCCGCAAGCGGCAAGGTTGACAAGAATAGTCAGATTACCGTTGTTGTATGCGATAACGAAGAAGAGGACACCAAGGATGAAGATGTCATCGTTCTGGATGAAAGCATCATCGGCGGTATCCTCGGTGAAGACTATCAGGCAGTTGAAAACAAGCTGACCAGTCTGGGCCTTGAGGTTCAGATTGAGCACAAGAACGATCAGACCGTCGAAAAGGATAAGGTCATCAGCATCAGCCCCGAGCTTGGCCGTGAAGTCAAGAAGGGTGACACCATTTACCTATATGTCAGCGATGGTCCGGAGGCTGTTGAACTGCCGAATGTAGTCGGTAAGGACATCTCGGCTGCTCGCGCTGAGCTGAATGCGCTCAACTTCACCTCGATCAACACCAGCGAGGAGTACAACGATACACCGGCTGGTCAGGTCTTCCGTCAGAGCCCGGATTCCGGTGAGAAGATTATGCCGGATACCTCGATCACGCTCTACATCTCCAAGGGTCCGGAAAACAATGACAATGATTCGGATAACCAGGAAAATAACAACTCTGATTCCAATCAGAGCAGCGATCCTGAGCAGAGCGGTAACGGTGATCCCGAGCAGAGCGGCTCTTCCGGCGGCAGCACCGGTACGGGTGACGGTTCTTACGAGATCAGCATTCCGATCAATGCACAGAACACGGTAACGCTTTCGGTCGAGCTGGGTGACGGTACGATCCTGCATTCCGGCCCGTATGATCCGGCGAACGGTGCGTTTACCTACACCGTACATGGCCCCGTTGGTCAGTCGGAAACCGTAAAATACTACATCAACGGCAACGCGAACTCGTTCACGTTTATGTACAGGTAAACCGCAATGTACATGGATGGACGTATTTTAAAGGGTATCGGTGGTTTTTACTACGTCGATACCAAGGAAGGTGTCGTTGAGTGTAAAGCACGCGGCAAGTTCCGTAAGACCATCGGCAAGCCGATCGTCGGTGATCTGGTAGAGCTCGAAGTACAAGCGGACGGAACAGGATACCTGCTTGAGATCAAATCTCGCAAAAATAGTCTCATCCGTCCGGCTGTTGCAAACCTGGATCTGGTTGTCATCGTTGCGACCGAAGCGCAGCCCAAAACCGAACCGTTTCTGATTGATAAGGTCATCGCGATTGCAGAAAACAAGGGCATTGACTCCTGTGTCGTGCTCAATAAATGCGATCTCAATGACAGTCAGGAGCTCTATGAAATTTACAAGAGTGTCGGAATCGAAGTATTCCGTTTGAGTGCAGCGACAGGGGAGGGCGTAGAGGAACTGCGCACCTTCCTGCGCGGCAAGGCGGCTGCCTTCGCCGGTAATTCCGGCGTTGGCAAGTCCAGCCTGCTCAACCGATTGATTCCGGACTTTGCTGCCGAAACCGGTACGATCTCTGATCGTATCGGCCGTGGCCGTCACACAACCCGTCACGTTGAACTTGTTCCTTACGACGGCGGATATATTGCCGACACGCCGGGCTTTTCCTCGTTCGACACCGAGCAGATGGATCTTGTCCTGCGAGAAGATCTGCAATATGCATTCCGCGAGTTCGAACCCTACTTAATGCAGTGCCAGTTTACCGGCTGTGCACATGTCAAGGAAAAGGGATGTGCCATTCGGGCAGCCGTGGAGGCGGGTGAAATCGCGCAGTCACGCTATGACAGCTATGTCAAACTGTACGAAAGTGTAAAGGATCTGAAAGAATGGAAACTTGGCAAGGAACAGAAGCGCTGATTTTATCCGGTTCTCCAGAGCAGGAAGTCGGTTATGTTGCACGCTTTTTGCAGGTGCATCCGTCTGTTAAAGTCGTCTGTGCCGACTCCGGTACACGCCATCTTGCCAAGCTGCATTGTCATCCCGACCTAATCGTCGGAGACTTTGATTCCAGTGTCTGTCCGGATATCGACTGTGAGCGCATTCAGCTGGTACCCGAAAAAGATGACACAGACACCATGCACGCCTTGCAGGTTGTCATCGATCGCGGGTGCACCTCGGCTTGGATTGCCTGTGCAACCGGTGGACGGCTCGATCATCTGCTGTCCAATCTCTCCCTATGTGAATATGCCTGGGAGCGCGGCTGCACCTGCCGTATTCTGGATGCACAGAACGAACTGTTCTTTGTCGATTCCGACACCATTGAACTTGCACGGGATGATGCATATAAGTATTTTTCCATCATTCCGCTGGACTACACACTGCACGGTGTATCCATCACAGGTGCAAAATATCCGTTATCTGATGCATCGGTCACGCGCAGCACGATGTACACAATCTCAAACGAAGTGACCGCATCGCACGCGCGCATTGCGATCAAACAGGGAAGAGCGTTTATCATTCGTTCCCATGATCGCGCTCGCTGATCTTCGCACTTTGTCACAATCGCTCTGATTCTTCTGGAGTCAGAGCGATTTTTTTGTTTTCTATGCCTTGCAGCTTTTTCGCTCTCATCTTGCAAAAATCGATCAATTGCCGTATAATAGAATTACTAAACCAAGGGGGTCACTATAAATGCATCAGGATCTTAAGCCCATTTCAAAAATTGCATCCCGTGTACAGGCATCTACCACATTGGTGATTGACTCGATGTTCAAAGATATGAAGGCCAACGGTATCGATGTTGTCGGTTTTGGCGCCGGCGAGCCCGATTTTCCCACGCCCGAGCACATCAAGCAGGCTGGTATTCTCGCAATTGAAAACAATAAAACCAAATATACACCGGCATCCGGTCTGCTTGAGCTGAAAAAGGCTGCTTGCTACCGCATGCGTGAAGATTACGGTCTGGAGTATCGTCCCGAGCAGATCGTTGTCGCTTCCGGCGCAAAGCACGTCGTTTTCCTCTCGCTCATGGTTCTCTGTGATCCGGGTGATGAGGTCGTAATCGCAGCGCCGTACTGGGTTTCTTACAGCGAAATGGTTCAGCAGGCAGGCGCAATTCCGGTCATCGTTGCAGCAGGCCAGGATCAGCACTTCAAAATCACCGCCGATCAGCTCGAAGCTGCTATTACGCCCAAGACCAAGGCGTTCATGCTCAACTCGCCCTCCAACCCGACCGGTATGGTCTATACTAAGGAAGAGCTGCAGGCAATCGCTGATGTCTGCATCAAGCACAATCTGTATGTAATCGCTGACGATATTTACAGCAATCTGGTTTATGATGATCTGGAGTACTGCTCGATCGCGTCCCTGGGCGAAGAGATTAACCGCCGCTGCATCGTCATCAACGGTGTATCCAAGTCCTATGCTATGACCGGTTGGCGTATTGGCTATGCCGCAGCGTCCCCCGAAATCGCACGTGCAATGAGCAACTATGTCAGCCACTCGACCTCCGCGCCCAGCACCATTTCTCAGTATGCTGCCATCGAAGCACTGAACGGCCCGCAGGAAGATATTGAATACATGCGCAAGGCATTCCAGGCACGTCGTGACCACCTGGTTGAACGCATGAATAAAATCGAAGGCGTTTCCTGCATTAAGCCGCAGGGTGCATTCTACGTTATGATGGACATGCATTCCTTTATCGGCAAGGAAATGTACGGCCAGAAAATCAACGATGACAACGACTTTGCCAAGCTGTTCCTGGAAAAGGGTCTGGTTGCAACCGTACCTTGTACTGCGTTCGCAGCCCCCGGCTTTATCCGCTGGAGCTACGCAACGTCTATGCAAGAAATCGATAAGGGCCTCGACCGACTGGAAGAGTTTATTAAAAACGCCTAAAATCATCGGCGATCTGCATTTTTTCTTGCAGGCACCTGCGAAAACTGCTAAAATAAAGACGGACGTTTTCGTCCGTCTTTTTTGTTCATTTGACCAATTTTGTATGCGAAAGGATGTCTAACATTGAGCGCTGTTTATGAAAGTCCGTTCTCGGCACGTTATGCTTCCAAGGAGATGCTGTATGTCTTTTCTCCCGACATGAAGTTCTCCACCTGGCGTCGTCTGTGGATCTCTCTGGCTAAGGCAGAGAAGGCTCTGGGTCTCAACATCACCCAGGAGCAGATCGATGAGATGGAGGCCAACAAGGACAACATCGACTATGAGGTCGCCCGTGCACGTGAGAAGGAAGTCCGTCATGACGTTATGAGTCATGTCTATGCTTTCGGTAAGGTTGCCCCCAAGGCTGCCGGCATTATTCATCTGGGAGCGACCAGCGCTTATGTAGGCGATAATACCGACATCATTCAGCTGCGTGAAGGCCTCAAGCTGGTACGTAAAAAGCTGGTTGCTGTTCTGGAAAAGCTGTCTGTCTTCGCAGAAGAGCACAAGGCGCAGCCCACCCTTGGTTTCACCCATTTCCAGCCCGCACAGCTGACCACCGTCGGCAAGCGTGCAACCCTTTGGATGAACGAGCTGCTCATGGATCTCGATGAGATCAACTATCGTATCGAAAATCTGCGCATGCTGGGCTCTAAGGGCACCACCGGTACGCAGGCTTCCTTTATGGAACTGTTCGACGGCGATGATGAGAAGATCAAGAAGATGGAGCAGATGATCGCTGACGATTTCGGCTTCGCTGGTGTCGTTCCGGTTTCCGGTCAGACCTACTCCCGTAAGATCGACGCTCAGGTACTCGCTACGCTGTCCGGCATCGCACAGTCTGCCGGTAAGTTTGCAACCGACCTGCGCCTGCTCCAGCACCTCAAGGAGATCGAAGAGCCCTTCGAAGCACATCAGATTGGCTCGTCCGCAATGCCTTACAAGCGCAATCCTATGCGTTCCGAGCGTATCTGCGCTCTGGCTCGCTATGTCATCTGCGACAGCCTGAACCCCGCTTTTACCGCTTACAATCAGTGGTTCGAGCGCACGCTGGACGACTCCGCCAACAAGCGTATCTCCATTCCGGAAGGCTTCCTGGCTGTTGACGCCATCCTGAACATCATGATTAACGTCGTCTCCGGTCTGGTTGTATATCCCAAGGTTATTCATCAGCGCGTGATGAACGAGCTTCCCTTTATGGCAACCGAGAACATCATGATGAGTGCTGTAAAGCGCGGCGGCAACCGTCAGGAGCTGCATGAGCAGATTCGTATGCACTCTATGGCAGCTGGCAAGCGCATCAAGGAGGAAGGTCTGGAAAATGACCTCATCGATCGCATTGCTGCTGACCCGATGTTCGGTCTGACCCGTGAAGAAATCATGGCTGAGCTCGATCCCGCTCGCTACATCGGACGCTGCCCGGCACAGGTCGACGATTTCCTGCACAACGAAGTTGAGCCTCGTATCAAGCCCTACCTCGCAGACGCAGATATTACGGTCGAAATCAATCTGTAATCGACCGATTTGACAACCCTGTCGAATGGGGCTATAATACACGTTATGTGTATTTTATTTAGGAGGTTTAAAACGTGAAAAAGAGTATTTTCTCTTTTATTGCCGTGATCCTGCTCATCGGCGTGATGGCCGTCGCGACAATTAAGGGACTCACCATCCCTGGCGGATTCGTCACCCCGGTCAACATGTCGGCCGAAGATGCCGAAAACGCCACGGTCATCATCCCCAGCATTCACGATGCTACCAATGGTATCCGTCGTGGTCTGGACCTGGTAGGCGGTTCGTCTATCACCTTTGAGGCCATTCTGCCCGAGGATTACGACAACGGTAATCTGGCAAACGACATGGTTACCGCACAGAGCCTGCTGCGCAGCCGTCTGACTGCCGAAGGCTACACCGAAGCCAACGTCTCCATCCAGGGTGACAATCGTCTGCTGGTCGAGATCCCCAACATCAAGAATCCCGAAGACGCGGTACAGATGCTGGGTGCTACGGCAAAGCTGTCCTTTATGGATATGACCGGCAAGGAATGGCTGACCGGTTCGGACATCAAGCAGGCAACTGCTGTCTACGGTAAGCCGTCGGCAAGCTCGGTTGTCGATGAATGGTATGTTGCACTGGAGTTCAACTCCGATGCCGTTCAGAAGTTCTACGAAGCCACTTCTGCAATCTCTCAGATGGACGCAGCCAGCGGTCAGAATCTGCTCGCCATCGTTCTGGACGATCAGATCGTTTCCGCTCCGGCCGTTAGCCAGGCAATCAACAGCTCCACCTGCTCGATCAACGGTAACTTCACCGAGGATTCTGCCCGTGAGCTTGCAAACCTGATTAACGTCGGTCAGCTGCCGTTCTCGCTGCAGCAGGTTGAGCTGCGTTCGGTTGGTCCTCAGCTGGGCGCTGATGCACTCAAGACCAGCGTTTACGCCGCAGCAATCGGTATTGCTCTCGTCTGCATCTTTATGATTCTGGTCTATCGTCTGCCTGGCTTCATCGCCTGCATCGCGCTGGCCTTCTACTGCACCCTCGAGCTGATCATTCTGGGGCTGCTGCATGTTAACCTTTCGCTGCCCGGTATTGCCGGTATCATCCTGTCGATCGGTATGGCAGTTGACGCAAACGTCATTATCTTCGAGCGCGTCAAGGAAGAGCTGCGTGCAGGCAAGACGGTTAAATCCGCGATCGATTCGGGCTTTAAGCGTGCATTCACTGCAATTTTGGACTCTAACGTTACGACCCTGATCGCTGCCGGCGTCCTGTATTTCCTGGGTACCGGTACGATCGTCGGCTTTGCTACAACGCTTGGACTGGGTGTTATCATCTCCATGTTCACTGCGCTGACCCTCACGCACTTCCTGCTCAATCGCATGGTCGACTTTAAGATTCGCAGTCCTAAGGTCTACGGTGCGTAAGGAGGGGAGGAGCCAAAATGAAGAACCATTTTTCAATCGTAAAGCATTTTAAGATTTTTGCTGTTATTTCCGTCCTGCTCTGCATCACCGGTCTGGTCAGCTTGCTGGCACTTCCGTTCGGTGTGAACCTTTATAACTTCGACATCGACTTTGCCGGCGGCACGCAGATGGAATTCCGCATGGAAAACACCGAGCTCAACGCAGATGTCCTCAATGAGATTCAGGCTCTGGTGAAGGACACCACCGGTGTAGAACCCAACGCACCGCAGATTACGGGCGATGAGAACAACGAAGTCATCATCCGTTCGACCAGCCTCACCAGTGAGCAGCGTGCAGACGTGATCGCTGCGATGCAGGAAAAGTATGGTCTGACCGATGACGATCTGATCTCCAACGAAGACGTCGGTAAGACGGTCGGTGACGACCTGAAGAAGGCAGCTTTCCTGTCTGCAATCGTTGCCGTTGTTCTGATGCTCGTCTACATCTCGTTCCGCTTTGAGTTTACCTCTGGTCTGGCTGCTGTCATCTGCCTGATTCATGACCTTCTGGCCATGCTGTCGGTCTATGTCATCTTCCAGCTGCCGTTCAACCAGAACTTTATCGCGTGTGCGCTGACCATTCTCGGTTACTCGATCAATGCGTCGATCATCGTATTCGACCGTATTCGTGAAAACCTGCGCACCGCACGCAAGGAAAGCTTCGAGTCGATTGCCGATCGTTCGATCTGGCAGACCATGGGTCGTACCATCAATACCACGCTCACCACGCTGTTCACCATCGGTATGGTGTTCATTCTGGGTGTGCCGTCGCTGCGCAACTTCACGCTGCCGCTTCTGATCGGTATTGTATCTGGTGCTTATTCGTCCATCTTCCTGTCCAGCTCCCTGTGGGCTTTCTTCAGAAAGCGCTTCAAGAAGCGCCGCGTATAACAACCATAAAGAAGGATACCGTTTTGGTGTCCTTCTTTTCTTTCACGAAAGGAGGGCGTCCATGCGCCTCGGCATCTCCACCGCTTGTTTTTATCCGCAGCCGCTCGAGGAAACCATTGACCGGATTGCATCCCTCGGCTTCTCGGTCATCGAGATTTTCTTCAACACCGAAAGCGAATATGATCCGTCTTTTCTGGATACGCTGAAACGATCAACCGATCACAACGGTATCGAAATCATCTCCATTCATCCATACACGTCTTTGATGGAAGGCATGCTTTTATTCTCAAACTATGCGCGCCGAACAGAAGATGGACTGACGCAATACCGCAAGTACATGCGTGCCGCAGCACGATTGGGCGCTCAATATCTGACCTTTCACGGAGAGCGTTTCATGGCACAGGAGACTCTGTTTGAACACATGGAACGCACCTATGAGGTCTATCACACGTTATGCGATATGGCGCAGCAGGAGGGGATCACGCTGACACAGGAGAACGTCGCATGGTGTAAATCCCGTGATCCGGAATATCTGCGGCTGCTGACCGAACATGTCCCGGAACTGCGCTATACCTTAGATATCAAGCAAGCCAACCGTGCCGGTCAGCATTGGTCGGCTTATCTGGATGTGATGGGAAATCGTCTGCGCAATATCCATATTAACGACTACGATACCACCCACAGCTGTCTGCTGCCAGGGGAGGGAAGTATGGATTATGACCTGCTCATGCAATCGCTGAAACGGTATCAATACGACCATCAGATGCTCATTGAGGTCTATTCTGCAAACTTTTCTGACGATTTTCAGGTACAATGTGCAGGCGATTTGCTTCGCGCAAAATTATATTGAGCCCTCAAAGATTTTTGCGATTTTTGCAAAAACCTCTTTGCCGCAGATTGGTTCTATGGTAAAATATATGCATGAACCTATGTGAAGATAAGTGAGTGATCTTATGAAGTGCCCGTTCTGTAATTACCCCGACAGCAAGGTCGTAGATTCTCGACCGACAGACGAGGGAACTAGCATCCGCCGCAGACGCGAATGCCTTCACTGCCTCAAGCGTTTCACAACCTACGAGACGATTGAGCGCCTGCCCCTTATGCTGGTCAAACGTGATGGCACCCGTGAGCCTTATGATCGTAATAAACTGCTCAGCGGTGTGATGAAAGCATGCGAAAAGCGCCCGGTACCTCAGGCACGCTTGGAGCAACTGGTAGATACCGTCGAACAAAAATTGTTCGGTACACTGGAAACCGAAATTTCTTCCCAGAAAATCGGTGAAATGGTCATGCAGGAGTTGAAAAACGTCGACGAAGTCGCCTATGTGCGCTTCGCGTCGGTTTATCGTCAGTTCAAGGATATCAATACCTTCCTGGAAGAGCTCAATTCTCTGCTGCAAAACAAGAAGTAAGCAAAAGCGGCCTGTTTTTGGCCGCTTTTTCGTGATAAGGAGATGATATAATCATGGATATGCCCGAAACCAGCGGTTGGGACGCCATTACGCAGGCCATGCTCACCTTATACCCTGACCAAACTGATCCAATCCACTATGCACCAGTTCTGAGCTATCGTATGGGCGGCAACGACCCGCTCGACGGCATCAGCATTTACGACGGCGGTTCGTACTACCACTTTGTCACCTATGGATTTTCCGAGCTCTACGAAAAGGAATCTCAGCATGCTGCATACAGCGGTCTGGGCTTTGAACTGACGTTAAAGCTCAAAAAAGACGGCATCCGCAAGCGCGACAAGGAATATAAAAACATCTGCGGCATTTTGCAGACGCTCGCACGCATGTCTTTTGAAGACGGCGATATTTTCTCTCCCGAAGAGTATATTTACACCGGCCAGACCACCGGCATTGATGCGGACGGAAGTTCGCAAATCACCGGATTTTTAACCATGGAAGATGGGCTGGGTACGATGGATACACCGAACGGCAAGGTACAGTTTGTGCAGCTGGTCGGTGCAACCGATGCCGAGCTGAAAGCCCTTGTAGATGGCAAAACAACGGTCTCCGCGCTGCTTGAGAAGTTACCCGATGGACTGACCGATTATACTCGAGATTCCATTCTATAACCAAAAAGAACCTGACAAATGTCAGGTTCTTTTCATTTTATTTCGCCTTTCTTTTTCTGAATTATGCGCCAGCAACTGCTGCAACATCTTCCGGTGTTTCTGCCGTGCGCACGGTCAGTTCCTTGCTGATCTTCTTAGCAAAACCAGCCAGAGTCTTGCCAGGGCCGATCTCAACACCAGTGGTTAGGCCATCAGCCATGCCGTTTGCAACCAAGCTCTTCCAGCGTACCGGAGAGCACATATGACGCTCCAGATGTGCGGGCAGATCGGTAACTTCCAGCTTCTCGCCCGTTACATTGGTGTAAATCGGCATCACTGCTTCGTGTACGGTCAGATCCTGCGCGAATGCACGCAGTTCCTTTGCAGCCTCAGCCATCAGGCTGGTATGGAATGCACCGCTGACTGCGAGGGGAAGGGCACGGCGTGCACCAGCCTCCTTGCAAGCTGCAATTGCCTTTTCAACCGCCGGACGCTCACCGGCGATAACCAGCTGACCCGGGCAGTTATAGTTTACAGGGAACACAATGCCGTCGACCGATGCACAAGCCTGCTCAACCTGCTCGTCTTCCAGTCCCAGAATCGCTGCCATGCAGCCATCCATGGAATCCGCTGCCTGCTGCATCAGCTGTCCGCGGCGGCGTACCAGACGAATGCCGTCCTCAACGGACAGAATGCCTGCTGCCACCAGCGCGGTATACTCACCGAGCGAAAAGCCAGCGCATGCCTTGAAAGTAACACCTGCATCCTTAAGTGTCTCATAACAAGCCAGCGAATGGGTGAAAATCGCAATCTGCGAATTGACCGTACGATTCAGCTCTTCCTGGCTGCTCTCGAAGCACAGTTTTGCAACGTCCAGGTCTGCAACAGACGATGCACGATCAAATACGCGGCGTGCCGCCTCGCTGCTCTCATACAGCGCCTGACCCATCTGTGTGTGCTGTGCGCCCTGTCCAGGGAAAAATGCAAATCCGTATTCCATTACCTTCTCCTCCATTGTTCATGGTTTTCAAAACCACGTATTTTTCCATCTTTTCCGTTTTTTCTATCAAGAAAAGGTTGACATCACAATCGGGTCTTATTATAATATTATAAGATTACTTTGTCAATCAAACTATCGCCAAATTCTAAATCTTTTGTCGATTTGGTGGTTTCCGGCGATTGATAAAGTAAATTTTTTTCCGCTGCAAATCTGGCAGGATTTAACACCGGATTTATATTATAAAACGCGAGGAGCGTGAACAATATCGGTACGAGACTGATTGGTACTGGCAGTTACATGCCGGACCTGAAATTGACGAACGAAATGCTGGAAAGCATGGTAGATACCAACGACGAATGGATCGTAAAACGCACGGGTATCCGCGAACGCCGTATTGCACAAAATACCGCGACTTGGGAACTGGCTCTCGAGGCTGGTCGACGTGCACTGGAGGATGCCGCTTTGGACGCATCCGAGCTCGACCTCATCATCGTCGGCACCGCAACCCCGGACTTCTTCACGCCCTCGGTTTCCTGTATGGTACAGGGCAAGCTGGGCGCATCCAAGGCAATGGCTTTTGATCTGTCCGCGGCCTGCTCGGGTTTTGTGTACAGTGTAGATGTTGCAGACAGCTTCATCCGTGCAGGAAAGGCCAAGAATGTTCTGGTCATCTGCGCAGAGACGCTCAGCCGCATCATCGACTACACCGACCGCTCTACCTGTGTCATCTTCGGTGATGGTGCAGCAGCTGCTGTATTCCAGGCTTCTGAGCAGGAAGGTGTCCTGACGACTTATATGCGCGCAAACGGTACGCTGGGCGAGTGCCTCAAGGCACAATGCCTGCCGGTAGAAGATCCTCTGGCACAGGGTCCCCGCGCTGTGTGCGACCACCGTTTCCTGAAAATGGCTGGCAGCGATGTATTCCGTTTCACTGCATCTGCTGTACCCGAGGCCATTGATGCGGTACTGCATCAGGCAAACATGACCGCCGATCAGATTGATTGGTTCGTTCTGCATCAGGCAAATGTACGTATCCTGCAAATGGTCACCACACGCTATGGTCTGGACCCCAAAAAGGTTTACGTCAACATTGATCGTTACGGCAACACCTCTGGTGTCAGCGTTGCACTTTGTTTGGATGAAATGCGCAAGAATGGTCAGCTCAAGGCCGGCCAGCACATCGTTATTAGCGGATTCGGCGGCGGCCTGACTTATGGCGCTGCACTGATTCGGATTTGAGGAGGATATCATGAAAACCAGAATTACAGAGCTTCTCGGAATTGAATACCCTGTTTTCCAGGGTGCTATGGCTTGGATCGCAAACGGTCATCTGGCAGCTGCTGTCAGCGAGGCTGGCGGCCTTGGTATCATCGCCGGCGGTGCTGCTCCGGTTGAAGTCATCCGTCAGGAGATCCACACCGCACGCGCTCTGACCAAAAAGCCGCTGGGCTTAAATATCATGCTGCTCAGCCCCAATGCGGATGATCTGGCAAAGCTGGCTGTAGAAGAAAAGATCGAGGTCATCACCACCGGTGCAGGCAACCCCGGCAAGTATCTGGCAGACTGGAAGGCCGCAAACATCAAGGTCATTCCGGTCGTTGCATCGGTTGCACTGGCAAAGCGCATGGAGCGCGCTGGTGCAGACGCCGTCATCGCTGAAGGTATGGAGTCCGGCGGTCACATCGGTGAGACCACCACGATGGCTCTGCTGCCGCAGGTTGTCGACGCAGTCAGCATTCCGGTAATCGGTGCAGGCGGCGCAGGCGATGGCCGCGGTGTTGCTGCAATGCTGGCACTGGGCGCAGAAGGCGTACAGTGCGGCACCATCTTCCTGACCGCAGAAGAGTGCGAGATTTCGGACAAGTACAAGGAACTCGTTCTCAAAGCAAGCGATATTTCGACCATGGTTACCGGCCGTGCAAACGGTCATCCGGTTCGCTCGATCAAGTCTCCGCTGGTACGCAAGTGTGCACAGCTGGAAAAGACCGGCGACGACCGCTCACTCGAGGAAATCGAGGCTATGACCGCAGGTTCGCTGCGCAAGGCTGTTCAGGACGGCAACTTTGAGGAAGGTACCTTCATGTCCGGTCAGATTGCCGGTCTGCTCAACGAGCCCACCACCTGTAAGGCAATCATGGACAAGCTCATCGGCGGAGCTGAGGAAGTACTGGCCGCTCGCGCCGCACGTTTTGTTGGAAAGGAAGGCTAACGCATGGCATTAGCAATCATTACTGGTGGCTCCCGCGGTATTGGCGCCGCAATCGCTGAAAAACTGGCCGAGCAGGGTCACGACGTTGTCATCAACTGCTCTTCTTCGGTAGAAAAGGCAGAAGCAGTTGCAGAAAAGTGCCGTGCACACGGTGTTCGTGCCGTTGCAAAGGCTTGGAACGTCGCTGACTTTGCAGCATGTGACGCAGCGCTCAAGGAAATCAAGGAAGAGCTTGGCGTGCCGGGTATTCTGGTCAATAACGCCGGTATCACCCGCGATGGTCTGCTCGTACGCATGAGCGAGGCACAGTTCGACGAGGTCATCAGCACCAACCTCAAGGGCGCATTCAATATGCTCCGTCTGTGTGGTGCGATGATGCTGCGTGCCAAGGCTGGCCGTATCGTCAACATCAGCTCGGTTTCCGGTGTCGCCGGAAACGCTGGTCAGGTCAACTACTCGGCTGCAAAGGCCGGTCTGATCGGTATGACCAAATCCGCAGCAAAGGAACTCGGTGCGCGCGGCATCACCGTAAATGCTGTCGCTCCCGGTTTTATTGATACTGATATGACCCAAAACCTTCCCGACGCTGTCAAGGAAGGCGCAAAAAAGCAAATTGCTCTCGGCCGTTTTGGCCAGCCGGAAGAGATCGCAAATGTGGTTGCGTTTCTCGCATCCGACGCCGCATCTTACGTAACCGGTCAGGTTATCATCGCAGACGGCGGCATGGGCATCTAAGGAGGATCATACATGGAAAGAGTCGTTATCACAGGTATGGGTGCAGTTACCCCGATCGGTAATGATGTCCCGACCTTCTGGGAGGGTCTGAAGACCGGCAAAAACGGTATTGGACCGATTACCCATTTTGATACTACCAACTTTAAAGCAAAGCTTGCGGCTGAAGTCAAGGACTTCGACCCGACTTTGTATGTTGATAAGCGCGAGGCAAAGCGCATGGACAGCTACTGCCATTTTGCAGTCGCAGCAGCCAAGCAGGCCGCAGATCAGGCCGGACTGGTCGAAGGTTCCTTCGATCCCTATCGTTCGGGCGTGTTCTTCGGTTCCGGTGTTGGCGGTCTGAAGGTATTTGAGGATGAATTCCCCAAGATGGTCGAAAAGGGCCCCGGCCGCGTATCTCCGCTCTGCATCCCCGAGATGATCGCCAACATGGGCGCAGCACACATCTCTATGCTGCTCGGCTTTAAGGGCGAGTCCATCTGCCCGGTTACCGCTTGTGCAACCGGCAACCATGCGATCGGTGAAGCATACCGCGCTATTAAGCATGGCTATCAGGACGTTATGATCGCAGGCGGCGCAGAGGCATGCATCATCCGCATTGCAACTGCTGGCTTCCAGAACATGAAGGCTCTGCATACCGGCGAGGACCCGGAGGCAGCCTCGGTTCCGTTCGATGCACGCCGCAGCGGTTTTGTCATGGGTGAGGGCGCTGGTGCACTGGTACTCGAAAGCCTGAGCCATGCAAAGGCACGCGGTGCGAAAATCCTGGCTGAGGTGATCGGCTACGGTGCAACCTCGGACGCATACCACATCACCGCTCCCGATCCGGAAGGCGAGGGCGGCGCACGCGCTATGATGGTTGCAATGGCTGACGCTGGCATCACCCCCGATCAGGTCGATTATATCAACGCACACGGCACCTCGA
Source organism: Butyricicoccus pullicaecorum (assembly GCF_002160355.1). Classification (NCBI taxonomy): domain Bacteria; kingdom Bacillati; phylum Bacillota; class Clostridia; order Eubacteriales; family Butyricicoccaceae; genus Butyricicoccus; species Butyricicoccus pullicaecorum. Next base: position 214,660 of record NZ_NFKK01000003.1, read on the forward strand.
CTCCGATCAATGAGAAGATCGAGACCATGGCAATCAAGAAGGCAATGGGCGAGAGTGCATATAAGGTGCACATTTCTTCCACCAAGTCGATGACCGGCCATCTGCTCGGCGCAGCAGGTGCGGTCGAGGCGATTGCCTGTGTCATGGCAATCCAGAACGGTATCATTCCGCCTACCATCGGCTATGAGGAACCCGATCCGGATTGTGATTTGGACATCACACCTAACCATGCAGTAGAAGCACCCGTCAATATCGCACTGAGCAACTCTCTGGGCTTTGGCGGTCACAATGCAGCTCTGCTGTTCCGGAAAATGGAGGACTAAATGGACGCAAAAGAATTAAAGGCACTGTCGATTGACCTGATGGATGCCGTCCGTCAGCGCAATCTTTCCGCGTTCTCGCTCAAGTGTGAGGATTTTCAGATTCGCATCGAAGCGCAGCAGGCTCCGGTTGCTGTAGCCGCTCCCGCTGTTGCAGTCGCTGCTCCGGCAGCTGCCGCAGCACCGCAGGCACAGCCCGCAGCCGCTTCTCCGGTCGAGGAATCCTTCTCCGGCACGCCGGTTGAGGCACCTCTGGTCGGCATCTTTTACAGCGCTCCCGCTCCCGAAGAGCCGCCGTTTATCGAGGTCGGCCAGCAGGTCAAGAAGGGCGACACGCTGTTTATCATTGAAGCAATGAAGACCATGAACGAAATTACCGCCCCCTGTGACGGCACAGTCAGCCGCATTCTCGCTCAGAACGGCGACATGGTCGAATACAAGCAGGTACTTGTCGTCATCGAGTAAGGAGGGCAATCACATGCTAACCAAAGAACAAATCATGGAGATCATCCCGCATCGTCCGCCGATGCTGTTGGTTGATACCATTACCGAACAGTCTGACAATGGTGCAAAGGGTGAGCTGCATCTGTCCGGCGAAGAATTCTTCTTCCAGGGCCATTTCCCCGGCGCACCGATCATGCCCGCTGTCTTCCAGCTGGAAGCACTGGCTCAGGTCGGCGCGGTTGCTCTGCTCTCTCAAGAGCAAAACCGCGGTAAGACCGCTTTCTACACCAGCATCGACAAGGCCAAGTTCCGCCGCATGGTTCATCCGGGCGAGACGCTGTGCATGGAGATCGAGCTGGTCAAGCAGCGCGGCCCGCTTGCGATTGCACAGGGCAAGACCTTCGTAAACGGAGAACTGGCTTCCGAAGCAGAAATTAAGTGCTTCATCGGCAAGTGATTCGGGTGATTGTATTATGTTTCAAAAAATCCTAATTGCCAATCGCGGCGAAATCGCAGTGCGCATCATCCGCGCCTGCCGTGATCTTGGCATCATCTCAGTTGCTGTGTATTCAGAAGCCGATCGCGAGGCACTGCACGCGCAGATTGCTGACGAGGCCATTTGCATCGGCCCTGCCAATCCGCGTGACAGCTATCTCAATATGCAAAACCTGATCTCGGCAGCGCTGGCATCGGGTGCGCAGGCAATCCATCCCGGTTTTGGTTTCCTGTCTGAGAACGCTGAATTTGCACAGATGGCCATTGAAAATGGCATTGCCTTCATCGGCCCTAAGCCGCAGACCATTCATCTGCTGGGTGATAAGTCTGAGGCAAAACGTACCGCCATTGCAGCAGGTGTACCGGTTGCTCTGGGTTCGGACGGTGCGGTCGCTGATTACGCTGAGGCTGAGGCTTGGGCAAAAAAGATCGGCTATCCGGTCATGCTGAAGGCTTCTGCCGGCGGCGGCGGCAAGGGTATCCGGGTCGCAAAGACTCCGGAAGAGCTCAAGAGCGCCTACGACACTGCATCGAGCGAGGCACAGGCAAACTTTGGTGATGGTCGTCTGTATATCGAACGATACGTCGAGAATCCGCGCCACATCGAGGTGCAGATTCTGGGTGATACGCAGGGCAACGTCGTACATCTCTTTGAACGTGAATGCTCCATCCAGCGCCGTCATCAGAAGCTGCTGGAGGAAGCACCTTCGTTCTTCCTCGATCCGGAAACCCGCGAAAAAATGTGCTGTGCTGCGCGTGATCTTGCCAAAAAGGTTGGCTATATCAATGCCGGTACGGTAGAATTTTTGGTCGATAACGACAAGAATTTCTTCTTCTGTGAGATGAACACCCGTATTCAGGTAGAGCATCCGGTCACCGAGCAAGTTACCGGTGTTGATCTGGTCTGCGAGCAGATTCGTATTGCAGCAGGAGAGCCGCTGTCGTTTACGCAGGAAGACCTGCATTTGCGCGGTCACGCCATTGAATGCCGTATCAACGCAGAAGACCCTGCACGTGATTTCGCACCCTGTCCGGGACGAATCAACGCAATGCACCTGCCCGGCGGCCCGGGTGTCCGCATGGATACCGCTGCCTATCAGGGCTACATGATTCCGCCGTTCTATGACAGCATGATCGGCAAGCTGATCGTTAGCGGCGAAGACCGAACCCAGGCAATCGCCCGCATGCGTCGTGCGCTCGCTGAGACCTTATTCGACGGCGTTACCACCAGCACCGATTTCCACTTACATCTGCTGGCATCGGATGCATTTATTTCGGGTAATTTCCACACCAATTCCATCGCCAACGGCGATTTTGACCGCTAAGAAAGGAGGTTTTCTACATGCTGATCGATCTTTTTCAGAAAACAAGAACAACCTCCATGCAGATGAAATCTGCATCGACGCTGCCTGAAGAAAAGCCGCAGATTGTCTGCAAAGCCTGCGGTACACACTTACAGGCACGCAATTATGGCCGCAACCTTTACGTCTGCCCGTCTTGCGGACACTATGCGCGTCTGCTTGCTCGCACGCGTATCCGCATTACTGCCGACAAGGATTCTTTCTCCGAGCTGTTTTCCAATATCCGTCCCTGCAATCCGCTGGACTTCGAGGGATACAGCGAGAAGCTGGAAACCCTTCAGGAAAAGACCGGCATGAAAGATGCCGTGATTACCGGTGTGTGCACCATCGGCGGTCTTGAGACCTGCCTTGGTGTCATGGATAGCCATTTCCTGATGGCTTCTATGGGCAGCGTGGTCGGTGAAAAGCTGACCCGCCTGTTTGAATATGCGACCCGACACAAGCTGCCTGTAATTCTGTTCACGGCTTCCGGCGGCGCTCGCATGCAGGAAGGTATGTTCTCTCTGCTGCAGATGGCTAAGGTATCCGGTGCGGTACGCCGTCACTCGGACGCTGGTCTGCTCTACATCACCGTTCTGACCGACCCGACGACCGGCGGTGTAACGGCAAGTTTTGCTTCGCTCGGAGATATTATTTTGGCCGAGCCTCGTGCAACGATCGGCTTCGCTGGCCGACGTGTCATCGAGGGTACCATCGGCGAAAAACTTCCGGATGATTTTCAGTCCGCAGAGTTCTTGCTTGCGCACGGATTTTGTGATAAAATTGTAGCGCGTAATCAAATGAAGCACACGCTGGAAACGCTCCTGCGGATGCATCAGAGACAGGGGGATTCGGTATGAGTACAAAAGAAAAACTCCCTGTACGCGATAAAATGCGTATCATTCACGACAGCAAACGTCCCACGATCGACGATTACACCCGCACCATCTTCGATGATTTCATCGAACTGCATGGTGATCGCGGTTATGCAGATGACTATGCCATCTGCGCCGGTGTCGCTACCTTCCAGGGCATTCCGGTTACGGTAATCGGTCACCGCAAGGGCAAAAATACCGAGGAAAACATCAAGGCAAACTTTGCAATGGCGCATCCTGAGGGATACCGCAAGGCGCTGCGTCTGGCAAAGCAGGCTGAGAAGTTTCATCGTCCGGTCATCTGCTTTGTTGATACCGCCGGTGCATTCTGCGGTGTCGGCGCCGAGGAGCGCGGACAGGGTGAGGCGATTGCTCGCTGCCTGAGTGATTTTATGGCGCTGCACACCCCGGTTATCAGCATTGTAACCGGTGAAGGCGGTTCGGGCGGTGCGCTTGCACTGGCCGTAGCCGACCGCGTTCTGATGCTGGAAAATGCCATTTATTCGGTGATCTCGCCGCGCGGATGTGCGTCCATTCTGTGGAAGGATGCCAGCCGTGAATTTGAAGCTGCAGAGCGTCTGAAAATCACTGCGGATGATCTGTATGCATTCGGCATGATTGAAGGCATCATTCCGGAAAGTGGTTCCCTGATGCGCAATGTCAAAAAAGCAATTGGTGAACAGCTGCGAGAGCTGATGAATGTATCGCAGATTGACCAACTGCTTGAAAAACGCTACGAGAAATTCCGCAAAATCGGAATTTTCGCAGAATAAAAACTCTTTATCAAAAAGGAGACACACTATGTTTGAAAAGATTTGTGAGCTGCTGGCTGAGAAGTTCGACGCAGACGCAGCGTCCATGACCATGGACACCAAGATCAAGGAAGATCTGAACGCTGACTCCCTCGACATCGTTGAGCTGATGATGGATCTGGAGGAGAACTTCGGTATCTCCATTTCCGACGAGGAAGCTATGAAGATGTCCACCATCGGTGATATTTGCAAGTACATCGAAGAGAATCAGTAATTGATCGCTTTGCGTACAAGAAAGCATCCCAGTTTGGGATGCTTTTTTCTATGCTCGGAAAACATAACCATGCGTTCACCGACATATCTTTTATCAAAAGAGTCGGGAAGTGAGGCGTCCTATCATGCTGCGTAAATATTTGCCCTCTGTCTGCATGTTCGTTTGTCTGCTGCTCTGTGTGCTTCTAATCGGACGAGTCGTCTTGCACAGTGACATACCGCTGCATATGCCGCGCACAACCGTTCAACGGGTTTCCGGGCGTGACGCTGAGCAGGATACCAGACAAATCACACTCGACGGCGGTGCCCTGACTACTCTGATTTCCCGGCAGCTTCCGGTTGATTTCCCGCTGACCAATTTGAACATTCAATTGACCGAGCAGGGAAGTGCATGTTTTACCGCAGACATCGACCCCAGCGCGCTGGAATTGCCGCGCGCTGCCTCGATCCTGTTGCCCAATACATGCAAACTCACCGCAGTTGTCTCAATCGGATATCAGGAAGGTTCCATCATCCTGCATCCGCAGGCGCTCGAAATCGGAGGACTTACACTGCCGCACAGTTTACTGGAGCCAGTCTGTGATACGCTTGCTGAGGCTGCAACCAATGGACTGCGTGCACAGGGCATTTCGCTGCAATCGCTCTCGATTGAAAATGAAATCCTATACATCAACTTAGATTGATAAAAAAAGACCTGAAACCGATTTGGTTTCAGGTCTTGTCATTTGCTCATTACAGGACGCGGCCGCCCCACATGAAGTTCTTGTAGTAGTTGCCGGAGTTCAGGGTATCATACTTGACATACGAGCCGGTGTGCGGAGAGTGGATGAACTCGCCCTCACCAACATAAATGCCAACATGGTTTACCTTGGAACCATTGCCGAAGAATACCAGATCGCCGGGCTTGAGCTCAGAGATCGAATTGATACGGGTGTAGGTCTGGCTCTGTTCCGAAGAAGTACGGGGCAGGGAAATACCCAGTGCATTACGGAATACGTATGTAGTAAAACCAGAGCAGTCAAAACCACTCGGCGTGCTGCCACCGTAAACATACGGGGTGCCCAGGAACTTCTCTGCATAGCTGAGCAGCTTGTCCGCTTCTGCGCTGGACTGTTCCTGCGTAGCAGCAGCTTCATGATGCTGTGCCGGGGTATCGGTCATGGTATGCTCGAAAGTCAGATAATCAGCATAGATATAACCTGCCGTATCATCGATCGCAACGCGGTACCAGCCATCGACAACGCCATTGACGTCAACACAATCATCGGTATTCAGCTGGAGCATAACCTCGGAATCGGTGTTGGGCTCGGTACGGATGTTAACCGAATCCTCGTTTACGATACCCGTTCCAAGATCTACGTCTCCGTCTTCGCTGTACTGAATATAGTCTGCGCTGACATAACCAATTGCGCCATTATACGCAACGCGATACCATTCACTGGTATTGTCGATGACTGCTACTCTCGCGCCGCTCGGAATTGCACCGATTACAGTGCCTCCTGCGGATTCACGGAAATTCAAGTTGGTAGAAGCGGTATTAACACCCGCATAAAGGGCGGATGCATTTCCGATGACCATCGCTGCTGAAAGTGCGGTCGTCAGCACCACCTTTACGTGCTTCATCTTCATATGAATACTCCTTCTCTTCGCCGAACCATGCGGATCGGCGATTCAAACGTGGATTTCTGTCTTACTTCGCCGACAACGCACGGCTCAGCCAAATGGAAGCAATATCCATCGCGCTCCACAGGCTGCTCTTTTCGCTCTTCTTAACGATGCGATCCTTCATGCGAACGGTCTGGCTGGTCTGCTGAAGCTGAACCGCAACCTTAGTCGCAACCTCGAGGTCGCCCTCTTTCTTGGTCTCGAGAATCTGCATCATAATGATGTAGCGATCTTCCATGCTGCCGTAATAAATAATGTTCTCTTTTCGCATCAGAGGATGGCCCTTGTACATCAGGAGCTCTCCGTCTTTGACGATAGATGCCATACAAAATCTCCTTCTCTAATATTACAAAACGATGTTGTAAATTACATTTTGGTTACAAACGCGAATTACAATACGTGTATATAATATCACAATAAGTTGTGATTGTCAAACTAAAATTTACTAAACAGGCGAAATCCGACCGTTCTTATTGTGTTCTTGCGCACTTTCGCGTATAATATAAGGCAATCTTACAAGAAATGAGTTCTATCCATGAAATTCGGTTTTTACACTTTAGGCTGTAAAGTGAACCTGTTCGAAACGCAGGCACTGATGCAGCAGGCACAGGCGCGCGGCCATGAAATCTGCACGCATGATGCCGATGCTTTCATCATCAATACTTGCAGTGTCACCGCCATCAGCGATCACAAAAACCTGCGCGCATTCCATAAAATTCGTCGGGAAAATCCACATGCAATCATTGCCGCCTGCGGCTGTTTTGCCCAGACTGAGCCCGACAAACTGCAAGCCAGCGGAGAGATCGACCTCATCTGCGGTACCTCCGCGCGCTCTGAAGTCATCGCACTGTGCGAAGAAGCCATACAGGGAAGATTCCCGCACGATCTGGACAAGTTCCGCTGTCCCGGACGCAGCTACGAAGTATTGCCTGCTGGCGTACCTGTTGGACGCACACGCGCGCTGCTCAAGGTAGAGGATGGGTGTGACAACTACTGTACTTACTGCATTATCCCGTATGCACGCGGACATGTTCGCTCCATGCCCATGGATACCGCGGTATCCGAAGCGATCCGTCTATCCGAGGCGGGAGTACAGGAAATTGTCGTGACCGGCATTGAAATTTCTTCCTATGGGCGTGATCTTCCCAAACAGCCATCCCTGCTGGATTTGATTGTGCAGCTTTGCCAAGCTGTTCCGCATACTCATATTCGTCTAGGCTCTTTGGAACCACGCACGATTGACGAAAATTTCTGTCAATCGCTCGCCGCATATCAAAATTTACGACCCCATTTTCATCTATCCTTGCAAAGTGGCTGCGACAGCACGCTGGCTCGCATGAAGCGCCGTTATACGGCTGCATTCTTTGCTGAACGCTGCGAACAATTACGCACATACTTCCCGGACTGCTCAATCACGACCGATCTGATCGTGGGATTTCCCGGTGAAACCGATGCAGAATTTGAGCAGACCCTACAATTTATCCAGCAATGTCAGTTCTCGGACATGCATGTATTCCCATACTCCGTTCGTCCGGGTACGCCGGCAGCATCCATGCCCATGCAGATTCCCGATGCAGAAAAATCTGCACGCGCGACAAAAGCAAAATCGATTGCCGCCCAGATGAGCGCAGACTACCGCAGTCGATTTATTGGCCGCACCATGAACGTATTGTTTGAACACCCGGTGAGCGGTTCCGATCTATGGAGTGGACACAGTGACTTCTGCTTTCCTGTACAGGCTGCGCACCCGGCAATCTCCAAAAACAAGCAGCTGCCCGTGCAAATCACCGGTCTGACCGAAAGCGGATTGTCCGGAAAGATCTGTCTTTGACAAAACTTTCAGCAGCGATTATACTGAAAAACAGTACATTTACAAAAAGGAGGGCGGTGCACCATTATGAAGCGTCAGCCCATCGTTTGGATTGCAATTGCGCTCTTTATAGGCGGAACGGTTGCGGGAGCGCTCAGCCTTCCGGGTTCGGCAAATGACTCTTTAATCAGTCAATCTTACGTACTCGGTACATACCTTGAATCTGTTGCGGGGCAGGCATCTGCAAAGGCGAAATCCATCTTAAACACCTCGGTTACCACCAAATTAACCGCATTGGAAAGCCAATACGACACCGAAATGATCACAACCCGTTTGGAAAGCGAAATCATGGCTGCACTCGGCGACAAAACTTCGTCCTCTCTGGCAGCGAACACGGTCATCACCGCACAGACCGGTACCGAAATCACGCTGCAATCGGGTAGTGCAGCTGTCTCGCAGGGCACTTGGATCAATTTGACGACTGGAGAGGCCGTGTCCGCTGGTTCTGCACTGCAAATCAATCAGATCTATTTAGCCGCAGATGATAATGTATCGATCAAACTGCAAAGCAGTAGTTCGGTTCTGATTTCTGGGCAATACACAACCGGAACTTCTTCCTCCGGTTCAAATGTCACCGTGCAATACATGGCATACGCCGATGCGCTGCAATCACTGGGTCTGTTTCAGGGCACCAGCAAAGGCTATGAGCTGGAACGTCCTGCAACCCGGTTGGAAGGCATTGTAATGCTCATTCGTCTGCTGGGAAAAGAACAGGCTGCGCTATCCTGTACAGGTTCGCATCCTTTTACCGATGTTCCCGCATGGGCGACTCGCTACGTTGCTTACGCCTATCAACAAGGCTACACCAGCGGAATTGATGCCACGACGTTTGGCTCTACCATGGATCTGCGTTATCTGGATTACATGACCTTTTTGCTCCGTGCTCTCGGCTACTCCGACACAGGTGGCGATTTCAGCTGGGCAACATCCGACCAGAGCGCGGTTGATCTGGGCATTCAAACGGCAGGGGAGCGGCAGGCCATCCTGCAAAGCGGAAAATTCCTGCGCGATCACGTCGCCTATACCTCTTATCGTGCGCTCTTCGTCAAGACCAAGCGCGGCAGCAGGCTATGTGATGATCTCGTCGCTGCCGGTGTCTTCTCTCAGAGCCAGCTGGAAGCCGTCCAGAAAAAAGGCCTGTAAATCAAGAACCAATTTCCTCCTGATATCATAGGATAAGATGTAATCCACAAAAGGAGGAAAACATTATGTATCTCAATTCTTCTTGCTGGGGCAACGATTCTTGGTGGATCATCATCCTGTTTGCAATCATTCTGCTCTGGATCTGCTGCGGAAACAACACACAGGATACCTGCTGCTGCAACACGCCCGCTCTCGACTGCGGCTGCAACGGCTGCCGTTAATCGATCCTGTCCCACAAAAAAGCGCGGAGAACTCTCTCCGCGCTTTTTTCCTGCCCGTAAAAAATGCATAGAATTCCCGACGAATTCTGCGCATTTCCACGAAAACGTGAAAAAGGGACTTGTCAAATAGCTCAAAATAGGGTAGAATATATGAGCATTCATTTAGAATTTATTAGAACACACTGGTGTTTAATGATTTGGAGGATTCAAAATTATGATTTCTGCAGGTGAATTCAGAAACGGTGTTACTTTTGAGATGGACGGCCAGGTTCTTCAGGTCGTTGAGTTCCAGCATGTAAAGCCGGGTAAGGGCGCTGCTTTCGTTCGCGTTAAGATGAAGAATGTCATCACCGGCGCTGTAACCGAGCGCAGCTTCAACCCCACCGATAAGTACGAGCCCGCTTACGTTGAACGCAAGGAGATGCAGTACCTGTACGCTGACGGCGATCTCTACTACTTCATGGATACCGAGACTTACGATCAGCTGCCGATCAACAAGTCCACTCTGGGCGATGACTTCCGTTTCGTCAAGGAGAATACCAACGTTAAGGTTCTGTCCTACAAGGGCAGCGTATTCGCAGTTGAGCCCCCGCTCTTCGTTGAGCTCGAGATCACCGAGACCGATCCCGGCTTCAAGGGCAACACTGCTACCAACACCCTGAAGCCCGCTGTTCTCGAGACCGGCGCTACCGTTCAGGTTCCGCTCTTCATCGAGATCGGTGACCGCATCAAGATCGACACCCGTACCGGCGAGTACCTCGAGCGCGCAAAGGGCTAAGTCCCAATTTCATATACTGTCTTCACTTTTCACGGAGGAGGATGTTAAATGACTGTCACAGAACGTGTTGCCTACTTGAAAGGACTGTTTGAAGGTCTTGAAATCGATACCGAGAAAAAGGAAGGCAAATTACTCAGTGGTATGCTGTCTGCCCTCGATGAGCTGGCTGAGGCTGTAACGACCCTCAAGCAGCAGAACGAGGAACTGCTTGATGAGCTCGACGATGTTTACGAAGAGCTGTCGGCAATCACCGAGGATTTTCTCCTCGACGATGACGACACTGAGGATGAAATTGCCCCCGATCCCGATCAGGATCTCTATCAGGTTGTTTGTCCGACCTGTGGCGAGATTATTTACCTGGATCAGGATATGTTGGGTGCCGGTTCTATCGTTTGCAATGCCTGCGGAGAAGAATTAGAATTTGATCTTTCAGAGCTTGACAACGAAGAAGAAGTCTGATATAATATTCAACGTTGGTTCACTCCAACGTTGAATATGGACATTTAGCTCAGCTGGTAGAGCATCCGCTTGACGTGCGGAAGGTCATGGGTTCGAGCCCCTTAGTGTCCACCACTAAAAAGCAGTTCTCGAATGAGAACTGCTTTTTTTATTTTCCAAATCAAGGTTTCACGTTTTCGCATATTTTTACGTTTTTCTATAAGTTGTTACATTTTACGAGGTGTCTTTTGTGCGCCATGCCAAAATAGACACAACCTCTGGTGGAATTTCCTTGTATATTTTGTCCTTTGATGCTACAATGATACAGGGCTTTGGCCTCGCATTATTTCTATCTGCTTTATCAGGAAAGGGGGAACTCACATGCAGCCGACTGACATCCGTTATCAGAATTATATTCAGATTCTGAAAGAGGAACTTGTTCCGGCTATGGGCTGTACAGAACCGATTGCGATTGCATACGGTGCAGCCAAGGCACGGGAAATCCTCGGATGTTTACCCGAGACCGTTCTGGTTGAAGCCAGCGGCAACATCATCAAAAATGTCAAGAGTGTTGTCGTGCCGAACACCGATGGTCTGAAGGGTATTGAAGCAGCTGCAGCAGCGGGTATCGTTGCAGGACACGCCGATCAGATTCTGGAAGTCATTGCATCGGTATCTGATGCCGAAAAGCAAGCCATCCGCACTTATTTGGACGAACACGAAATCACCGTCCGTCCCGCCGAAGGAGATGTCATTTTTGATATCATCCTGACGCTACGTTCCGGTGACTCCTATGTGAAGCTGCGCATTGCAGACTATCACACCAACATCGTCCATGTAGAGAAGGACGGCGTTCTGCTCTTGGAAGCTGGACACACCGCAGAAAATGTACAAGCTTCTACGCTCACCGACCGCAGCAGTCTGTCTGTCGAGGGCATTCTGGATTTCGTCGAGACCATGCGCATTGACGATGTTCGCGAAATGGTGGAACGACAGATCGAGTATAACTCTGCCATCGCACAGGCCGGCATCGACGGCAACTGGGGTGCGAATATCGGCTCAGTTTTACTGCATCACTACGGCAACGATGTCAAGATTCGCGCACGCGCTATGGCAGCAGCTGGTTCCGATGCTCGTATGAGCGGCTGTGAATTGCCGGTTATCATTGTTTCCGGCAGCGGCAATCAGGGCATTACCGCATCGGTTCCTGTCATTGAATATGCCAAGGAACTGCAAGTGTCTCATGACAAACTGATTCAGGCGGTCACTTTATCCGACCTTCTGACCATCCACCTCAAAACAGGTATCGGTCGCCTGTCCGCATACTGCGGCGCTGTCAGCGCTGGCTGTGCGGCTGGCTCCGCGATTGCCTGGCTGCAGGGTGGAGGATACGAGGATATCGCACACACCTTGGTCAACTCTCTGGCAACGGTATCCGGTGTCATTTGTGACGGTGCAAAACCCTCGTGTGCGGCTAAGATTGCGGCAGCCGTCGACGCCGGTATTCTGGGTCACCAGATGTACTGTGACGGCCAGCAGTTCTATGGCGGTGACGGCATTGTCACCAAGGGTGTCGAAAACACCATCCGCAATATCGGTCGTCTGGGGCACGACGGTATGCGTGAGACCGATAAGGAAATCATCCGCATTATGACCGGTCTCTAAGTCATTTTATTGGAAGGGGTAATCTACATTATGAAAATTCTGAAGAGCCTGCCCGCGAAGCTGGTTCTCGGCGTTATCATCGGTATGGCTGTCGGCCTATTCCTCGCAGAGGATCTGCTGCCGGCTTCGATTAACACCGGTATCCTTCAGGTCATCGTGACGGCAAAGTATATCTTAAACCAGCTGATCAACTTCTGTGTACCGCTCATCATCATCGGCTTTATCGCACCCTCGATTACCAAGCTGGGTTCGAACGCATCGCGTATGCTGGGTGTCGCCTTGATTCTGGCGTATGTATCGTCGCTGTGCGCTGCACTCATGTCCACTGGTGCTGGCTTTACCATCATTCCGCACCTGAATATCGCCAGTGCGGTTGACGGTCTGCGCGATACACCGGAAGCTGTCTTCAAGCTGGACATTCCGCAGATTATGTCCGTTATGAGTGCACTGGTCATCTCGGTTATGGTCGGTCTGGCTGCAACGGTCAGCAACGCGAAGGTAATCTCTCAGGCGCTCGACGAGTTCCAACGCATCGTTCTTCTGATCGTTACCTGTGTCATCATCCCCATCCTGCCCGTATTCATCAGCACCACCTTCTGCACGCTGGCATACGAGGGTACGATCACCAAGCAGCTGCCTGTCTTCCTGATCGTCGTCATCATCGTTATGATCGGCCATTACATCTGGCTGGGCGTTCTGTACGGTCTGGCTGGTGCGTACTCGGGTAAGAATCCCTGGGATGTTCTGCGCAACTACGGTCCCGCTTACATCACTGCTGTCGGCACCATGTCTTCGGCTGCTACGCTGGCTGTCGCACTGCGCTGCGCGAAGAAATCCAAGGTTCTGCGTCACGACATGATCGACTTTGGTATTCCGCTCTTTGCGAATATCCATCTGTGCGGTTCGGTTCTGACCGAGGTATTCTTCGTCATGGTCGTTTCCAAGATCCTGTATGGCTCTCTGCCCAGCTTTGGCACCATGGTTCTGTTCTGCGCACTGCTCGGCATCTTCGCGATCGGTGCACCCGGTGTTCCGGGCGGTACGGTTATGGCTTCTCTGGGCCTCATCACCGGTGTTCTTCGTTTCGACGATGCTGGTACAGCGCTTATGCTCACCATCTTCGCGCTGCAGGATTCCTTCGGTACTGCTTGTAACGTTACCGGCGACGGTGCGCTCACGCTGATGCTCACCGGTTATGCGGAAAAGCACAATATCCAAGAACAGCACATCGATTTCTCTCTTTGATTTCTGTGCAGTAAAAAAGAGCTGTCCAAACGGACAGCTCTTTTCTTATGTCTTATTTCTTTGCAGTCTCTTTTCCGAAGATGATGAAGAGCAACGCGCTGACACCGAGCAGAATCGGATAGTAGCAATAGGGCACAATCTGCACCGACGAGATTTTCTGAGTTGCCATCTCGGTCGCTGCTGCTGCGTACAGCAGCTGTGCACCGTAAGGGATGATTCCCTGGAAGGTAGAGGTGAAGATATCCAGCAGGGAAGCGGTACGCTTGGGGCTGATATCATAATCCTCTGCAATCTCCTTTGCAATCGGACCTGCAATGACAATCGCAACCGTATTGTTTGCCGTCGAACAGTCTACGACCGAAGACAGCGCGGCAATACCAATTTCTGCACCCTTCTTACCGTGAATGCAGCGGCGAATCATGTACAAGATCCAATCGATACCGCCGTTCTGGCGAACCAGAGAAACGACACCAGCTACCAGGATCGAGATAACGGTAATGTCATACATGCTCATAATACCGTCGCCCATGATCTTGAAAATATCCAGCAGACCAAAGTCTCCGTAAGCAACACCGATGGCCAGCGAAAGGACCGTGCCGCCAACCAGGAGCAGAAATACATTCAAGCCAACGAGTGCACCAATCAGGACAACCAGATAGGGGATGATGCGAACCACATTATATGTCAGTTCCTCAGCGGGCGCATAATTTGTCCCCATCGTGCTGACAAAGAAGATAATCGCTGTGACAATCGCAGCAGGCAGGGCAATCTTAAAGTTTTCGCGGAACTTGTCCTTCATCGCACAGCCCTGTGTACGTGTTGCCGCGATGGTCGTATCCGAAATCATGGACAGGTTATCGCCAAACATTGCACCACAGACCGCCGCACCAATGCACAGTGCCATGGAAATGCCGGTCTTTTCACTGATACCAATCGCAATCGGCGCCAGTGCAACGATCGTACCGACCGAAGTACCCATCGAGGTCGAGATAAAGCAGCCGATGATAAATACGCCAACAACTGCGACGTTGCCCGGCAGAATGGACAGGCCGAAATTGACCGTCGCATCTGCGCCGCCTGCCGCCTTTACCGAAGCGGAAAATGCACCTGCGAGAATGAACACCAGACACATAATCATAATGTTCTCCTCACCAGCACCGCGCGCCATCGTATTCAGCTTTTCCTCAAAGGTCAGCTTGGTTCCTTTGGGATTCTGCAAAAATGCAACGATCAGCGCAATCAAAAAGCCAACAATCGCTGGCAGGGAATCTCCGAACATGCCGCCCATGCGATTATCTATGATGCCAACCGCGATGAAAAGCACCAAGAAGACCGCAATCGGGAGCAGCGCCCACGGATTTCCTTTTTTCATAGTGAAACCTACTTTCTTTCTGACATATTCCATGTCATTTTTCCTTGTAGCCTATCATACACGATTTTCGTAGAAAAAACAAGGGATATGCTTTTGTGCATATCCCTGAAGATCAATATTTCATGCGGCGAAAATGCATTTGGTCACCGATCTGATTGACAATCCAGACCGAAATCCAGCCCAGCACAATGCCCAACAGTGCACCGCACAGCACGTCGGTCGGATAATGAACGCCGACATAGAGGCGAGAAAGTCCGATCAATACCGCAAGTACCCCGCATGCGATTCCCGGTTTTTTGTAAAAACCAAAGCATGCAGTCGCCGCGCAGAAGGAAGACAATGTATGTCCGGAAGGGAAGGAATACAAATCTCCCGGCGAGACAAGCGGTATAATATCGGTATAAGTACGGAACGGCCGAGGACGCGCAACGATGTTCTTAATGGCCAGATTTCCAATCAACAATCCGAGCAGCAATGCAAGCAGCATCGCGATACCACACCGCCGTGTACGCGGACGAATCACCAGTACAAGTGCAAGTATCAGCCAAATCGCTCCTGCATTTCCCAGTGAAGTGATCAGTGTCACAATGGGTGTCAGCCAGTCCTGCCGTACATGCTGGGCAATGTACAGCAATATATCATGATCTAATCCCTGTATCCATTCCATCTATGCCAAACTCCTCCTGTTCGTTTTATTTATTGTATAGAATCCGATCGGAAGTTGCAAGCGAAGAAATTGACTTTTTGTATTGTCTTAAAATTTGTCTCAAAAAATCCCAAATTTTCTCTTGACAGCTTTGCACAAATGGTCTATCATATACCTATATTCTTTCACAAGCTAAATTAGTAAAAGCAATGAACGGGTAAAGTAATCGTTCCCCAGATTTCAGAGAGCTGTTGGTCGGTGCAAAACAGTATCTGTGACCGGTGAAACTCGCCCGGGAGCTGTGGACTGAAATTTTCCAGTAGGTTCTACCGGTTGTCCCCCGTTATAGGGAAGGCATATTGTTTGATATGCACTGAGTGGTCGTCTACGGACGGCAATGAGAGTGGTAACGCGGAGTTTCTAGCTTCGTCTCTTAAAGTATTTTAAGGGACGAAGCTTTTTGTTTTGTCCCGCAGATCCCAAACTTTGTCTATCAGGAGGATTTTGATCATGGGAAGAACGATTCAGATTTTTGACACAACCTTACGTGATGGCGAGCAGTCTCCCGGCTGCAGCATGAACCTGAATGAAAAAATCGAGGTTGCACGTCAGCTGGAATCCATGAAGGTCGACATCATCGAGGCCGGTTTTGCCATTGCTTCCCCGGGTGATGCGGCAGCGATCGCAGCCATTGCAGACAACGTTCACAACTCGACGGTCTGCTCGCTGGCGCGCTGTGTAGAAAAGGACATTGACGCGGCATACAGCGCAATCAAGCGTGCAAACTCCGCACGTATTCACGTATTCCTTGCAACGTCTCCGCTCCACAGACAGTATAAGCTGAAAATGTCTCAGGACGAAGTTTTGGAAGCAATCGCGCACAATGTTGCTTACGCAAAGAAGTATTTGAGCGATATCGAGTTCTCCGCTGAGGACGCTTGCCGCACCGAGCCCGAGTTCCTGGCAAAGACCTTTGAAGCTGCCATCAAGGCTGGTGCAACCACGCTTAACATTCCCGACACCGTCGGTTATATGGCTCCCGATGAGTACGCTGCACTCGTTCGTTATCTGCGTGAGCACACCCCCGGCATTGAAAACGTCACGCTGTCCTGCCACTGCCACAACGACCTCGGCATGGCGGTTGCCAACTCGCTGGCAGGCGTTGAGGCCGGTATCAACCAGATCGAATGTACAATCAACGGTATCGGCGAGCGCGCCGGCAACGCTTCCATGGAAGAGTGCGTCATGGCGCTGCATGTCCGCCGCGACTACTATCAGGCAGAATCCAACATCGATACCACCCAGATCTATCGTGCTAGCCGCATGATTCAGACCATCACCGGTGTTCCGGTCGCTCCGACCAAGCCGATTATCGGTGCAAACGCATTCGCACACGAATCCGGTATCCATCAGCACGGCGTCATGGCAAACAAGGAAACTTACGAGATCATGACCCCCGAATCTGTCGGTATTCCGCAGAACGCCATCGTTCTCGGCAAGCACTCCGGCCGTCACGCATTCGAAGATCGTCTGCGCACGCTGGGCTATCAGCTCGATGCTGAAAAGCTCGACAAGGCATTTGCAAAGTTCAAGCTCCTCGCAGACAAGAAGAAGATCATCAAGGATCGCGACCTCGAAGCTCTGGTCGGCGCAGTTCCGGTTTCCGGCAGCGAGCGTTACACGCTGGTCAACTTCGTTATCAACTCTGGTAACTCCATCACCTCGACCGCAGTCATCCGTGTCAAGCACGGCGATGAGACCATTGAGCGCGTCGCAGCATCGGACGGCCCGATCAACGCCGCATTCCGTGCCATCAACAAGATCGTCGGCCGCGAAGTTGTTCTGGAGGATTACTCTTTGAAGGCAATGACCGAAGGCGAGGACGCACAGGGCGAAGCAATCGTCAAGATCTCGGTAGACGGCAGCGAGCTTGTCACCGGCCGCGGCGTTGCAGTCGACGTCATTGAGGCTTCGATCAAGGCATATATCAACGGTATCAATAAGTTCTTTATGGAATAAGCAAGAGGGATTACAACTATGGCAATGACAATGACTCAGAAGATCCTCGCAAAACATGCGGGACTTGACGCGGTGACCGCCGGACAGCTCATCGAGGCACAGGTCGACCTGACCCTGGCCAACGATATCACCGGCCCGGTTGCCATCCGCGAGATGGAAAAGGCAGGTTTTGACAAGGTTTTTGACCGCACCAAGATCGCGCTTGTTATGGACCACTTTGCACCGAATAAGGACATCAAGTCTGCTCAGCAGTGCTTGGAGTGCCGCGAATTCGCGAAGAAGTACGACATCGTAAACTTTTACGATGTTGGCGAGATGGGTGTCGAGCACGCGCTGCTGCCCGAAAAAGGCCTGACCGCTCCGGGTGAGCTCATCATCGGCGCAGACTCCCACACCTGCACCTACGGTGCGCTGGGTGCGTTCTCCACCGGCGTTGGCTCGACCGATTTGGCTGCCGGTATGGCAACCGGTAAGGCATGGTTTAAGGTTCCCTCGGCCATCAAGTTTGTTCTGAAGGGCAAGAAGGCTCCCTGGATTTCCGGTAAGGATGTCATTCTGCACATCATCGGCAAGATCGGCGTAGACGGTGCACTGTACAAGTCGATGGAATTTACCGGCGCGGGTGTTGCAGAGCTGTCCATGGACGACCGCTTCACCATCTGCAACATGGCCATTGAGGCAGGCGCTAAGAATGGTATCTTCCCGGTTGACGACAAGACCATGGAATACATCAAGGATCGTGTACACCGCGATGTCACGGTATTCGAGGCCGACGCAGACGCAGTCTACGACGAGACCTACGAGATCGATCTGTCCACGCTGCGTCCGACTGTTGCATGCCCGCATCTGCCTGAGAACACCAAGACCATTGATGAACTCGACCACATCGAGATTCAGCAGTCGGTGATCGGTTCGTGCACCAACGGCCGTATCGAAGACATGCGCATTGCAGCTTCCATCCTCAAGGGCCGTCATGTTGCTCCCGGTGTACGTACCATCGTTATTCCGGCAACACAGGAAGTTTACCTCCAGTGCATCGAGGAAGGTCTGGCGAAAATCTTCATCCAGGCTGGTGCCATTGTCTCCACGCCGACCTGCGGCCCGTGCCTCGGCGGTCACATGGGTATTCTGGCGCAGAACGAGCGCTCGATCTCGACCACGAACCGCAACTTTGTCGGCCGTATGGGTCATATCACGAGCGAAATCTATCTGGCAAGCCCGGCAGTCGCTGCCGCATCCGCCGTTATGGGCTACATCTGTGCCCCCGAAGATGTCAAGTAACAGGGAAGGAAGTCTACCATGATCGTAAAAGGTTCTGTTTTCAAATATGGAGATAACGTCGACACCGACGTTATCATCCCTGCACGTTATCTGAATATCGCCGATCCGGCTGAGCTGGCTACCCATGCAATGGAGGATATCGACACCGAATTTGTCAAGAAGGTTCAGCCCGGTGACATCATCGTGGCAAACCGCAACTTTGGCTGCGGTTCCTCGCGTGAGCATGCGCCGCTCGTTCTGAAGGAAAACAAGGTTTCCTGCGTCATCGCAGCTTCCTTTGCACGTATTTTTTACCGCAACGCCATCAACATCGGTCTTCCCATTCTGGAATGCGAAGCTGCTGCAAACGGCATCGAGGCAGGGGATGAGGTATCGGTCGACTTTGATACCGGTGTCATCACCAACGTTACCAAAGGCGAGACCTACCAGGCAGCTGCATTCCCGCCGTTTATTCAGTCTATCATCCATGCCGGCGGTCTGCTCAAGTCGCTGAAGGAAAGAGGAGAGTGAGTCCCATGAATTACAATATTGCAGTCATCAAGGGTGACGGTATCGGCCCGGAAATCGTTTCCGAGGCTATGCTGGTTCTGGAAAAGATCGGCGAAAAGTTTGGTCACACTTTTAACTTTCAGGAAGTTCTGGCTGGCGGCTGCTCCATCGATGCAAATGGCATTCCGCTGACCGATGAGACGGTCGAAATCTGCAAAAATGCAGACTCGGTTCTGCTCGGTGCCGTCGGTGGCCCTAAGTGGGACAATGTACCGTCTGCAAAGCGCCCGGAAAAGGCTCTGCTCGGTCTGCGCGCAGCACTCGGTCTGTTTGCTAACATTCGCCCTGCGATGATGTACAAGGCTCTCGCGGATGCCTGCCCGATCAAGAAGGAAATCATTGGCGACGGTTTCGACATCGTCGTTTGCCGCGAGCTGACTGGTGACGTCTACTTTGGCAATCACTACCGCAAGGAAAGTGACTGTGGTTGGGGCGAAATGGGATGCGACGATATGAACTACTCGGTCTACGAGGTAGAGCGCATCGCACGCCGTGCGTTTGAGATGGCGCGTGTCCGCTCCAAGAAGGTCACCAGCGTTGACAAGGCCAACGTGCTCGAGACCTCCCGCGTCTGGCGTGAGACCGTAACCCGCATTGCAGCCGAGTATCCCGACGTTGAACTGCAGCACATGTATGTTGACAACGCTGCCATGCAGCTGGTACATAACCCGGGTCAGTTTGACGTTCTGCTGACCGGCAATCTGTTCGGCGACATTCTGTCCGACGAGGCTTCCATGATTACCGGCTCGATCGGTATGCTGCCGTCCGCTTCGATCGGCGAAACCGGCCGCGGCATGTACGAACCCATTCACGGTTCTGCACCCGACATCGCAGGCAAGGGCATTGCAAACCCGATTGCGACTATTCTGTCCTGCGCCATGATGTTGCGCTACTCGTTCGGTCTGTCGGCGGAAGCTGACGCCATCGAGCAGGCTGTCGGAAAGGCACTCGACAACGGCTGCCGCACTGCCGATATCGCAGCGCCCGGTCAGACCGCTCTGTCCACCAGTGAGATGGGTCAGGTCATCCGCGATTTGATCTAAAATATCTGAAATTTCAACAGCCGGCACCGATTTGTGTCGGCTGTTTTTGTGTACCTTTACAGATATCCCGAACAAATTAGGCTTGTGGTTTATCGGGAAATGCGCTAGAATAGAATAGATATAAAATATATATATAGATGGAGAATCAGCTGTGAAAACTGCAAATATTTTAGGTGTCACTTTTCATAATGTCACACTCAAAGACGCGGTCGACGCGGCAATGGATCAGATCCGCGCCGGAAAAAAGGGTTATGTCGTAACCCCTAACCCGGAAATCGTATATGCAACGTTCGAGGATCCGGTCTTCCGCGATATCGTTAACCGTGCCTCTCTTGTTCTGCCCGACGGCATTGGCGTTATTTATGCTGCCCGCATTTTGGGCGTTCCGCTTGCCGGCAAGGTTCCCGGTATCGACTTTGCAGACGCACTTATGTATCGCATGTCGCAGGAAGGTATGCGCCTGTTCCTGCTCGGTGCCAAGCCGGGTGTCGCTGAAAAGGCTGCTGAAAACATCAAAAAGAAATATCCCGGACTGGTCATCGCTGGTACGCAGGACGGCTACTTTAAGGACGACCAGCAGGCAATCGATGCGGTCAAGGCCGCAGGCGGAGCCGATGTCATGTTTACCTGCCTCGGTGCCCCCAAGCAGGAGCGCTTTATGGCCGGTCACATGGACGAGCTCCCGGTTACGCTGTCTTGTGGTCTGGGTGGTTCGCTGGATGTATTCGCCGGAACCGTACAGCGTGCGCCCGAGCTCTTCCGCCGTTTGAATCTGGAATGGCTCCACCGTCTGCTCAAGCAGCCCAGCCGCTTCGGACGCATGATGAAACTGCCGCTGTTTCTGCTGATCACCATCAAGACCAGACTGTTTGGAGGAAAACAATCATGATGAAAGTCCGTTTGCTGGCACACACGCCCGACCCTGAGCGTTTGATCGCCGCCGCGGCTAAAAACTGCTACTCGTCCGTCGATGTTGACGGTATTCTGGATGGACTGACCGAGGAAAAAACACAGTCCTTCTTACAGATGCTGACCGAAATCGGTCACGAAAGCCCGATTGAGCACGTTTCGTTCACCTTTGCAATCGAAGGCGTGTCCCGCTCGCTGCTGGCACAGATTACCCGCCATCGCATGGCTTCCTACAGCGTCCAGTCCCAGCGCTATGTGCGCGAGAAGGGCTTTGAATATGTTGTCCCGCCCGAGATTGAGAAAATCCCGGCAGCTAAGGCACAGTTTATTCAGGCAATGGAAGACGATCAGCGCACTTATGAAGCGCTGACCGCAACGCTGATGGAAGGTTATCTGGCCGAAAATCTGGCTGCGGGTATGAGCGAAAAGGCTGCTCGCTCCAAGGCGGAGAAAAAAGCCATTGAGGATGCGCGTTATGTACTGCCCAACGCCTGCACAACCCGCATCGTCATGACCGCCAATGCACGTTCTCTGCAAAACTTCTTCCGTCTGCGCTGCTGCAACCGCGCACAGTGGGAGATTCGTGCACTGGCAGAAGAAATGTACAAGCTTGTCTATGCCGTAGCGCCCACGCTGTTCCGTCATGCCGGCCCGCCGTGCGTGTCCGGTCCCTGCACGGAAGGCAAAATGACCTGCGGTCAGGCAAGTCAGGTTCGCGCCCATTATTTGGAACTGCAGAACGCTGAATAATTCGTTTTCGGCTGCAAATCATCCAAATAAGAGCGATCTACACGAGAGAGAAAGGATTTTATGTTAGATTTTCGAGAAATCACGCTGGAAGATAAAGAGCGCGTTGAAGCCTGTGCCAGAGCGCACAACTACCATCTGTGCGAGCACTGCTTTGTCGATCTGTATATCTGGCGCGATCACTATGATACCAAAATCTGTTTTCTAGGTGACTTCTTACTGGTTAAAATGCGGGATGCAGATTCCGGAAAGGAAATGTATCTGGCGCCGATCGGAGAGGGAAGTCTGTGTCAGCCGGTCGCAGCACTGCGTGAGGATGCTGCTGAGCGCGGCAACCCGTTTATTATGGTCTCAGTTGCCGAGGACATGATTGAGCGCATGGAAACCTGCTGTCCGGGTCAGTTCGACTACTCCTACAACGAAGGCGCAGCCGACTATGTCTATCTGAGCGAAAAATTACAGACCTTATCGGGTAAGAAATTACAGTCCAAGCGCAATCTGGTCAACCGTTTCCTGGCCAACTATGAAGGCCGCTGGAGTTACGAGGATATTACCCCGGATAACGTGCGGGAAGCACTCAAGTTCCATTTCAAATGGTGCGAGATGAATGGCTGCATGCGTGACCACGCCTTCTTCGGCGAAACCTGCGCGGTTGGTATCGGCCTGAACAACTGGGATGCCCTCGGTCTGCGCGGCGGTCTGCTGCGTCTGGACGGGGAAGTGATCGCATTCACGTTCGGCTGTCGCGCAACCGATGACATGTACGTCGTTCAGATCGAAAAGGCTGACCATAATATTCCCGGTGCCTATCAGATGATCAACCAGCAGTTCGTCAAACGCAACTGCACCGATGTCATGTACGTCAATCGTGAGGAAGATCTCGGTCTGGAAGGTCTGCGCAAGGCAAAGCAATCTTACTATCCGGCATTTTTGTCCAAAAAATATGTCGCCGTCCCGAAAGGGGAAGCACAATGATCCGCTTCGCTCAGCCGGGTGATCTTTCGGCAATTCGTGATCTCTGGGAGATTTGTTTTCCGGATGACACCGGGTTTAACCCTTATTACTTTGATCATCTGTTTTCCCTGAATGACACCCTTGTATGTGAACTTGACGGTTGTATCGCTGCCATGGTGCAGATGCTGCCCTATACACTTCGTGTGCACGATCAGGATTTTCCGGTCACTTATATCTACGGCGCTTGTACCCATCCTGACTTCCGCCGTCAGCATCTGATGAGTCAACTGCTGTCCGCTTCTTTCGACTGGGATCAACAGCATGGCCGTGTTGCCTCCATGCTCATTCCACAAGAGAAATGGTTGTTCGATTTCTATCGTCCATTCGGCTATCTGCCTCAGTTTTCTATCCAAACGATCACCAGGCAGATTGCACCCATCCCCAATAATTGTCTGCGTCCCTTGACCGCAGATGATCTTGATACGTGTCAGGCGCTTTACGATGCCCAGACTGCACAGTACGATATGGCAGTGATCCGCTCGGCTGCACAATGGCAGCAGCAGCTCGCCCTCTTTCAAACTTTAGGTGCTGGTGCTTATGGCTGGGAGCAAGATGGGAAACTAACAGGCTACGCTTTCGTCTGGCAGGAAGAATCTGGCATCTGGGCACAGGAATGTATCTGTGCAGACCGTGCCAATCGAGAGGCTTTCCTGTCCGCTTTGGCACATCAGACAGGCTGCACCTCGGTACGCATTTCCGGCCCGACCGACGAGCCCGCTCATTCTTTGGGATGCATTAAATTTTACACGTCTCGGCCGTCCATGCACGGCTATATGAATCTTATGCTCAACTGAAAAGGAGAGAACAGTCATGGTTTATGTATTTTTAGCTGACGGTTTTGAAGAAGTCGAAGCATTGACCCCGATTGATGTCCTCCGCCGCGCTGGTGTCGATGTCCGCACGGTCGGTGTGACTGGAAAGACGGTGACCGGTGCGCACGGTGTACCGATGATCGCCGATTTACTGCCTGAAGAGACCGATCTGGCATCGGCCGACCTGATTTTCCTGCCGGGCGGTATGCCGGGCACCAAGAATCTCTATGCATCGGATTTCGTTCGCAATGCAGTTGAGAAGGTTCTGGCTGACGGTCACTATGTCAGCGCGATTTGTGCTGCACCGTCTATCGTTCTGGGCGGCATGGGCCTGCTCAAGGGCAAGCGTGCAACCTGCTATCCGGGCATGGAAGACGGCATGGTCGGTGCCATTGCACAGGCTGTTCCCTGTGTCTGGGACGGCAAGATTATCACTGGTCGCGGCGCAGGCGCGGCGTTTGACTTTGCACTGACACTCTGCGAGGCACTGTGCGGTCGGGAAACCGCGGATAAGATTGCCGCTTCAGTCTGCTATGCACGCTGAAAAAGCTCTCTTACGCAAAAAAATGCTTGCACTGCGGGCAGCAGAGACCCCGGAGGCACGTCGCCTTCGGGATCGTGCTATTACCGAGGCTGTGTGCGGACTGGATGCATACCAATCAGCGCACACGATTTTCTGCTACTGCGCGACAGCAGAAGAAATCGCAACTGACGCGATTATTTCCAATGCGCTGGTGCACGGAAAGCGAGTATGTGTCCCACGCTGCGAGCGTCCCGGAGAAATGACAGCCAGAGAAATCCATTCTCTGCATGAGCTCATTCCTGGAAAATTTGGAATCCGCGAACCGCAAGCTGATCGCCCCATCATCTCACCGGAAGAAATCGATTTTTGCATCGTGCCCTGTCTGTGTGCCGATCTCCAAGGATTTCGTCTGGGCTACGGCGGTGGATACTACGATCGCTTTTTGTGTCAAACCTCAGCTTTCACGGCAGTATTGTGCGATTTTTCCCGACTGCTGCGCACACCGCTGCCCCGAGAAGCTACCGATATCCCTTGTGACTGTATCGTAACGGAAAGGCAGGTACATAGTGAAAAGTAAATCCGCATTGCGGCTCTGCCTGTCGCTCTTCATCTGTTTTGCGCTGCTCATCGGCGCGCAATCCTTTTTACCGAATATTTTAACCCTCTATCCTGAATGGTTCGGTATCTTGCTCGACTTTGCCGCTATGTTCATTCCCATTGTTCTGCTGCATGTTCTTATGCCGCGCAAAGAGAATTTCCGGCCAAAGTTGAAGCCCTCACATATCTCAGCCGAAATGCTTGGTTTTACCCTGTGCATGGCTTTGGGATTATCCTTTATTCGTTTTGATATTGAATATCTGGTCTATCGCATCACCGGTGCCAGTGAGATCAATCTCTCATTTTCACTGCTGACCATCCCGTTTGGCAACTCGGTTTCGTTCTTCGCGATTCTGGCTGCCATTCTGGTACCCGCCCTGATCGAAGAATTTTATCTGCGCGGGTATATCCAGACCTTCCTGAGTGAGTACATGAGCACCCGTCAGGTCATCGGACTGATCACCTGTATCAGTGCAATGCTGTACGGCTCTCTGCCCGCACTGCCGGGTGGTATTATCTTTGCTTTCGGCATGAGCTGGCTCACCTTTGTATTTGGATCGTTCTGGTATGCGGTCATTGCACATGCGGTATCATCGGCTTTGTTCCTTTTCCTGAACTGGCTGCTCGGTAAGTTTATGGTATACGGCATTCTGCGCTTTCTTCCTGCGCTCTGCATCATCTTCGCACTGCTGTTCTTCTACATTGCACTGCGTCTCGCCGAACGTCTTACCCTGCGTCAAGCTTTCAGAAAACTGCACTATGTGCAACACAGCGATTATTCGTTCACTAAATTTGCAAGCAATGCGGCAGCACTTGCATTTCTGTTCGTATTCATCGCAAAAGCCGTGATCGGTATTATATAAACGAGGTATTATCATGGAAAATCATCGCTATACCCCCAAGCATTCGGAAAACAAGCCGCGTTCCAGGGCTACCAGCAATGCTTCCCGCCGTACGCGTGATACTGCGGATTCTGCACGCAGACCTTACCGCAGAAAAGATGCCGACCTGTTTTCCGATCAGGTGCCGACGCACAACAGTATGCGGCGCAGCCTGAATACAGAATCCCGCTCGACGCGCCGCAGCTCCCACTCGCAGGCAGACGATCTATTTGAAAATGAGACGCACGCATACCGCACACCGCGTCGCAAAAAATCAAAAACTGGCTGTGCGCTGGCTTCGCTCTACTTTATTGTGATTTTCGGCATATCGATTTGTCTGTCTGTGGTGCTGATCTTCGCCGCAAACGATGCGCTTGCCCTGGTCAAAGACGATCAGGATATCTCCTTCGTTGTTGCAGAAGACACCACCGTCAGCGGTATCAGCCAGCAGCTTGACCAAAGCGGCGTTGTCAATTACGGCACATTCTTCCGTCTGTTCAATTCGCTCCAGGGTGATGGAGATGTCATTATCTCTGCCGGTGTGTACACCCTCAACCCGACGATGGACTAC
Source organism: Butyricicoccus pullicaecorum (assembly GCF_002160355.1). Classification (NCBI taxonomy): domain Bacteria; kingdom Bacillati; phylum Bacillota; class Clostridia; order Eubacteriales; family Butyricicoccaceae; genus Butyricicoccus; species Butyricicoccus pullicaecorum. The sequence goes on from NZ_NFKK01000003.1 coordinate 241,148, forward strand.
GATCAGATCGTCAGCGCTCTGACTGAGACCACATCCACCACCACAGTAAAGGTCACCATTCCCGAGGGCTACACCATCGCTCAAATTCGTCAGACGCTGCTTGACAACAACGTAACCTCTGAGGCTCTTTTGGACGATGCGCTGAACAATTACGCCTTTAAGCACGATTTCCTCAAGGACGAGCAGCCGCCCAAGGAAAACTGGCTGGAAGGATATCTGTTCCCGGACACCTACGAGTTCGTGCAGGACAGCAAACAGCCCATTTACGAAGTGCTGAACGTCATGCTCAACAACTTCGATACGAAGTATGACGAGCAGATCGAAGAAGGCGCGAAGGAACTCGGTCTGACCACGCATGAAGTTGTCGTCATTGCGTCTCTGATCGAACGAGAAGCCAAGGAAGCGGATGAATTTTCCAAAATTTCCGGCGTCATTCACAACCGACTCAACAACAGCGAAGAATATCCCTATTTACAGATTGACGCGTCGCTGCAATATGCCGTCGGTCACAACAATCCGCTAACCGAGGAAGACCTCAAGCTGGACAGCCCCTACAACCTGTATACCAACAAGGGTCTGCCGCCCGGACCGATCTGTAATCCCGGCTATAATGCGCTGTATGCTGCAACCCATCCGGACGACCACGACTATTATTACTATGTCGCGATGCCCGATGGAACCCATCTCTTCGCCGAGACCAACAGCGAACACAATCGCAACCGCGAGCGCGCTGAAGAAGCTTGGGCCGAAGCAAACAATGAATAAAACATCTATGGAGACAATATCTTGAAAAAACCTGAAATTCTGTCACCCGCTGGTGACTTTGAAAAAATGAAATATGCCATCGCATACGGTGCGGACGCGGTCTATATGGCAGGTCAATCCTTCGGTATGCGTGCGGCTGCGGCAAACTTCAGTGCCGACGAGCTGCGCACCGGTATTGCCTATGCGCATGCGCACGGCGTTAAGTGCTATATCACCGTAAACATCATCCCGTCCAATGACGATCTTGCAGCATTGCCCGATTATCTGGCACTGCTGCAGGACTGCGGCGCGGATGCAATCATCGCAGCTGATGTCAGCGTCGTATCGCTGGCGAAAAAGTATGCACCCAAGGTTCCGCTGCATATCAGCACACAGACCAGCATTTTAAACTATGAAGCTGCGAACTTCTGGGCCGACCAGGGTGCTGAGCGCATCGTTCTTGCACGTGAGCTTTCGCTCCCGGAAATCGCAGAGATCCGTGCCAAGACCCCCAAGACACTCGAGATCGAGGCTTTTGTACACGGTGCGATGTGCATTTCGTACTCCGGCCGCTGCCTGATCTCTCAGTACATGACCGGCCGCGACGCAAACCATGGCGCATGTGCGCAGCCCTGCCGCTGGAAGTACTCTCTGGTCGAAGAAAAACGTCCGGGCGAATATTTCCCTGTTGTCGAGGACGATCGCGGTACCTATCTGTACAACTCCAAGGATCTGTGCATGATTGAGCACATTCCCGAGCTGGTACAGGCTGGTGTAGATTCCTTCAAGATCGAAGGACGCAACAAGACCGCATACTATGCTGCTGGCATCACCTCGGCATATCGCCGTGCAGTAGATGCTTACTGTGCAAATCCGGATGGTTTTGTCCTGCCGCGTGATATCCATGAAGAGATCGGCAAGGTCAGCCACCGCAACTATTACACCGGCTTCTACTTTGGCAGCGAGGAAAATGGCCAGTACTACGAGGACAGCCAGTACATCCGTGACTGGGAGGTCACCGGCCTTTTGGCCGAGGTGAAAGACAACGGGGAAGCGGTCTTTACTCTCAAAAACCGTTTCTATCCCGGCGATACCCTGGAACTGATTCAGCCGGGTAAGGAACCCTATGTCTTTACGGTCGATCAGGTAACCGACGACGAGGGCAATGCACTCGAAGTCGTACACCATCCCGAAATGCGCTTCCATCTGAAGTTCCCGTTCACCGTCGAACCGTTTGCAATCTTGCGTCACGAGCGCAAGAATTGATTGACAATCGGGCAGAATGTGTTAAAATAGTTATGTAATATCGTCTGTATGCGATGATGAACCCAGTCAGACACGCAGTCTTTAGAGAGAAGGGGACGGTGGAAGCCCTTCGGCCAGCGGTTTTGACAGCCAGTTCGGAGCTTTCCGGGATGACCGGAACGTAATTCCCGCGTTAAGGGAAGCCTGAGACGCCATGATTATGGCAATTAGGGTGGTACCGTGGAAGTTTTACAGCTTTCGCCCCTAAACCGGGGCGGAAGCTGTTTCTTTTTCCGCTGTGTCTACAAAAATCCATTTCGCTTATTTTAATTTTACATTGGAGGAAACCAAACATGCAGTACAGAGGCTTAAACGAGCTTCGTGAGATGTATCTCTCATTCTTCGAGAGCAAGGGTCATCTGCGTCTGCCCAGCTTTTCGCTGATCCCGCAGAACGATGCGTCCCTGCTGCTCATCAATTCCGGTATGGCACCGATGAAGCCCTACTTCACCGGTGAGCAGGAGCCCCCGCGTCATCGTGTCACCACCTGCCAGAAGTGCATTCGTACCGGCGACATCGAGAACGTCGGCAAGACCGCACGTCACGGCACCTACTTCGAGATGCTGGGTAACTTCTCCTTCGGTGACTACTTCAAGCGTGAAGCGATTCACTGGAGCTGGGAATTCCTGACCTCTCCCGAGTGGGTTGGCATCGACCCCGATCGTCTCTATCCGTCCATCTATGTCGATGACGATGAGGCATTTGAAATCTGGAACAAGGAAATCGGCATCCCCGCTGAGCGCATTTTCCGCTTTGGCAAGGCTGACAACTTCTGGGAGCATGGCTCTGGTCCGTGCGGCCCGTGCTCTGAGATCTACTACGATCGCGGCGAAGAGTATGGCTGCCACAAGCCCGACTGCACCGTTGGCTGTGACTGCGACCGCTACATGGAAGTCTGGAACAACGTATTCTCCCAGTTCAACAACGACGGTCATGGCAACTACACCGAGCTCAAGCAAAAGAACATCGATACCGGTATGGGTCTGGAGCGTCTGGCTTGTGTTGTACAGGGCGTTGGCTCGCTGTTCGAGGTCGATACCGTCCGCAACATCATGAAGCACATCGAGCGCATCGCTGGCGTCGAGTATCACAAGGATGAGAAGATCGACATCTCGCTACGCGTGATCACCGACCACATCCGTTCGACCGCTATGATGGTCTGCGACGGTGTCATTCCTTCGAACGAAGGCCGCGGCTACGTTCTGCGCCGTCTGCTGCGCCGTGCAGCGCGTCATGGCAAGCTGCTGGGCATCAACCGTCCCTTCCTGTCCGAGGTTCTGGATACGGTCATCGCAGAGAACGAAGGTCACTATCCTGAGCTTGCACAGAAGAGCGACTACATTCACAAGGTTATCGAGATGGAAGAGGCTCGCTTTGATGCAACCATCGACAGCGGTCTGTCCATTCTGGGCGATATGGTAACCGCAGTCAAGGCAGAGGGCAAGACCGAGCTTCCGGCTTCGGATGCCTTCAAGCTGTACGACACCTACGGCTTCCCGATCGACCTGACGCTGGAAATTCTGGAAGAGCAGGGCATGACCACCGACCGCGCAGGCTTTGACGCACTGATGAACGAGCAGCGCGAGCGTGCACGTGAAGACCGTAAGAAGATGGGTGACCTCGGCTGGGCTTCTGAGAATCTGGGTCTGGACAAGTCCATCAAGACCCGTTTCGACGGCTACACCATCATGGACGAGCAGGCAACTGTTCTGGCAATCGTTGCCAACGGTGAGGTTTCCGGCTCGGCTGCAACCGGCGATCAGGTTACCGTCGTACTCGACCACACTCCGTTCTACGCTGAAATGGGCGGTCAGGTTGCCGACCACGGTCTGCTGACCAACGACAAGGGTCTGGTTGTCCGCATCTCCGACGTACAGAAGACCAAGGACGGCAAGTTCATGCACATCGGCGTCGTAGAGTCCGGTGTCATTGCCGTTGACGATCTGGTGAACGCTGCGATCGACACCGCACGCCGTCAGGCGATCGCACGTTCGCACACTGCAACCCATCTGCTGCAGAAGGCTCTGCGCATGGTACTGGGCACCCACGTCGAGCAGGCTGGCTCTTACACCGATGCCGACCACGTTCGTTTCGACTTCACCCACTTTGCAGCTGTTACGCAGGAAGAGCTGGTCAAGGTCGAAGATATCGTCAACGATGCAATCTTTGCCGCTTATCCGGTTATCACCGAGGAAATGCCCATCGACGAAGCGAAGAAGCGCGGTGCAATGGCACTGTTTGGCGAGAAGTATGGCTCTACCGTTCGCGTTGTACAGGCTGGTGACTTCTCCATCGAGCTGTGCGGCGGTACCCACCTGACCAACACTGCTCAGGCTGGTATGTTCAAGATCATCTCGGAGAGCTCGGTTGCAGCCGGCGTTCGCCGCATTGAAGCACTGACCGGTAAGGGTGTTCTGAACTTCCTGCAGGAAAAGCAGACCCTGATTCTGGATACTGCCAAGGCGCTGAAGACCACCCCGCACGATCTGCTGGGCAAGGTTGAGCAGCTGCTCGAGGAAATCCGCGACACCAACAAAAAGGTCGAAAAGCTGAGCGCAAAGGTTGCGAACATGCAGATGATCGATCTGTTTAACCTGTCCCGCGATGTCAAGGGCGTCAACGTCATCGCTGCTAAGCTCGAGGACGTAACCCCGGATATGCTGCGTGTTATGGGTGACCAGATCAAGGAGAAGGCTCCGAAGATGGTTGCTGTCCTGTCGACCGTTGTAGACGGCGGCAAGATCAACTTCGTATGTGTCTGCGGCGCAGAGGCTGTCAAGGCTGGTGCACACGCTGGCAAGATCATCAAGGAAGTCGCTAAGATGTGTAACGGCGGCGGCGGCGGTCGTCCCGACAACGCAACTGCTGGCGGTAAGGATGCTTCCAAGCTGGAAGAAGCTCTGGAAGCTGTCAACAACATTGTAGAGGCGCAGCTGTCCTAATACAGTCTGTTCCATATCTCTAAAAAGGAGGGTTCTTATGGATTGTCTGTTCTGTAAAATCGCAGCAGGGGAGATCCCGTCCAAAAAAGTCTACGAAGATGACCTGTGCTACGCATTCTATGACATCGATCCCCAAGCTCCGACCCATTTTCTCGTGATTCCCAAGGCGCATATCGCTTCGGTTTCCGAGGTTACCCCGGAAAATCAGGCAGTCGTCGGTCACATCTTTTCTGTGATCGCACAGATCACCAAAGATCTGGGTCTGGAAAGCTACCGCGTCGTGTCGAATATCGGCGAGCAGGCGGGACAATCGGTCTTCCATCTGCACTTTCATGTGCTCTCCGGCCGTGATATGACCTGGCCTCCGGGCTAATTCCGGCTGTTAGAAATGGAATGTTGAAGTGGCGTGCAGCAATGCCGCCACTTCTTTTCCTATGCACGCAGGGAGGATTGGGGATATGCGTCGCTATCTATTTTATTTCGCCCTGGCATTTGCTGCCGCGCTTTTTCTGGTACTGCAATTCACCGAATATGCACCTGTGCTGGTAAAACACAGTCCGCTGATTCTTTTGTTAGCCGTCTATGGCATTTATCTGGCACGGTATTTCGGTAAGCCCATAGTCATCTGTATTCTGACTGGTCTTGCCGCAGGCGGAATTTATACCGCAGCGTATCATACGGTTATGGTCGCACCGCTGGATGCGTTATGTGAGCGCACGATGGTGATGCAAGCCGAAGTACGCGCCGATCCTGATATTTACGACCAAAATCAGCGTGTCGAGGTGAAGGTATCCTGTGATTCGGTTGGACTTTCTTCCTATCCTGGGCAATCATTTTCCGCCATCGGTTATCTGCCTTTGACCGAAGAGCCTCTTTCTCCCGGCGATCAGGTGCAAGTGTTGGTGACCTTTTATCAGCCAACCGTCCTTCAGGGGTTTGACCGGCAGCGTTATCAAATGTCAAACGGCAACTTTCTTTCCTTTTCCTATTTGAAGGACAAAGAAACCAAAGAAGCCGCACTCTTTGAAGCAGAAAAGGCCCAGGAAACGCCGCTTTTCTATCGTCCGCAAGCCCTCGCGCGACAGTTTGGCAGCTATATCATGGAGCATTTACCCGAGCGCGAAGGCGGTTTCCTCTACGCGCTTTTGCTGGGCAATCGCAACTATTTAGATCCTTTAGACCAGCAGAACTTACAGAAGGTAGGTCTCAGCCACATCATCGCTGTATCCGGTCTGCATCTGATGTTTCTGGTGGGACTGATCTATCGGCTCTTCAGCCGCAAGATCGGTGTTCTGGTTTCCTTTATCGCCATCCTGTTTTTCATCCCTATGGCGGGTGCTTCGCCCTCCATCATTCGCGCAGGCATCATGGCGACGCTCTCCGGTATTGCCTTTTTGTTTGGACGAGAAAGCGATGGACAGACTTCCTTGGGTGCCGCACTTCTGGTTTTGCTCTGTATCAATCCCTACGCCCTGTTCAGTCTCAGTCTGGAACTGTCCTTTTTGTCTACTTTCGGCATCTTACGCTATGCCGGCCGTCTGGAGCATACCCTGTTTGGAAAGCTTTATGTTCTTATTCCCGGTCATATCGGCAAGAAGTTTGCACACGCCTTTGGCGCTGCAGTTAGCTGCTCGCTGTGTGCAATGTTATTTACGACACCCATTCTGGTTAGTACCTTTGGCTATATCACGCTGTTATCCATTCCGGCAAACCTGATGATTTTAGGTATCATCAGTATCATTTTCGGTTTGGGCGTATTTTTCTGTCTCTTCCCATTTTTAACCGGTGTGCTGGTGCATGTTTTAGTGCCCCTGATTGACTATGTCTTTTGGTGTGCGCAGACACTTGGCACGCAGCACTGGGGTATTCTGTACTGGGAAGAAACCAGCGGTCGGCTCGCCGTTCTTTCCATCCTATTGCTCATTGTACTGATTCTTGCACATCGCTATGTCTATCCCAAAATCAGCATTCCGCTTTGCTGCTGCTTTCTCATCGCAACGACCGGATATGCATACTATCTCCACAGCAACACCACCCGCGTGACGCTGCATGCAGTTGGAGACGGACAGATGATTTCGGTGATCGACGGATTCGACTCGATGTCTCTAATCGACTGTGGCTGTGCTTCCAATCAAGACGGAATGGCGATATTGCGTGAGACTATGAACTGGTATGGCTTCTCTGAACTGGACTCGGTCATTCTGACTGCCGTGGACAAAGCCCATGCCCGCAACATCGCACAAGTTCTGACCGAAATTCCAGTTTCGCATTGCATCCTACCCAATCATGTGAAGGAAAGCGAAACGCTCACTGACCTCATGCAAGCCGCTGAACAGACTGGCATCACCTTAACGGTCTGGGAAAAGGCAGGGGAGAGTGCATACCCGCTTCCCGGAATTGCACAGACGACTTTGATCGGTGGTATAGACCGAAAGCTCGGCGTTCGTCTTGTAGACGGAGATTTTGAACTGCTGACGCTGCATAGCATGACGCAAAATATGCTCGATGCACTGTTAACATCCACGCCTCTGCAAAGTGATCGGGTTATCCTGGACAATTCGTTCGAAAAGCAAGACTATTTACAGCGTGCACTGAATCAACTTCAGCCCACCGAAATCATTCTCTCAACCGGATACGGTGCATCTGACACTCTATTCGACATTCCTGTCCGTTCTACCAATCTGGTCGGGGATCTGACCTGGAAAATTCCTCATCTCTAAGGAGAAATATTATGGCGAAAAAGCAAGAAGAAAATGGATTTTCTGCACTCAAGCAATCGTTAAAGACAGGTGAGCTTGGCAGACTGTATATTTTCTCCGGTGAGGAGAGTTATCTGCGTATGCATTATCTGGGTGAGTGCAAAAAGGCAATCATCGGAGACAGTCCGTTTGCAGAGTTTAATCTGTTTGAATTTGACGGAAAATCGATGTCTCCCGATCAGCTGCGCGATGCGATCGAGAGCTATCCTGCTATGGCCGAACGCAAATTGGTCATCGTCCATGACTTCGATCTCTACAAAATGCCTGCGGCTTTCAGTGAATTTCTGCCTGCGCTGCTCGCCGATCTGCCCGAATACATTTGTCTGATCTTCCACTATGATGTCATCGAATGTAAACCGGACAAACGCCTGAAAATCCATCAGGTGCTATCCAAAGCAGGTACGTTCGTATCCTTTGAACACTTGGACGAACGACAGCTGGTAGACTGGATTCGCAGACGCTTCCGTGCGCTCGATCGCGGCATTGATGACGATACCGCGCGGTATCTCATTTTCCTGTGCGGCACTTCCATGACCAATTTGATCACGGAAATCGAAAAAGCTGCTGCATTCTGCACCACAGGCACGATCAAACGATATCATATTGACACGGTATGCACCAAGGTACTCGATGCAGTTGTATTCGACCTGAGTGATGCAATCACAGAGCGTCGCTTTGACAAGGCAATCGCTCTGGTCAATGACTTACTTGCGCAGAAAAATCCTGAGGTCGTCATTTTTTCCACGATTGCACGTCACATGCAGCGTCTATATGCCGCCAAACTGAACGAATCTGCGCGAGGAAGCGAGAAGGAACTGCTCAGTCTCTTAGGTTCTGCCTCTCCGTACTATGCAAAGCGCATTCGTTCCGCTGCGCATAAACTACCCGAAAGTTGGCTGCGGCAATCGGTCTTACTGTGTGGTCAGACCGATGCTGCACTCAAAAGCAGTGCGGCAGACAAACAAAAACTGATTGAGCTTGCCTTATTGGAAATGGCAGCCGGATTGGAGCGCTCATGATTCGCATTAAAGAAGCAATTATTGTTGAAGGTCGATATGACGTAAACACGGTCAAGCAGTTGGTCGATACCATCGTGCTTGAAACCGGTGGCTTTCGCATTTTTTCCGACAAAGAGCGTCTATCGATGTTCCGTCAGCTGGCAAAAAAACGCGGGCTGCTCATTTTGACCGACAGTGATGGTGCTGGCTTAGTCATCCGAAACTATCTGAAAGGTTCCATTCCAGCATCTCAGGTTAAGCATGCTTATATTCCGGAGATCTTCGGCAAGGAACCGCGCAAGCGCACAGCATCCAAAGAAGGGAAGCTCGGCGTCGAGGGTATGAAGCCCGATGTACTGCGCGAAGCGCTGCGGCGTGCAGGTGCCACGATCTTAGATGATACAAGTGGGGAAGAGACAGGGAAGTGTACTGAGCATGCTCAGCGCGCAATCTCTCCGATCAAGAAAGCCGATCTCTATGCACTTGGATTATCCGGTCAACCGGGCAGCGAGAAGCTGCGCACACAAGTCCTGCGTGAACTTGGGCTTCCTACTACACTTTCTGCCAACGCGCTGATCGAATTTCTTAATGTGATTTCCAATCGCGATGAATTGGCTGCACTTGTCGAAGAAATCAGAAAAAAGTAAGGCTAGACGCTTGACAATCCATCTCGATATAGTATAATGATATCAGAAATTAAAGATCGTTCTGTTTCAGGGCGGAGTGAAAGTCTCCACCGGCAGTGAATCAGTCTATGTACTGTAAGTCTGCGAGCCTTAGGGCATGATGGGTGAGAATCCCAACCGACGGTTAAAGTCCGGATGAAAGAAACAGGTGACATAGCACAAAGCTACTTGCTTTTCTATGCCTACTTTTTAAGCCCCTTGGAGCAATTTGATTTGTTTCCTCGGGGTTGTTTTATTTCCTCAACAGGACGGTAGGAAAGAAGGAGCTGTATTCTTATGTCAACCAAAATGACAAAAACCATGAAAATCACTTACACAGCCGTGTTTGCAGCAATCGCAACGGTTCTGATGTATTTCGAATTTCCGCTGCCGTTTATGCCGCCGTTCCTCAAAATTGATTTGAGCGGTGCAGTGATTTTGATTGGTGCTTTTATTTTTGGCGTTGGCCCCGGCATCGCGATGGCTGCGATTAAGGATCTCATTCATGTAACGCAGACCCAGACGGCCGGCACTGGTGAGCTGCAGGATTTTCTGCTGACTTGTACGCTGATTATCATCGCTGTTACGTTCTATCGTCTCCACACCTCTCGCAAGGGCGCATTTGTTGGCTGTGCAGTTGGTACCGTTGTTATGTCGATTGTTGCAATGATTACCAACAAGCTGATCATTCTGCCGTTCTACGTAAAAGGTATGGGCTGGAACCTGGATATGATCTTTGATCTGTGCAAGAGTGTAAATCCGGCTATTGATGGCATGAACGCATATTTGTTCCTGGGTGTTTTCCCGTTCACCATGATCAAGGGCATCATCCTGACCACCATTACCATGCTGGTTTATAAGCGTTTGAGCGTATTTATCAAGGAAAAGCGTCTGAGCGCACATCATCCGGCAACCACTAATTAAGTCATTGTTCAAATTTATACCCGAAAAGCCGCTTGCACGATGCAGGCGGCTTTTTATATGTGTTTATGCAGAGAACTCTCAAAATCAAGCTGAAATCAGGGGATTTTAATTTCAAAATGGCTGCAATATGGGTAAATATATGTAAATGCAAATAGATTGGCAAAATACAAATTTAAAAATCAATCAAGATTTTGTTTTTGAAATGAAATTTGGAACGGACAAAATATCTAAACTGATCTAATCAGTGATCGCAAACAATTAAACTTACAAAGAAAATATAAAAATGATTGTATCGATCACTGGAGAAATAAAAAAACATGCATGTACATGCTGTATAAGTGCAATATTGGGGATTTCATAAAATCGCAGAAAACTAAGAAATTTCCAGGATTCCGGAGAAGTCCCTACTCTCAACTATACAAAATCTTTATTTTGTATAGTTAATAATATCTCAAAAAATCAGCACCTCCCAATCTCCGGTGCTGATTTTTTCATGTGATACACGTTATAACTGCTGTTCAATCACTTCAATCGCATGCGCAATTGCGTGCTGTGTATTTCTGCGCACAACTTGTGACACAATCTCTAAAATGTCTGCATCTGCATTTTCCGGTGCAAAGCTAAAATCTGCTGCCAACAGCATTGACAAATCATTTCCGCTGTCGCCAATTGCATACGCTCGTTTTGCATTCAGCTCTTGTTTGATCGTGCGCAATGCTTCACCCTTACTTGCACGCTTTTCTGTCACTTCCAGAAAAATCGGCGTTGACGATGCAGCCTCATACTGTGCAAGTAAATCCGCGCACGCCTCACGCACCTGTGCTAAAATCTCAGGCTGTCCGGTGAAATTCGCCTTATACAGCGGTTCTCCAGGACGATACTGCGCAAAATCTGTAAATTCACAGCTTGCCATCTGCTGGTGCCGCATCGACTCCGGGCTGGAACGATGCAGATAAATCTGCTCAGATGCGAACAATTCACAGCCCACCATCGGAAATTCCTGTGCAATACGGTCAATTAACGTCCAAATCTCATCATTTAACGGCAGCGACGCCAACGTCTTCCCCGCTCCGTCCCGAACAAATGCACCATTTAGGTATACTCTAGGTGCATCCGCCGGAAGAAGCTCCTCAAAATCAACCGTTGTCATCGGTGGACGACCTGTTGCAATACAAAAACAGCCGCCTTCACGCTCAAATCGATCGATTGCGCGTTGATTTTCTTCGGAAATATGCTTTTGATCGTCCAAAAGCGTGCCGTCCATATCACTTAACAATACAATTCCGTCAAATTTACCCATTTTCCTGCACCATTTTATTCAAAATTGCTATAAAATACTCCGGTAGGGGTGCTTCGAACACCATGCGTTCCCCTGTTCTCGGATGATCGAGAGACAAGCGCCAAGCATGCAGACATTGTCCGTCTAAGCTACTGAACCGATCCTTTTTCAAGCCATACAGCGGATCCCCAATGATCGGATGGCCGATGGATGCCATGTGTACACGGATCTGATGTGTACGTCCGGTTTCTAGCTGAAATGCCAACAGGCTATATCCCCGAAAACGTTTCAGAACCTGATAATGCGTCACCGCATGTCGTCCCTCCGGTACAATGGCCATTTTCTTACGATCAACCTTATGTCGGCCAATTGGCTGGGCAATCGTTCCCTGATCTTCGCGCGGTGCGCCTACCACAATCGCCTGATATTCTCGTGCGGCAGAATGGCAGGCAATCTGCTCAGCCAGCGACTGATGCGCTAAATCATTTTTTGCCACTACAAGCAGGCCGCTGGTGTCCTTATCGATACGGTGCACAATACCCGGACGGATCTCACCGTTGATTCCTGAGAGTCGGTCACCGCAATGATACATTAGTGCATTGACCAAGGTACCATTCCAATTTCCCACGGCCGGATGAACCACCATGCCACGTGCCTTATTGACGACTATGATATCTTCGTCTTCATAGACAATATCAATCGGGATATTCTCCGGTTCGATCTCCACAGACTGCGGTTCTGGCATTTGTACGATCACTTCATCGCCCGCACTGACCTTATAATTTTTCTTGACTGTCTTTCCAGAAGCCAGCGTTACATGCCCCTGTTCAATCCAGTTCTGCACCATGCTGCGCGTAATACCGTCAAGCTGCTCGCAGACAAATGCGTCGATACGCTTGCCTTCCTGTTCGGGCAAAACGGCAAAAATCTGCTCATTCATGCGGCACCGCCTTATCGTGCTGAATCAGGTAATAATAGAAGAACAGCACTACGCCAATGACGACATAGATATCGGCCACGTTGAACACGGGAAAATGAATCAGACGGAAGTCAAACAGGTCGACCACGAATCCATGCCATGCACGGTCAATCAGATTGCCCACCGCACCGGCTGCAATAAGATAAACCGACACGCGGCCAAGCTTGGTACGAATATACTTCTTATGCAGCACATAAGCCAATACAGCCAAAATGATCGGTGTCATCACCAGAAACAGCCAGCGTTGATCTTGCAGAATACCGAATGCTGCACCTCGATTTTCGACATAGGTCAGGTGAAATACACCGTCAATCAGTGGGATTGTTCCGATTGCAGACAACTTGATCAGTGCCCAGTATTTTACCAGCTGATCAAGCAAAACCATTAAAATAATCACGATCGCAATGATCATAACAAAACTCCTTAAAAAAGGACAGACATTGCTGCCTGTCCTTTTATTTTCAATATTTTATTCGCCTACAACCGCGGCGCAGCGTGCACACAGCGTCGGATGCTTGGAATCCTGGCCGATCGAATCGACATACATCCAGCAGCGCTCGCACTTATCGCCCGAAGCGCGCTCAATTGCAATCTGAACCGGCAGGTTCTCGCCCTGCATGCCCTCGCCGTTTCCACGGATGACACGCAGCTTGGAAACGATGCACAGTGCAGCCAGCTCATCAGCCGGTACGGTCTCCAGCAGAGCTGCCGTCTCATCGTCGGCATAGACAGTGACCCATGCCTCCAGCGGCTTACCGATTACCTTGTTCTTACGAGCCTCTTCCAGTGCCTTGTTGACATCGTCACGCAGTGCGATCAGCTTGTCCCACTTGCTGGAAGCTTCCTCTGCAAATGCCCATGCCGGATTTACCTGAGGCATTGCATTGAGAACAATGTTTGCAGCGTCATCGCCGTCACGATGCGGCATTGCCTGCCAGATCTCGTCAGCGGTGAAGCACAGAATCGGTGCAATCATGCGCACCAGTGCATCCAGAATCTCGTACATTGCGGTCTGAGCCGAACGACGCAGTACGCCATTCTTCTCCTCACAGTACAGGCGATCCTTGATAACATCCAGGTAGAAGTTGGACATATCAACGACACAGAAGTTATGGATTGCATGGAGAACGACATGGAACTCATAGTCGTCGTAGCCCTTGATGACCTTTGCAACCAGATCATTCAGCTTCATCAGTGCCCAACGATCGAGCTCGCACAGATCGTTGTATGCAACCATATCAGTCTTAGGATCGAAGCCTTCCAGGTTACCCAGAATGTAACGAGCGGTGTTACGAATCTTGAGGTAGTTCTGTGCCAGATGCTTGAACATTTCCTTGGAAATGCGCATGTCCTGACGGTAATCTGCCGAGGATACCCACAGACGCAGAATATCTGCACCATACTGATCCAGAATCTCCTGCGGACTGATGCCGTTGCCAAGAGACTTGGACATCTTCTGACGCTCTTCGTCAACGATCATACCATGGGTGATGACCGTCTTATACGGTGCAATACCCTTGGTTGCAATCGCAGTCAGCATAGAAGACTGGAACCAACCGCGGTACTGGTCGTTACCCTCAAGGTATACGTCAACCGGGATGGGCTGGCCTTCACGCTGCTCGATGACTGCTGCCCAGCTCGAACCGGAGTCGAACCATACGTCCATGGTATCAGTTTCCTTATCGAACTCACCGCAGCCGCACTCACAATGAATGTCGGACGGCAGAATCTCGCTTGCATCCATCTCAAACCAAGCATTCGAGCCCTTCTCACGGAACAGATCGGATACCAGCTTGATAGTCTGCTCATTGACCAGCGGCTTACTGCACTTCTTGCAGAAGAAGATCGGGATCGGAACGCCCCAGATACGCTGACGGGAAATACACCAGTCAGAGCGCTCCATGATCATGGAGGTCATGCGCTCCTCGCCCCAGCCGGGCAGCCAAGTGATCTCATGGCAAGCCTTAACCGCGTCATCCTTGAGCGCATCGACAGAGCAGAACCACTGCTCGGTTGCGCGGAAGATGATCGGGTTCTTGCAGCGCCAGCAATGCGGATAGCTATGAACGATATCCTCGATTGCGAGCAGTGCATTGCATGCACGCAGATCATCCAGAATGATCGGGGTGGTCTTCTCGTAATACATACCAGCATACTTGCCGGCATCCTCGGTTGCATAGCCCTTGCCATCAACCGGAACGATGATCGGAATATTATACTTCTGGCAGACAATGAAGTCGTCTGCACCGAAGCCAGGTGCGGTATGAACACAGCCGGTACCAGCATCCAGCGTAACATGCTCGCCGGTGATGATTACAGACTCACGATCCATGATCGGATGCTGGGTCTTCATCATTTCCAGATCAGAGCCCAGCAGAGTCGCCAGAACTTCCCAGGACTCAATGCCAGCAGCCTGCATAACGCTGTTGACCAGTTCCTTCGCCAGAACGTAGATCTCGCCATTGGGTACCTTAACCAGATCATACTCAAAGAACGGATTGACCGAAATTGCAAGGTTGCCGGGCAGAGTCCAGGTGGTGGTCGTCCAAATTACGAAGTAGACGTTCTCTTTGGTACCGATTGCCTTTTCAATAACACCCTTATCGTCGGTTACCGCGAACTTAACATAGATCGAAGAGCAGGGCTCGTCCTGATACTCAATCTCAGCCTCAGCCAGTGCGGTCTCGTCATGCGGGCACCAGTAAACCGGCTTCAGGCCCTTATAGATATAACCCTTCTTGGCCATCTCGCCGAAGATTTCGATCTGCTTCGCCTCGAAGTCATGGGTCAGGGTCAGGTACGGATGCTCCCAATCGCCGATAACGCCCAGACGCTTAAACTGCTCACGCTGCGTGTTAACGTGCTTACGAGCGAACTCCTCACACTTCTGGCGGAACTCCGATACAGATACCTTATCGCGATCCATGCCATACGCCTGAATTGCCTGACGCTCGATCGGCAGACCGTGCGTATCCCAGCCGGGTACGTAGGGGGCATAGAAACCTGCCATGTTCTTGTATCGAACGATGAAGTCCTTGAGTACCTTATTGAGGGCATGACCCATATGCAGATTACCATTCGCATACGGAGGGCCGTCGTGCAGCACGAAAAGCGGCTTACCCTCGTTCTTCTTCATCAGCGCATGATAAAGCGCGTTGTTGTCCTGCTCCCAACCTGCCAGGAAGCCAGGCTCTCTCTTGGGCAGATTTGCCCGCATGGGAAAGTCGGTCTTGGGCAGATTGATTGTCTCGTTATAATCCTGCGGCATTGTACCGTGTCCGTCCTTTCGTTTGTTTCTCTCTTAATCGTTCTCGGGCTTGTAGTCCGCACCGAACTTCAGCTCGCCGAAATCGAATCGTGCAGTTGCCTGCTCATGCAGACGCTGGGTATCCGAGTTGACGCCATGCTGTCTGCTCGACGCAAGGTTCACTTCAGAAATCGTAAACTTCTTTTCCTTCTGAAGCTCGACGTACTGCTTAACCTCTTCAGGCAGCTCCTCATTGCGCGGAACCTTGACCTGCTCGGGTGCAGCAGCCGGAGCAGCTGCTTCCTCAACAGCCTGCGGTGCATTCTCGGTCACAGCCGGCTCTGCTGTGTCCTCAGCGACCGGCATTGCAGCCTCTGCGCTCTCCACAGTCGGCTCTGCCGGCTGCAGCTCGGGTGCGGCAGCGAGCTTGACCAGAATCTTCTTCTGCGCCTCGTAAACAGCCGTCATCTTGCTGAGAAAATCAGCGTTATTCTTCTTGGCGATTTCCAGACGCTGCTCCTCGGCTACGATCTCAGCCTTGAGCTCCTTGACGCGTACTTCGTACTTTTCTTTCGCCTCGTCAATGATCTGCTGTGCCTCCAGCTTGGCCTTATCCAGGGTTTCCTGTGCGATACCCTGTGCCGAAACCAGTGCACGGCGCATACCGTCCTCAACCGAACGATACTCATCGATCTTGTCGACCAGCACCTTCATCTTGGCCTTGAGCGCGGCATTCTCCTTCTGCATTGCTGCATAGTCTTCGGTGATCTGCTCGATCACCTCGTCAACAGATTTCGGGTCATATCCGTTGAACATTGCTTTTTCAAAAGTCAATGCCTGAATTTCCTGAACCGTCAGCATAGTTTTTATCCTCCGAAATACATGAAGTGAATCTGTTTCCTGCAAGGCAAAATGGCCGGAGTACCCCCAGCCACCTCACTTTGTTATATGACCAGACTGTATAGGATACGCTCCACAATCATCAGCGACATGAACCCGCAAAGAAACGGGATGTCAAACATCATGCCGCGGAACGCATCCACGCGATCCAAAAGCGAACGAAACGGCATAACGATCGGCTCGGTTGCCAGATACAGCAACTCACTGATCTTACTGCCGCGCACTTGCGGGAACCAGGAAAAGATCGCCCGAGCAAACATCAAAAACTCAAAGATTCTGATGAGCTGTATTACCAAAATGACAAAATAGTTAAACACGCTATTCCTTCAATCAGATGTAAAGTCCGTTGTTCTCCAGTTCATCAATCAGATCACCCAGAATATCTACGTTATAGGGGGTGATGATGAACGTGCTGTTTGCGACCTTCTTAATCTTACCTTCCTGTGCGTATGCAACACCGCTCAAAAAGTCTACCAGGCGGCGGGCAACATCCTTATTGGTCTGCTCGAGATTGAGTACAACCGTACGCTTCTCCTTGAGATGGTCTGCGATCTCCGCAGCATTCTCGAAGCGGTCGGGCTTAACCAGAACAACCGCCAGCTGAGCCGTGGTGTTGATGTTTACAACATTGTTGCGGCGGCCTGCAGCCGACGAAGTGGATGCGCTATTGTAAGAGGACTCCTCAGCGGGCTGATCGTCCTCCAGCGTTTCCTCACGCTGTACGGGGGCGAAATCGTCGAAATTCTCTTCCATGTCCTCGCCCTTTACCCAATCGAGAAAACCCTTGATCGATGCCATATTCCAAAACTCCTTTGTGGATAACTTTAATTCTTTTTTATTGGATCTCCCTTGACAGACCGGTGCCTACCGGATAAGGCCGCCGTCCAAAGATCGCCGTACCGACGCGCACGATATTTGCGCCGAACCGAATCGCCTCTTCAAAGTCAGCAGTCATACCCATAGACAAATAGTCCATAGATACATTATCGTATTTTTTTGCCGATATGTCAACAAAGAGTTGTCGCATTTCTGCAAAATAACGCGAATTTTTGTCTGTGCCTGTTGGAATCGGTGGAATGGCCATCAATCCGCGGATGTGAATTTCAGGGAATTTGGAAAGCGCTTCCAGCGAAGAATCCAGTGTCTCTACCAGAAATCCGCTTTTCGCCTCTTCCCGTCCAATATTGACTTCCAGCAAAATATCTTGGCACATATTACGCTTTTTTGCCTCTTTTGCAATACATTCTGCCAGTTTCAGCGAACTAACCGACTGAATGAGCGAGACCTTGCCAAGCAAATATTTTACCTTATTGCTTTGCAGGGTGCCGATAAACTGCAAGTCTGCACCTTGATACGCACCCTGCTCATATTTTTCTAACAGCTCCTGCACGCGGTTTTCGCCGCAGGCCGTAAGTCCTGCCTGGATTGCGGCCTGCACGCGCTCTGCGTCGTTCATTTTGGTCGCCGCAACCAGAAGTACCTCCTTCGGATCTCGTCCAGCCGCGCGGGCTGCCTGTGCAATCCGTTGCTGTACGTCATGCAGGCGTTCTTCCAATGTACTGCGTTCTGTCTCTGTCATCATGATGAAATCACCTTCAAATTATTCGAACCGCTCGGATGAATGACAATCTCGTCATTCATGAGCAGGTATTTGTATGTTGTTCCCTTGGGAACGATGTAATACTGTTCACCCTTGTACGAATTCTTTTCATCAATGTACTTAAAACGAGCCGTATTTCCGGTCAGGATCAATACACCCGTCTCGCCCTTGTCATTCATCGTGATCGCAGAAACCGGAACACGCAGTCCCGAATGTGTGGCCACCACAATATCGACCTTCTGCTGTCGAATGGAGACCAGTTCTCCGTTCATGATCTGGCTTTGGAAAACAACGAGCGCTTCCCCGCTCTCTTTGCTGGAATTGATCGCTACCACTTCGGCATCGGCATTCGCTGAGATCTGCGAAAATTTGAGCGTTACCTTTTGTCCAACTGACAAGCGTGCGGCATTCTCTTCGCTCAAAACGGTCGCAAAGTCCCAGGTAAACCCACTGACTACCTTACCCAGCTTTCCGGTCGGTGCCGTGACCTTCTGCTCGGTCAGCTGCTTGAAGGTCTCCGGCTGCATGGTTCTGACCTTTTCCGGAGTCAGAATTTCCTCATAGCCGTCTACAACCTCGGAAAAATATCCCGAAGCCGGCGCGCTGATGGTATTGCTGCGGCCGGAAGCTTGTCCGGTTAGCTGCTTCTTCTCATTCTCCAGCGCAACAATCTGCGACTTGATGGATGCCACATCCAGCGAGGATGCATTTCTGCGCAGCGCCAGCTTGCGCAGCTCGGTTGCAGTCTCATAAGCGTCGGACAACATGCCGTCGTCCACCCGGACTGCCAGCTGCTGCATCTCTCGCGTAATCTGCTGGTCGAGCTTGGTATTGTCATTGGTGTAATTATCGACCGACTGTACCGCCGAATTGAGCAAGCTCAGCTCATTGTCGATTTCTTCCATCCGTCGGCTGGCTTCCATGATGCTCTCATCTTCATACACAATCGCAAGCGCTGCCGCATCCTGTACCTTTTCGCCGTTTGAAACGATGTGCTTGACCGAGTTGCTTGACGTACCCTCGGCCACCGTCTCATCGCGCACAAACCATCCCTCTGCCGAGATCGATTCATCCATCGTCACATAGACCGCAGGCGTCGTCTCAATGTTGGATTGCATGGAATTTACGCACTGCACGATCAAATAAGCCACAGCGACCACGGTCAATACTGCGACCATCACATTCGCAGGCTTAATCCGTTTCCAGATAGATTGTTTTCCCACAACCAGAGTCTCCTTGTCTAGTTCGACGCACGCTCCTCCCGGCGAGTATAAAATTCGACTCGCTGACTGGGAATCATCGTCGAAATCGCGTGTTTATAAACCATCTGCTGCCGGCCGTCGCTCTCCAGGATTACAATGAAGCTGTCAAAACCGCGAATAATACCGCGCATCTGATAACCGTTCATCAAAATCACCGTAATCACTTGGCCCTGCTGGCGGACGACATTCAAAAAAGCGTCCTGCAAATTGATATCGTTTTTCACAAGATATTCCCTCCATAATTGTATAAAATTATGGAATCATTGTATACCCTGCTGCGCAAGATAATCTGTCGAACGCTGAAGCACCTGTTCAAAATCCGCACCCGCATCATAAGTCAGCCAGAAGACCGTCGGATCGCGTTTGATCCAGGTCAGCTGCCGCTTGGCATAATTGCGCGTGCGTCGCTTGAGAATCTCAACGCACTCCTCCAGCGAACCATTTCCGGAAAAGTAGTCGGCCAGTTCTTTATAGCCGATCGCCTGCGCCGCTGTACCAGTCAGCTTTCCTTCCCGGAACAGGTGCTCGGCTTCTTCTAGTAGTCCTTCCTCGAGCATCTGATCGACCCGCTGGTTGATGCGTGCATACAAAATCTCTCGATCGGAGGGACACAGACCAATTTTAATCGCCTGATACTTAGGTTCCGGTCGTTTGTTTTGCTGATTGAATGCGTCAAGCGTCAATCCAGTCTGCTCAAACACTTCCAGCGCGCGAATGACACGCTTGAGGTTATTCGGATGCAGGCGCTCAGCTGCCACAGGATCAACCTGCTGCAAACAAGCATGTACCGCTTCGTTTCCCTGCTCCCGTGCCATACGCTCGTACTTCTCACGGATTGAGTGGTCGGTTTCATCTCCGGGAAATGCGCTGCCTTCAATCAGCGCGTCCAGGTATAATCCCGTACCGCCGACTATGAGCGGGATTTTGCCCGCTTGCAGCAGCGTCTGTGCACACTGATCGGCCAGTTCGACATATCGAGCAACCGAAAACGGTTCACCTGGGTCGACAATGTCAATCATGTGGTGCGGTACCGCAGCCTGTTCTGCCGCCGTCGGCTTAGCTGTTCCAATATCCATCTCTCGATAGATCTGCATGGAATCCGAGGAGATAATTTCGGTTTGCAGACGCTGTGCGAGCGCAATCGACAGCGCGGTCTTACCGCTTGCCGTTGGCCCCGTAATACAAATCAGCCTATTTTGCATATCGGTCTCCTCACTGATTGACGCGCTTGAACATCTTGTCAAGCTCATACTTGGTTAAACGCACCGTGACCGGTCGGCCATGCGGACAACAGACAACGTCCGAATCTTCCAGTACACGATTGCAGAAGTCTTGCAGTTCAGCCAGCGATGTTGTCATACCCGCCTTGATTGCCGCCTTGCACGACACGGTATGGATGACATCGTCCAGACGATCGGGTACCGGTGTCCGATTGTTCATCAACTTATCCGCCATTTCGGTGACCGTCTCCTGTACTGCACCGCTGTCCAGATAAGCCGGAATGGCACGAATGGCAAAGCTATTCTGTCCAAAGGGCTCGATATCAAAACCAATCTCCCGAATGCGCTCCAGCTGCTCGCTGAGTGCTGCGTATTCAGGTGCGGTCACTTCGGCAATCACAGGTGTCAGAAGTTCCTGTCTCGGAATATCCACGCTTGCACGCAGACGATTAAAAATCATGCGTTCATGTGCTGCATGCTTATCGATCAGGAGCAGTCCCTTGTCGTCTTCTGCCACAATATAAGTCTGGAACGCCTCTCCAAGCACACGGGCACTATGTTCCGGAATGACCGGCTGCGCCTCGGTTTCAGGCTGCGGCTCAGGCTGTACCGAGACGGTTTCAGCCGCCGGTGAGCGGTCTCGATCATCTCCGGGAATCACCAGCTGCGGCAGGTAATCCCAGTCCAAACCATCCTCGTCGTCTGCATTGACATACGGCTGTTTAATCCTGTTCTGATGCAGCGGGAACTTTCCTGTTCCTAGCTCTGCCGCCTTGGATGCATAAAGAGAATGCACTTTTACCGTGCGTCCCATCAGAGAATACGAATCGGTAACGGGATACTTTTCCGGTTTGCTCGGCTTGGGCTGCGGCTCAGGCTTTTCGACCGGTGCAGGCGCCGTACGCTCAGGCATCGGTGTAACGGTCGAAATAACAGGTTCTGCTTTGATTTCGACCTTGGGCTGCTCCTGTACCTGCACAGGCGGCGTAACCGGAGCGGAAACTGTTTTTTCCTCAACCGGCTTGGCAGCTGTCGGCTGCGGCATGGTCATGCGCTGCTGCTCCTGCGTCAGATGATCTTCGCGAGCCGGTTTCTTTTCCGCATGCGCCTTGATCTCGGGTACGTTGTCATCCTGCTCGAGTGCATTCTTACAAGCCACATAGACCACGTCAAAGACTGCCTTTTCCTCGGCAAATTTGACCTCGGTTTTCGCCGGATGCACGTTGACATCGACCATGTGCAGCGGCAGCGTCAGGAACATAACGCCCGACGGATACTTGCCGGTAATCAGCTTATTGCGATAGGCTTCTTCCATGGCCGCCTGCATGACACGCGACTTGACATAGCGTCCATTGACGAAAAAGTGCTGCATAGAGCGATTGGGACGTCCGGCATGTGCCTTGGTGATATAGCCCCAGGCCGAAAGGCTTCCGCGAGAAAATGCGGGTACCTCAATAAGGTTTGCCGTCATCTCCTTGCCGAACACCGAGAACACCGGTGCAATCAGTTTGCCATTGCCCGGCGTTGCAAAAACCTGTCTGCCATCTCGAATCATGGTAAATGCAATTTCGGGATGAGACAGTGCTGCATGCTGGACAACACCGACGACATAGCCTGCTTCGGTGAAATCCTTGCGCAAAAACTTCATACGTGCCGGGGTATTGTAAAAAATATCCCGTACAATGATGGTCGTACCGTTCGGGCAGCCAGCTTCCTCATTTTCCAGAATCTCACCCGCTTCCAAGTGCAGATGCACACCTGCAAGGGTATCCGCCTGCTTGGTAAACAGGTCGATGCGAGAAACCGACGCGATGGCTGCCAGCGCCTCACCGCGAAATCCCAGCGTTCCAATCGCGGACAGGTCATCCTCGGTTCTCAGCTTACTGGTCGCATGGCGGCGAAACGCAATGGGTGCGTCCTCTGGTGACATACCACAGCCATTGTCTGCGATACGCAGGTAAGAAATGCCGCCGTTCTCAATCTCTACCGTGATTTGTGTTGCGTGCGCGTCGATTGCATTCTCGACCAGCTCCTTGGCAACGGAGGCTGGACGCTCTACAACTTCACCAGCCGCAATCAAGTCGGCCAGATGATCGGACAATTCATGAATGATCGGCATGGGTTACAGCCTCCTTTCTCTTTAACTGAGCATCTGTTTGAGCTCATACAGTGCGGTCATCGCCTCAATCGGCGTCATGGTCTCAATTTGCATGCTGCGCAGCCGGTCGGCAACCGCATTGGTTCCCAAATCCATCAGCGATACCTGCGCAGGTTCACTATCCGCGACTGCATGCACTTCAACCTTGGGCGTATTGCTCTCAAGATCGGCTAAAATACGCTTGGCACGCTTGATGACCGGATTGGGCACACCAGCTAAACCAGCAACCTCAATACCGTAGCTGTCATCTGCGCCGCCGCGCACAATCTTACGCAAAAATGTAATGTTATCGCCGCGTTTTTTGACAGCAATATTGTAATTCTTAATGCCATCCACCAGATCTTCCAGTGCGGTCAGTTCGTGGTAATGGGTGGCAAACAGGGCGCGTGCACCGATGCGCTTTTTATCAGCGACATACTCGACAACAGCACGGGCGATGGACATACCATCATAAGTGGATGTACCGCGTCCAATTTCGTCCAGAATGAGCAGGCTATTGCGCGTTGCACCGCGCAAAATATCTGCAACTTCGCTCATCTCGACCATAAACGTAGATTGGCCGCTTGCAAGGTCATCCGATGCACCGACACGGGTGAAAATACGATCCACAATACCGATACGCGCCGAAGCCGCTGGTACAAACGAACCCATCTGCGCCAAAATAGTGATCAGAGCAACCTGACGCATATAGGTGGACTTACCTGTCATATTCGGGCCGGTAATAACAGCAACACGGTTGTCATCCTGATCGAGCAGCGTATCGTTCGGAATAAACAGACCGCCGCGCAGCATCTTCTCGACAACCGGATGACGGCCATCCTTAATATCAATCCGTCCGGAGAAATCCACCTCCGGGCATACATAATGCTCATTGGCTGCCAAATCACTCAGCGCTGCCAGTACGTCGATATTGGACAGCGCATGTGCCGTGCGCTGGATGCGGTGTACCTGCGCTGCAACGTGCTCACGCACCTCGCAGAACAGTTCGTACTCCAATGCGGTCAGACGTTCCTGTGCACCGAGCACCTGGCCTTCCAGCTGTTTGAGTTCCTCGGTAATGTAGCGCTCACAATTGGCAAGCGTCTGCTTGCGGATGTAATGCTCCGGAACTGCGTCCAGATTGGTCTTGGTGACTTCCAGATAATAACCAAATACGCGATTGTATCCGATCTTGAGTCCCTTAATGCCGGTCGCCTCGCGCTCTCGCTGCTCGATCTCGGCAATCTTACCCTTACCGCCCGATGCCAGCCCGCGCAGATCGTCAACTTCCGGTCGGAAGCCCGGTCGAATCAGTCCGCCTTCACGCACCGAAACCGGCGGTTCGTCTACAATGGCGCTGCCGATCAGCTCACAGATATCGGTCAGCGGATCAATGCGCTCGTTCAACTCGTGCACGAGCGGGATCTTATCCAGCTCAGACAGCAGCTGCTTGATAAGCGGCAAGCGCTCGAGCGATGTCTGCATGGCGCGCAGATCACGGCAATTTGCCGTGCCGTAGACCACACGGCCAATCAGACGCTCAATATCAAAAAGCTGGTCAAGCTCATCGGTCAAATTAGAGTGCAGTACCGGATCGTCACACAGTGCACCGATTGCCTGCTGACGCTTGCGAATGTGCAAGGGATTAAGCAGCGGCTTTTCCAGCCACTGACGAATCATACGCGAACCCATTGCCGTCTTGGTACGGTCGATGACCCAGAGCAGCGAACCCTTCTTTTCCTTGGTTCGCATGGTCTCGCACAGCTCCAAATTACGCCGTGCAGTCAGGTCAAGTTCCATGTACTGACCCTGCTGGTAGACGTTAAGTGTATTCAGTCCGCCCAAGCTGGCTTTCTGCGTTTCCTCCAGATAGTGCAGCAGGCCACCCAGTACGCGCACGACAATGCCATTTTCCCCCAGTCCGTTGGCCTCAATTGCCTGCGCACCGAAATGGGTTTCAACCAGTGCATACGCCTGTTCTGCATCAAATGCCTGCGCATCGAGCGGCGAGAAAATAGAATCTACACGCTCTTTCAAAAAGCCTTGCAGCGAGGCATCGGTCACAGCATCACCGCCGAGCAGGGTCTCGCTGGGCAGAAAACGTCCCACTTCGCTGAGCAGTTCGCCTGCGGTGGTTGTCGAGGTCGCATATACTTCACCCGTGGAAATATCGGCAAAGCATACGCCGCCGGCAGCGCCCTCGGTAAACAGACAACACAGGAAATTATTGCGGCGTTCATCCAGCATGGAAGCCTCGATCACCGTACCCGGCGTGACCATGCGCACAATATCGCGCTTGACCAGTCCCTTGGTGGTCTTGGGGTCTTCTACCTGCTCGCAAATCGCCACCTTATAACCCTTGCGCACCAGACGACCAATATAGCTTTCGCTGGCGTGATAGGGTACGCCGCACATGGGCGCACGCTCTTCCTGTCCGCAGTCACGGCCGGTCAGCGTCAGTTCCAGTTCACGCGAGACCAAAATGGCATCGTCAAAGAACATCTCATAAAAGTCGCCCAGACGATAAAACAAAATATAATCGCGGCACTTCTCCTTGATCTCGAAGTACTGCTTCATCATTGGGGTTAGCTCTGCCATGTTTTTTCCTTCTTTTCTCGGTCTCATACGCTTCGGCCAAACAGGCAGCGCAGGGAAGTTTTTTCAATCACAACATCGGCAAACTCACCGATCTTCAAGTCATCACCCGCACAGCAGACCAGCAGACCACCCTCGGTGCGTGCGGTCAGCGGATACTCGGTCCCCTTGCTCGTACCATCTACCAGAACGCGCAGGCGCTTGCCCTGATAGGCGTCCTGTCTTGCCTGCACCGTCTCGTCCTGTGTCTTGAGCAGACGCTCAAAGCGTGCCTGCTTAACTGCGTGCGTGGTGTCATCGGGCATTTCTGCCGCAGGTGTACCGCTGCGCTTGGAGTACAGGAAGGTGTACAGCATGTCAAAACCAACTTCTGCAACCAGCGTGCGCGTCTTTTCAAAGTCTTCCTCGGTTTCTCCCGGGAATCCAACGATGATATCACTCGACAGGGTGATATCCGGCATCTTGCTGCGTGCATATGCGATCAGCTCACGATAGTGCTCGGCAGTATAGCCGCGATTCATGCGCTTGAGCACGGTATCGCTGCCCGACTGGAACGGCAGATGCAGCTGCTTTGCCACCTTATCACAGGCAGCCATGGTATCAAACAGCTTATGCGAAGCGTCCTTGGGATGGCTGGTCATAAAGCGCAGCAGGAAATCTCCGGGTACTTCGTTCAGGCGCATGAGCAAGTCAGAAAAATCGATCTGCTCGTCCAAGTCCTTACCGTAGGAGTTTACATTCTGACCAAGCAGCGTGATATCTTTATAGCCGTCTGCGACCAGCTGCTCTAACTCGTGTACGATCTCCTCCGGTGCACGGCTGCGCTCGCGGCCGCGAACATAGGGTACGATGCAATAGGTACAGAAATTGTTGCAGCCGTACATGATGGACAGCCATGCCTTGGTACCGCCGTCACGCAGTACCGGCAAGCCCTCGGCGATATAGCCTGCCGCGTCTCCACTGGTATCAAAGACGCGCTTATCTCCGGTCAAGCGGCGATACAGCAGCTCGGGAAAACGCCAGAGCGCATGGGTACCGAACACCAGATCGACCTGCGGATAACTCTTCTTGATTTTGTCCGGCATGTGCTCCTGCTGGACCATACAGCCGCACAGGCAGATGGTAACCTCAGGACGTGCCTTCTTCAGATGAGACAGTGCGCCGACATTGCCCAGCGCACGGCTCTCTGCATGCTCACGCACCGCACAGGTGTTGATGACAATGACATCGGCATCTTCGGTACGGTCGGTCTTTTCATAGCCCATTTCGTCCAGCATGCCGGCGATCCGCTGGGTATCTGCCTCGTTCTGCTGGCAGCCAAAAGTCTGGGTGAAGGCTTTCGGGCGCTGTCCACGCACCTGTGCCTTGTCCTCGTTCATACGGGCGATGAACTGCATATATTCATACTGATGTGCAATCTGTTCTTGCGAGACAACTGTCTTGTTATTTGGCATGTAATTTCCTTTCTGCCGAACGAATTCAATTATCGGAATGCCTGCATCTTATCGTTATAGACGCACAGGCGGTGATATGCCGCACTCGAAATTTCATACTGCGGCAAATACTGCGCAATCGCACGCGTCAGATACTCCGGGCTCATATTATTATTGCCCGCAGCGGTCACGACCTCGGCGACCACCTGACCGTCCTGCTCGGTAAGTGCAAAACCGTTCATCAGCTCGCGCATGTTGACGGTCTTTTCGCCGCGCTTGGAGCGCTTGACGATCTCCACCGTCGGCTGTGCAAACAGCTTATTGACATTCTCTGCAAAATCTGCGGGCACGCCGTCGGCAAACGACCAAGTGATTCGATACTTCGACCATGCGATATCGCGCAGCGGCATACCGCCGTCTGCGAGCGGATAAATCTCAATGGCACGCAGGCCTTCCGGGAACACGGCATTGAGTGCTTCCACGGCATTGATCGGTACATTCTCGGACAACAGGTTAAAGTCCAAAAACTCATACTCGCCCGAGTAACCGGTCGAGAGCGGAAGGGCAACCGACACGTAAGCGTGCTGGTTAAAACCCTCGGTAAACCAGAGCGGCATCTGGCAGCGTGCCATTGCACGCTGCATGGTATGCATCAGATCGAGGTGAGAAATATATTTCGCACGGCCTTCCTTGGCAAATCGCATTCTAGCCTTAAACACAGCACTTACCTCCCTCGAGCAGTCGATTGGAGCCGCAGGCAGCACACTGCTGCATGCAGTCCGGGGTGACAATCGCCTGACGCGAACGCTCCCATTCACGCTTCAAGTGATCCTTGAGCGTACCGCAGCCGATATGATCCCACGGGAACAGCTCGTCGAGCGGGCGCTGACGGTATGCGTAGAACTTGGGGTCCAGTCCGCAGGACGCAAATGCATCCATCCACTTTTCATACGAGAAGCACTGATCCCAGCCGTCAAACTTACAGCCATTCTTCCATGCGGTATAGATGGCAGCACCCTGACGGCGGTCACCGCGTGCAATGACGCCCTCCATGACCGAAGTCTCAGCATCATGCCAGTTATAAGTCACGTTCTTGGTGCGCATGATCTTCTTCATATAATCCTGCTTGCCGCGGAACTCCTCGAGCGAGTTCTGTGCATCCCACTGGAACGGGGTCTGCGGCTTGGGCACGAAGCACGAAGCCGAGGCCGTGATTTTAACGCCGCGCTGACGGTTGTCGGTGTTCATGCGCCAGCAGTAAGCGACCTTCTTGCAAATCTCAGAGATACCGTCGAGGTCTTCCGAAGTCTCGGTCGGCAGGCCAATCATAAAGTACAGCTTGACATTATTCCAGCCGCCCTTGAATGCGATCTCACAAGCGTGCAGGACATCGTCTTCGGTGATATTCTTGTTGATGACATCACGCAGGCGCTGGGTACCTGCCTCACACGCAAAAGTCAGACCGCTCTTGCGCACCTTCTGGACGCGCTGCATGAGCTCCGAGCTGAAGCTGTCCGCGCGCAGCGACGGCAGCGACAGGCTGATATGACGCGGCTCACAGTAGTCGAGCATGCACTCAGTCAGCTCACTCAGTTCACCGTAATCACTCGTGGACAGTGAGGACAGCGAAATCTCCTCGTAACCCGAATTTTTCAGGATAGCCTCGGCCTGCTTCATCAGGGTTTCCTTAGACTTGCGGCGCAGCGGGCGATAGGTATGACCTGCCTGACAGAAACGGCAGCCACGCGGACAACCGCGGAACAGCTCGATCATCGCACGGTCAAATACGATATCGGTCGAGGGAACGACAAAATAATCCGGATAGTACATGGTATCCAGATCGCGTACAATGCGCTTCTGTACGAATGCCGGTGCACCGTCCTTAGGTGTAATTGCCTTGATCGTACCGTCTTCCTTATAGCCGACCTCATAGAGCGCCGGAACGTACATACCGCGAATCTTGGCCGCTTCGACCAGGAATTCGTGCTTGGACAGACCACGCTGTACCGCACTCTGATACAGATTGGTCAGATCGAGCATGATCTCCTCGCCATCACCGATCATAAACAGATCGATGAAATCGCAGAGCGGTTCCGGGTTGTAAGCACACGGGCCGCCGGCGACAACCAGATTTTTAAGGCCCGGACGATCCTTAGCCAAAATCGGCACGCCGCCCAAATCCAGCATGTTCAGAATATTGGTAAACGACAGCTCGTATTGCAGCGTAAAGCCGATGATATCAAAATCAGACAGCGGATCGCCGCTCTCCAGACCATACAGCGGAATTCCTGCGCGGCGCATCTCGTCTTCCATGTCAATCCAGGGCGCAAAGACGCGCTCACACCAGATGTTCTTCTGATCGTTGAGCAGTCCGTACAAAATGCGCGAACCCAGATGGGACATACCGACTTCATAAACGTCGGGGAAACAGAACGCAAAGCGTAAATCAACATTGTTTTTATCTTTGGTCACAGATCCCCATTCACCGCCGACATAACGGGCAGGCTTTTGTACACGGGGCAAAATCTGTTCCAGAGCAGTATGCAGCATGACAATCCTCCATTTCATATACAGAGTTTATTATATTACGAATCCCGAAAAAGCGCAATTCAAAATCTCGAAAATGCTTTTTCCGCGGAAAAGATTGTGCTTTTAAGCTAAATTTCGTGCGTATCGAAATTTCTTTTTTCAACGAATCGCAGACCATCTACATGACAAAGGGAGACGCTTTACACGTCTCCCGTCGTTTCTTCCTGTACATGTTCGATGCCCTGCCGCAAAATGGTGCGAATATGACCATCGCACAGGGTATAATACACCGTCTTTCCCTCTTTGCGTCCGACAACCAGACGCGCCTGTTTGAGAAAGCTGAGCTGATGTGAAATGGCCGACTGGGTCATACCCAGAAGATCGGCAATGTCACATACACACAGTTCGTGAATCGCCAGCGCGGACAGAATCCGCACTCGTGTTTTATCCGCAAATGCCTTGAAAAAATCCGAAGTCAATCGTGCAGTCTGCTCGTCCGGCATCCGGCATCCAACCTGCTTGACCGCTTCGCAGTGTACGCAGTTTTCTTCGCAGCACATCAGAGGTTCGTTCACCATAGTTTCACCTCATACCGTTCTACCCGGTCTCTCTCCGAGCCGGTATATCTATTATACACGATTCCCGCCCTGTTTTTCAAACATATTTTCTATTTTGTCCCCTATTCCGCGCATTTTGACAGTTTTCATCCTTTTAATGACATTTTTAGAGAATTTGTATTTTAGATATCTCACGTTTTGTATCATTCATATAAAGAAAGAAAACTGCTGGAATATAAAAAGTGCAGCTGAAATCAGCTGCACTTTTATGTTTATCGGTTGATTTTCTTATCTTCCTGAATCTGGTCGCTCGTAATGACTTCCTTAAGTCCAGCTGCCAGTCCTGCAAGACCCTGAATCTCAGACGGAATGATGATCTTAGTTGCCTTGCCGTCTGCCGCCTTGGAAAATGCCTCAAGTGCTTTCAGACGAATGATCGGATCGGTCGGTGCGGCATCATTCAGCATCTGGATGGAATCTGCCAGCGCCTTCTGTACGGTCAGCAGTGCTTCTGCCTCGCCTTCCGCTTCCTTGATCTTTGCCAGTCGCGTTGCTTCTGCGCGCAGAACCATGGACTCCTTCTCGCCTTCTGCAACCAGAATCTTGGACTGCTTCTCACCTTCTGCGGTCAGGATTGCCTCTCGACGATCACGCTCTGCCTTCATCTGCTTTTCCATCGACTCACGAATCGCAGTCGGCGGAATGATGTTCTTCAGCTCGACACGTCCCACCTTGATGCCCCAGGGATCGGTCGCTTCGTCCAGAATCGCACGCATCTTGGTGTTGATGATATCACGGCTGGTCAGCGTCTGGTCAAGTTCCAGATCACCGATGATGTTACGCAGCGTCGTTGCGGTCAAGTTCTCAATCGCTGCCATGGGATTTTCAATGCCGTAAGTATAGAGCTTCGGATCGGTAATCTGAAAATATACAACGGTATCAATCTGCATGGTAACATTATCCTTGGTGATAACCGGCTGCGGCTCAAAGTCAACAACCTGCTCCTTCAGCGTTACCTTGCGGACAATGCGCTCAAACAGCGGAATTTTTACATGCAAACCGGTGTTCCAGGTGCCCTGATAGGTGCCCAGACGTTCAATAATATACGCATGTGCCTGCGGCACGATGACAATGTTCTTTGCAATGATGATCAGAATGATCAGTGCCAGAATAATCCAACCAGCGATAGTCGCGATAGTAGCCATACTTGACCTCCTTACTTCTTCATACCTTATCGGTCGCCGGGACAGACTCGACAATTGCTTTCACGCCGACAATCTCTCGCACGCGTACAACACTCCCCTGCGCGATCGGTGCGCCGTCCGCCGAGCGTGCCGTCCAATACTGTCCCATAATCTTGATTTCACCCTGTGCTTGTGTGTTGTCAATCGCCTGTGTCACAATTGCCTGTTCGCCCAGAATACGATCGGCATTGGTGGCTGCTCCCTTCGGTTTGAGCACACGCCGCGCAAACGGACGAATCAAAAGCATAAAAATTGCAGACACGATGATAAATACCACCCACTGCACTGGCACAGAAGCGCCTAATGAAGCTGCGATCAGGCTTCCGACTCCGCCCAATGCAAACCAGACTGCATTGAGACTGAGTGTAATCGCTTCCACAATCAACGCCGCGACGATGACAAGAATCCAGCACACGTTGTCTGACAGCCAAAACATTCGAGTATCCCTCCTTTGAACTGGGTCGATCCTTTCACAAGTATCTTACCCGGCTGTTTATCGCTATTATACTGCACCGGTGTTAAAATGTCTATGCTTTCTGATATTGATACCAGATTGTCACCAAAAAAGGCGGCTGTCCATACGAACAGCCGCCTGAAAGTATTCTTTTGTACCAAATTATCTGGGAATTAGTACATGCCGCCCATGTCCGGAGCCGGAGCAGTCGGAGCAACAGGCTCCTTCTTGTCTGCAACGATGCTCTCGGTGGTCAGAACCATCGAAGCGATGGATGCTGCGTTCTGCAGAGCCGAACGGTTTACCTTGGTCGGGTCTACGATGCCGGACGGGATCATGTCGCAGAACTCTTCCTTGTAAGCGTCAAAGCCGAAGCCAACCTTACCAGAATTCTTGATGCGATCGAGTACAACTGCACCGTCTACACCAGCGTTTGCAGCGATCTGCTTAACCGGTGCTTCCAGACCACGCATGATGATCTGTACGCCGGTCTTCTCGTCGCCCTCAACCTCGCTCAGCAGCTTCTCAACTGCCGGGATTGCGTTGACGTATGCGGTACCGCCGCCTGCAACGATGCCTTCCTCAACTGCTGCACGGGTTGCATTCAGTGCGTCCTCAATGCGCAGCTTCATTTCCTTCATCTCAACCTCGGTTGCAGCGCCAACCTTGATGACTGCTACGCCGCCTGCCAGCTTAGCCAGACGCTCCTGCAGCTTCTCACGGTCGAAGTCAGAGGTGGTCTTCTCGATTGCATTGCGGATGGTTGTAACGCGAGCCTTGATCGCCTCAGAATCGCCAGCGCCGTCAACGATGGTAGTGGTCTCCTTGTTGACCTTAACCTGACGAGCCTGACCCAGCATCTCCAGAGTCGCGTCCTTGAGCTCGATGCCGATGTCCTCAGAGATTACAGTACCGCCAGTCAGGATTGCGATATCCTGCAGCATATCCTTGCGGCGATCGCCAAAGCCCGGAGCCTTAACTGCAACGCAGGTAAAGGTGCCGCGCAGACGGTTTACGATCAGGGTGGACAGAGCCTCGCCCTCGATGTCCTCTGCAATGATGAGCAGCTTGCGGCCCATCTTTACGATCTGCTCCAGGATGGGCAGCAGGTCAGCGATAACCGAAATCTTCTTGTCGGTGATCAGTACCAGTGCGTCGTCCAGAACAGCTTCCATCTTCTCGGTATCGGTTACCATGTAGGGAGTAACGTAACCGCGGTCAAACTGCATACCCTCAACAACCTCAGAGTAGGTCTCTGCGGTCTTGGACTCCTCAACGGTGATAACGCCGTCGGTGGAAACCTTCTCCATTGCCTCGGAGATCAGCTTGCCGATCTCGTCGTTGCCAGAAGAAACAGCTGCAACACGTGCGATATCAGCTGCGCCGTCTACCTTCTTGGACTGCTCAGCGATTGCCTTAACAGCGGTCTCAACAGCCTTGTTCATGCCCTTACGCATGACCATCGGATTTGCACCAGCAGCCAGGTTCTTCAGGCCCTCGTGTACAAATGCCTGTGCCAGCATGGTAGCGGTGGTGGTACCGTCGCCTGCAACGTCGTTGGTCTTGGTTGCAACTTCCTTAACCAGCTGTGCACCCATGTTCTCAAACGGATCGTCCAGCTCGATGTCCTTTGCAATGGTGACACCGTCATTGGTGATCAACGGAGCGCCGAACTTCTTTGCCAGAACAACATTGCGGCCCTTGGGACCCATAGTAACCTTAACGGTGTCGGCCAGCTGGTCGATACCATTCATCAGAGACTTGCGTGCTTCTTCGCCAAACTGAATCTGCTTCGCCATAACTCAATTACTCCTTACAATATCAAACAAATAATCAAATGGAATACGCTTACTCAACAACAGCCAGAATGTCACCCTGACGGACAACGATCAGGTCTTCGCCGTCAATCTTGACTTCGGTGCCGGAGTACTTGCTGGTGATTACCTTATCGCCAACCTTTACCTGCATGACAACTTCCTTGCCGTCAACGATGCCGCCGGGGCCAACCGCCAGAACCTCAGCTACCTGGGGCTTTTCCTTTGCGGAACCGGTCAGGATAATACCGCTTGCAGTGGTCTCTTCTGCTTCGACCATCTTGATGACAACGCGGTCAGAAAGGGGCTTCAAAGTCATAATCTATTCCTCCTAAAAGATTAGAATACAAAATCACTTAGCACTCAAAACGTCAGAGTGCTAATCCGGTTATTATGATACATCAAGTATACTGGAAACGCAAGTGGTTTTTTGAAGAATCTAACAAAAAATTTGTGAAAAATTTATGAATGCTTATCGACGTTCCCGCTTTCCGGAGTTTGGCACTTTGCTGTCTCTCCTGCCAAACGGTCGGCGCGCCTCCTGTGGACGGAAATACATATACAGATCACATTTAATCATGCCGTTATACAGCTTGCGGCGCTTGTCCGCCTGGTATCCATAAAAACGCTCGAATTCCGGGTCGGATGTCAGGTAATACTGGCGCAGTTCACTCTTTCCGACCGCACGGCCAACTGCATGGTAAATCGCCTGCGCACTCTCGCGGTCCATCAGGCGCTCGCCATACGGCGGATTGGCAAACAGGACACCGGACTGCGGATACACTCGCTTGGCTGCGTCTGCCTGCTCAAAGCGGATAAAATGTCCGACGCCTGCCTTCTTGGCATTTTCCTGTGCCAGCACCACGCACGCCGGGTCAATATCACTGCCGCACATGTCCAGCGTCAGATCGGTACGCACCGCTGCAATCGCCTGTTCACGCGCTGCCTTCCAGCGTGCATCTCCAACCCAGGACCACTTCTCCGCATCGTAAGTGCGCATGAGTCCGGGTGCACGATTGAGCGCAATCATGGCTGCCTCAATGGCAATCGTGCCCGAACCACAGAACGGGTCGATCAGCGCATCGCGGCCGCGCCAACGCGCCAGCTTGACCATCGCTGCTGCCAGCGTCTCACGCAGCGGTGCCGCATTGGCATTGGCACGATAACCACGCTTGTGCAGTCCCGAGCCCGAGGTATCCAGATAGATTTCTGCCATATCGTGCATGATCGAAAACTGCACCTGACAGCGGACACCCTTTTCCTCAAACCAGCTCACGCCATAATGTCCACCCAGTCGGGTGACAATCGCTTTCTTGATGATCTTCTGACAGTCGGGCACACTGTGCAGTTTGGAATCCAGTGCATGTCCCTTAACCGGAAATGCCGCATCTACCGGCAGAAAATCCTCCCACGGAATTGCCTTGACGCCTTCAAACAGCTGGTCAAACGTATCCGCCCGGAAAGCTGCCAGACGAATCAGCACGCGCTCGGCGCAGCGCAGATTCATATTTGCCCAGATCAGCGTATCCTCATCGCCGGTAAACAGGACGCGGCCGTTTTCCGCGCGTACATCGGTCAGCTTACCGCCAAAACGCAGTTCATCGGCAACGATTCCTTCCAATCCGAACAGCGTCGGACAACAAAACTCTAATTTCATCTTTCCACCTCAACATCTAAAACAGCGAGCATTCTGCAAAAGAAAGGCTCCTGTCCTGAGACAGGAGCCAATCACTTTTTCTGACCTCATAATACCTTGTTTCTGCCAAAAAGTCAATAGAACAGCATCAAATCATGCATCGGACGCCCGCGAACGGACAGGTATTTTTCGATTTTGATGTCAAACAGCCGCAGAAAGCACAGATACAGCGCGATCGAACATACCACCGCACAGCACAGTCCCATCCACTGGCCGCCCAGCCAACCGACAAAGAACGAATAGAAAATCCGCGTCCACAGCCATACCGCAAACCCACATAGCAGCGGTGCACCCAAAAAGCGCTGGAGGCGGATGACCAGAGCGCCGCAAGAAACCAATCGAATCAGGTTGCACAAAACCACATAGATCGGCGCGATGCACTGGGCAATCAGATAGCCATACACACGCAAATGCGGCTGTCCTGCCATGAGATATACCAAAATCAGTTGAAGTGCTTCACCGGACAATGCGCTCATGACCGTAAACTGTTGTCGTCCGATGCCGTTGAGCAGACAGCCAGTAATCATCTGGTAATAGCAAAAGATTGCAGACAGACCGATGAGCCAAAAATACCCGGTGGGAACAGCTCGATAAAAAAACAGTCGGGCGATAACCGGGGCAAGCGGCAGCAAGAGTGCGGTTGCCGGAATGCCCACGATGCCGGTCGCGAACAAACTCTGTGAGGTAAAATGCTGCAATCTGCTTTGATTGTGCTTGGAGGCGTATCGACTGGCCTGAGGCATGGCTACCGTGCACAAGGATGCCAGCAGCGCGATCGGCAAAAACATGATGGGAGATGCGATGCCCGAGACAATACCCAGTGCAGAAATGGCTTCGGTACGAGACAACCCTGAAGCGACCAGACGAGTCGGCAGAATGACCGCACCGGCAGACGCAATGCCATTGGTCACAAGCGCTGAGGCCGAGACCGGCAGGACAATCTTCCAAAACGGGTCTTTCCCGGTTGGCGGTGGACAATGCGCAGGCAAATGCAGTCCCCCATACATGTGTACCATCATCGCAGCACTGACGCACTCACTGATTGCCATGCCGGTGAAAATCAGCACAGCAATGCGTCCCAGATCAGCAGTCTGCTCAAAAGACAGCAGCACAATGGTCGCGCCGATGCGTACAATCTGTTCGGTCAGTTCACTTGCCGCCGCGTTATCCACGCGATTCATGCCGATCATGGTGGATTTGAGAATATTCTCAACGCCGGTCAGCAAAATACAGACCAGCATAATGGGCATGGCATCTACCGTGCGCCCATCGCCAAGCAACTCGGTGCCGATCCAATCCCGGAATCCGAGCAGGATGGTGCCTGCACACAGGAAAAAGCACAAAAAAGTACGTGCAGCTCGATACACCAGCTGTCGTACTGCTCCCGCTCGCCCTTGGGCACTCCACTCGGCTGACAGGCGGGTGCATGCCATCGTAACACCCGAAAGTGTCGCTGCGTGAATGACAATATACGCAGAAAACGCCAGACGATAAACACCCAGTCCCTCAGCTCCCGCAAACCGGCTGAGGAAAATACGATATACAAATCCCAAAAGCTGAAGGCCAATGTTGGAGACACAGAGCAAAAACAGCCTTCCCATGAAACTATCACACTTCCGCATGGACACGCCCCCTTTGTTCTCGTTCCAAGTATACGGGACCACGCTCCAAAAAAGACCAAACAAAAAGCGATGCAGAAAAGGTATCTGCACCGCTTGAATGTCATATATTTGAAATCAGATACGCTTAGCCAGCTTCTCGCTGTACTGTGCGCGGAACTCAGCAAAGGTTCCCTGATCCAATGCCTCTCGAATCTTAACCATCAGATTGTTATAGAACCACAGGTTATGCTGTACCAGAAGGCGCTGGGACA
The DNA here is from genome assembly GCF_002160355.1 of Butyricicoccus pullicaecorum. Lineage (NCBI taxonomy): Bacteria > Bacillati > Bacillota > Clostridia > Eubacteriales > Butyricicoccaceae > Butyricicoccus > Butyricicoccus pullicaecorum. Next base: position 278,304 of record NZ_NFKK01000003.1, read on the forward strand.
GCATCTCGCCTGCCTTGAGCAGATGACGGACATAAGCACGCGAGAACTTGCGGCAGGTCGGGCACTGACAGCCTTCTTCAATCGGACGGTCATCGGTCTGGTACTTCGCGTTATGGATATTCATAATACCGTCCCAGGTAAACAGGTGACCGTGACGTGCATTACGGGTAGGCATGACGCAGTCGAAGAAGTCAATGCCGCGTGCAACGCCCTCGATGATATTGGACGGTGTACCAACACCCATCAGGTAACGCGGCTTATGCTCAGGCGCATGCGGCAGAACAACATCCAGAATATGATACATCACATCTGTGCTCTCACCGACTGCCAAACCACCGATTGCATATCCGGGTAAATCTAGCTTTGCAATCTCCTCCATGTGTGCGATACGCAGATCATCATAGGTACCACCCTGGTTGATACCGAACAGTAGCTGATGCGGATTGACGGTATCCGGCAGACTATTCAGCCGTGCCATCTCCTCTTTGCAGCGTACCAGCCAGCGCGTGGTACGGGCACAAGAGTCCTTTACATACTCATAAGGCGCCGGATTCTCAATGCACTCGTCAAATGCCATCGCGATATCCGAACCCAGATTAGACTGGATGCGCATGCTCTCTTCCGGACCCATAAAAATCTTTCTGCCGTCTACATGCGAGTTGAAGGTCACGCCTTCCTCTCGGATCTTGCGCAGCGAAGCCAGCGAGAATACCTGGAATCCACCCGAGTCGGTCAGCATGGGGCCATCCCAGCGCATAAACTTATGCAGACCGCCCATCTGCTTTACAATCGCGTCACCCGGACGTACATGCAGATGATAAGTATTGGACAGCTCTACCTGACAGCCAAGTTCCTTCAGGTCAAATGCGTCAACCGCACCCTTGATTGCGCCAGCCGTTCCGACATTCATAAATACAGGGGTCTGCACCAGGCCGTGTGCGGTCTGAAACGCACCACGTCGTGCCTTACCCTCGGTTTTCTTTAACTCAAATGCTCCAATTTCCATTGTGTCACCTCTTGATCTGAAACTCTCTTACAAAAACAGCGTGCTATCGCCAAACGAGAAGAAGCGATACTCCTGTTCTACCGCAGTCTTATACATATCCAGCACCCGCTCGCGTCCGGCAAAAGCCGAAATCAGCATCATAAGCGTACTCTCGGGCAAATGGAAGTTGGTCACCAGATGATCGATGCACTTAAAGCGATATCCCGGATAGATGAAAATATCCGTCCAGCCAGACTGCGCACGTACCGTGCCGTCTTCCGCTGCAATGGTCTCCAGCGTGCGGCATGCGGTTGTGCCAACTGCAAATACATCATGTCCCTGCGCGTGTGTCTCGTTAATAATACGTGCTGTCTCCTCATCCATGGTATAGAACTCAGAGTGCATGATATGATCGGTAATCTCTTCCTCCTTAACCGGACGGAAAGTTCCCAAACCAACATGCAAAGTCACAAACGCGGTCTTTACACCCTTAGCACGAATTTCATCCAGCAGTTCCGGGGTAAAATGCAGTCCCGCAGTCGGCGCTGCTGCCGAGCCCGGTGTCTTGGAGTAAACGGTCTGGTAGCGCTCCGGGTCATCCAGCTTTTCCTTAATGTAGGGCGGCAGCGGCATGGTGCCCAGCTGCTCGAGCAGCTCAAGGAAAACGCCCTCATACTGGAAGCGAATCATGCGGTTGCCATCCTTAGGATTGACCGACTCAACCACACCGGTCAGCAGTCCATCACCAAACGACAGCTTGACACCCTCGCGGGTCTTCTTACCCGGTCGGGTCAGGCATTCCCACACACCGTCACCATGATCGGTCAGCAGAACGACTTCGATCGGCGTGGTACGTCCTTCGGCCTGTCCCATCAGGCGTGCCGGAATGACGCGCGAGTTATTCATAACCAAGCAGTCACCCGGCTTTAAATATTCAATCAGATCGTGGAAATGTCTGTGCGACAGTTCTCCCGTCTTGCGGTCCATGACCAGCATACGCGATGCGTCGCGCTGCTCCATCGGATGCTGTGCGATCAATCGCTCGGGTAAGTCAAAATAAAAATCACTCTTCTTCATAGTAAATCGGGCGGTTTCGCCCTGGTTCCTCCTTCGCTGTTTGTTCCCGTTCTATCTCAAACCTTACTTTACCGTAACGCCGGTAAAGTAGAACTGTAAAATCTGATTGTAGGTATATCCCTGTTCAGCCATTGCCTTCGCGCCGTACTGACTCATACCAACACCATGTCCCCAGCCGGTTCCGCTGAATGTATAGCTCGCTCCGGTTGCTGCCGGGTCTGCTGTATTCATGGTTGTCTGGCCACCAGACGTGGTCGTCGTAATGGTCTGGGTACCCGTTCCGGTCAGTGCAGTCTTGCCGTTTGCCGAACCAATCGCAGACACAGTGCCATTTCCCGACACTGCATACAAGCTGCCATCGGTTGCCCGGGTACCGTTTATGTACAGTCCACTTGCCGCAGAATTCGTAACTGCCTGCGTAGAACCCAGACCGTTCACCGTATAGCGAATGCTGTTGAGTCCCAGTACTGTACGGCATTTATCCTTGGACAGCACGACCTGCTTCCCGCTCGTATCGGTGATCGTGAGTTCATTGACATTGCCCACTGCGGTACGCTTTGTCACCTGAACCGACTGTATCGTACCAATCGAATATCCCGCGCTTTGCAGCTTAGACTGCACCTCAGCCGCAGTCAGCGTCACGCTCCACACGCCATTCGATGCCGCAGCCGTATTTTCATACGGGTCGACCTTGCCGGTCAGGTATGCATAGTTACCGCCCCAGACGTTAACCGAAGACTCGGTCGCACCGCCGTCCGACGAGAAGAAATATCCAACGACCTTTTTGTCATTCTCGTAAATATACTTTCCCTGTGTCTCATCGACTGCCGCGTCTGAATTTGCGGTTGCGCTGTTCGCTCCCTTATATACCTGACAATGAGTGCTGTTGCAGACATCAAACCCCTGGCTCTTATGGCGGTCCATCTGTCCGTCAGCATATGACCGTGCGCAGACAGCCTGCGCTTTGAGTGCTTCCTTGGGCCAGCTGGCCGACATCTCATACGGAATAACGCCCTTGATATAGTCCTCCAAACCGACATAGTTCACCACTGTCACAGCGTTGCCCGTTCGGGTATATACAAAGTCGCCGCGATACTTATATTTGTTAAACCAGGTCAGCGTTCCGCGCGGCGAAATGGCAAGTGTCGTCCCGCTCGTCTGATAGAGCACCTGTCCGGAATCGGTATCCAATACAGCCAAACCAGTTCCCTGCGGCTTGATCGTCAGTCGGGTCTGGCTCACGCTGGTCACCGCCGAAAACGATGTACCGTTCATGGTGTCGATATCATATCCCGTACCGTCAACATTTTGAAGCTGTGGTGCGGTCATTGCTGTCGTATCATACGCCAGTCCCACACGTACAATCGTCTGACTCTGTACAGTGGATACCGCCGCCGAAGCCGGTGTGCACAGCAGCACGCCCGCAAGCAAAAATGCTGCAAATCGACGTTTCATACGAACTGCCTCCTTTTTTCATGAATCTCGTCTTGACAAACCGCATCCTGTGCAATAGAATAAAGGCATATTATACTTTACCTAAATAAAGAAATTTCCTTCAGATAGAGGCGCGGTGTTCATCAGTATCGTCTGGGAGGGGCCGTAACCCCGGTGACCATACGAAAAAGGGACCATCGCCGAAGGTCAGCCTGCGTTACGGCACGGCCGTCCTGGATGCCGCGGAGAATATCCCGTCGTCTGTCACTGCATAGAACGATTCGCGCTGTGCCGGTGGAGTGCTGTCTTGGTTTAGTTAGGACAATGATCCTGTCTTTCCATTATAGTGAGTCTATACCGGTTTTTCAACCGGTTTTTTTCGTATCTGTCGGAGATTTCAAGTGAACGGTTAAGATACAGGAGGATCTTGTAATCATGAAGCAGTATCAGGTAGGCATTGTGGGCGCAACCGGCATGGTCGGTCAGCGTTTCTCTCTCCTTTTGGAAAATCATCCCTGGTTCCACGTCGTAGCTCTCGCAGCTTCCGGCCGCAACAAGGGCAAGACCTATGCAGAGGCCGTTGAGGGCCGCTGGAAGATGACCCGTCCCATCCCCGAGTCCATGAAGGATATGGTTCTTCTGGATGCAACCGAGGACGCAGAGCTTCTCGCTTCTAAGGTCGATTTCATCTTCTGTGCCGTTGATATGAAGAAGGATGAGATTCGTGCACTGGAAGAGCGCTATGCAAAGCTCGAGTGCCCGGTTATCTCCAACAACAGCGCAAACCGCCTGACTCCCGACGTTCCCATGATTATCCCCGAGATCAACGCTGACCACGCCAAGATCATCGAGGCACAGAGAAAGCGTCTGGGCACCAAGCGCGGTTTTATCGCAGTTAAGTCTAACTGCTCCATTCAGAGCTACGTTCCCGCACTGTCGGCCATCTGGGATCTGGGCGTAGAGGAAGTCGCTGTCTGCACCTACCAGGCAATCTCCGGTGCCGGCAAGACCTTCGACACTTGGCCGGAAATGATCGACAACGTCATCCCCTACATCGGCGGCGAGGAAGAAAAGTCCGAGGTTGAGCCGATGAAGGTTTGGGGTCACATCGAGGGCGACCACATCGAGCCCGCAGTTTCTCCCAAGATCACCGCACAGTGCCTGCGTGTACCGGTTGCCGATGGTCACATGGCAGCTGTCTTCGTAAAGCTCAAGAACAAGGCTTCCAAGGAAGAGATCATCGCCAAGTGGCGTGCATTCTCCGGCCGTGCACAGGAGCTCAAGCTGCCTTCTGCTCCCGAGCACTTCCTGACCTACTTTGAGGAAGACAATCGTCCTCAGACCAAGCTCGACCGCGATCTTGAGGGCGGCATGGGCGTTTCGGTCGGCCGTCTGCGTGAGGATTCCGTATTCGATTACAAGTTTGTCAGCCTGTCGCACAATACCCTGCGCGGCGCAGCAGGTGGTGCGGTTCTGATGGCTGAGCTGCTGTGCGCCGAGGGTTATCTGGACTAATCGGCAAGGAGGAAACAAGTTTACTATGAAAAAGCCTGTATTTACCGGTGCCGCTGTTGCAATCGTCACCCCGTTTACCGCTTCCGGCGATGTAAACTATGACGAATTCAAGAAGATCATCGATCATCAGATCGAGCATGGTACCGATGCAATCGTCATTGTCGGTACCACCGGCGAGTCCTCTGCCATGACCCTCAAGGAGCATGCAGAGGTCGTCGACTTCGGCTGCTCTTACATTGCAGGCCGCGTTCCGGTTGTTGCCGGTGCCGGCTCCAACGATACCGCGGCTGCCATCGAGCTGACCCGTGAGGCTGCGGCTTCGGGTGCAGACGCCGTTCTGTCGGTTACCCCGTACTACAACAAAACCACCCAGCGCGGTCTGATCGCACATTTTGAGGCAATCGCAGATTGCAGCGACTGCCCGGTTATCCTGTACAACGTACCCAGCCGTACCGGCCTGAGCATCGCAGCTGAAACTTACGCTGCACTGTCCAAGCATCCCAACATCAACGGTGCAAAGGAAGCAAGCGGCAATTTCTCTCTACTGATCGAGGCAATGCACCTGTGCGGTGACGAGATGAACTTCTGGTCGGGCAACGATGATCAGATCGTTCCCCTGATGGCAATGGGCGGCAAGGGCGTTATCTCGGTTCTGTCCAATGTCGCACCGGCTGAGACCCACAAGCTCACCCAGCTGTGCCTTGAGGGCAAGTATGAAGAGGCGCGCCGCATGCAGCTCGATTATCTGCCCCTCATCAATGCACTGTTCTGCGAAGTCAACCCGATTCCGGTCAAGAAGGCGATGGAGATTCTGGGCTGGAAGGTTGGCGACCTGCGTCTGCCGCTCGTCGGTGTAACCGAGGAACACGAAGCGCTGCTGCGTCGTGAACTCGAGCGCATGGGCTGCAAGATCTGAGGTGTATCCCATGCCTAAAATTGTTCTTTCCGGCTGTAATGGCCGTATGGGCCGCGCGATCACCGATATCTGCGCGACAAAGCCCGACATGCAGATCGTAGCTGGTTTCGATCTCAATGCGGTTTCTCTGTCCGATTACCCGGTCTTTGCCCATCCGGCAGAGTTTACCGGCGACTGCGATGTTGTCATCGACTTTTCCAATGCAGCACTGACCGAAGAACTGCTGGCGTTCTGTCTGTCTCGCCATGTTCCGGTCGTAATCTGCACCACCGGTCACTCACCCGAGCAGCTCGCTCAGATTCAGGCAGCTTCCGAGCAGATTCCGGTCTTCCGTTCGGGCAACATGTCCATTGGCATCAACCTGCTGATGGATCTGCTGAGAAAGTGCGCATCCGTTCTCGGTGAGGATTACAACGTCGAGATTGTGGAAGCACACCACAACCAGAAGCTTGATGCGCCCAGCGGTACCGCACTGATGCTGGCCGATGCTGTTTCCGAGGCACTGCCCTATGATGCTGAGTATGTCTACGATCGTCACGAACGCCGTGAAAAGCGTCCGGCGCACGAGATTGGCATTCACTCCATCCGCGGCGGTACCATCGTTGGTGAGCACAGTGTTATGTTCTGTGGCCGTGATGAAGTAATCGAAATTAAGCACTCTGCGCTCTCGCGTGAAGTCTTCGCCGTCGGTGCAGTCAACGCTGCCGCTTTCCTGGCAAAGCAGACGACACCCGGACTCTACAACATGAGTCACGTCATTGCAGCACAGTAACCGGTTCTTTCCAAACCAAATAAAGTTTCAAAGATCCGGAGTCTGTCTCCGGATCTTTCTCTTTATGTATCTTGCATGCTCTGCTGTAATTTTTTACAAAGTTTTCATAGACGCTGCTTGATTTTCATGGTATAATCACCATAAATCTATTTATTAACCCTATATTTCATCTTTGGGAGGTTTCTTTTTTCCATGGACAGTAGTCACATACCCCTGGTCATAGCCATCGTCATTCTCATTGTTGGCTCAGCCTACTTTTCAGCCACTGAGACCGCGTTCTCATCGCTTAACCGTATCCGCATGAAAAACATGGCAGCTGACGGCAACAAGCGTGCTCAGCTCGCGCTGGATATGGCAGATCAATACGACCGTCTGCTCTCGACCATTCTGATCGGCAACAACATCGTAAATATCTGCTCGACCTCCATCGCCACCGTTCTTTTCATCGCATGGTTCGGCTCGAGCACCGGTCCGACGCTCTCTACCGTTGTCATGACCGTTCTGGTTCTGATCTTCGGTGAGATTTCTCCGAAAAGTCTGGCTAAGGAATCTCCCGAAAAGTTCGCGATGTTTTCCGCTCCTATCCTTCGCATCTTTCTCACCATCCTCGCACCGCTCAATTTCCTGTTCGGTCAGTGGAAAAAACTGCTTTCTCACATTTTCCCCACCGAAGCGGAAACCAGCATCACCGAGGATGAGCTGCTGACGATCGTGGATGAAGCGACAAACGACGGCACGTTCGACGAGCAGGAAAGTGACCTGATTCGCTCGGCAATCGAATTTAACGATCTGGACGTCATCGATGTGTTTACGCCCCGTGTATCGGTCTGCGGCATCGAGGACACCGCGACAAACGAGGAAATTATCGAAGTGTTCCGCGACACCGGATTCTCTCGTCTGCCGGTCTATCAGGACAACATTGATCACATTGTCGGTATCCTGCATGAGAAGGATTTCTACAATCATGTGATTGCTGAGCACAAGCCGCTCTCGTCTGTCCTTCAGCCCCCGCTCTATATTGCACCTTCCCTTCAGATTTCCGATCTGCTCCGTCTCTTCCAGCAGAGTCAGACCCACCTGGCAATCATCACCGATGAGTACGGCGGTACGGCCGGCATCGTAACGATGGAAGATATCCTGGAAGAGCTGGTCGGCGAAATCTGGGACGAACACGATACGGTAGAACCCGAGATCGAACAGCTCTCGGAAACTTCCTACCGGGTACGCGGTGAGACCCGTCTGTCCAAGCTCTTCGACGAGCTTGACTTGGATACGCCGGAAACCGACCTGACAACGGTGAACGGTTGGTTAATGTCTCAGTTAAGCTCGATCTATGACAAGGAGGTCTTTGTGTTCAACGGTCTGCGCTTTACGATTGAACAGACCAACGGTCGTTACATCTCGTTTATTCTGGTTGAACGCATCTGCCCCGAACCGCTGGATTCGACAAAGGACAGCGCATCTTAAAACGCATACATAAAACGCCCCGACGAATATCATCGGGGCGTTTTTTTCGTTTACTTGAGCAGCGCAAAAACGACACTATCAATCAGCTTGTCATTCTTGCAGACGCGATTGCAGAAGTATCCCTCTCTCTGGAAATGATCTTTTTCCAGCACGCGGATTGATGCCGGGTTATTGGTCAGCACTTCGGCCTCAATGCGCACCAGATCGGTTTCACGGAACGCCCGCTCGCACAGGTCAGCGACTGCACGGGTGGCAATGCCGCGATTCCAATAGGACTCTCCCAGCCAATAGCCTAATTCGCCATTTTTACTGTACACGTCGTCTCCAAACGTCAGCGTAATGCCGCCCGCAATCTTACCGTCCACCTCGATTGCACGCACCCAGGCACGGTCACAATGGGTACGCAATGCGCCGTTGATAAAGAATTGTGCGTCCTCTTCGGTGTACGGATGCGGAAATACATTGCGCAGATGCTCTGCTACCTTCTCGTTGTTTGCCTGCTCTGCCAATGCCGCAGCGTCTTCCGGCTTCCATGTACGAATCTGAATCTCCATCTTACATTCCCTTTCTCCATCAAATGGTATTGGTTTGTGGGATAAGGGATATAAAAAAGCCCTCGTCCCTGACTACGTGCAAGGACGAGAGCGAAATCGCTTCGTGTTACCACCTTCACTTTATCCGCACCTCACGATGCGAACCTCTGCGGGTACGGAACGGACAGACTGCCGCTCGATATCCAGGCGCTGTAATGGGCGCACCCATCGCATCCTATTGCGTGATGATCTCACGCAGGTCGGTACGCGGCTCCAAGGCCATTTTCCAGACGCGCTTCCAGTCCCCGTTACACCATCCCGAGGCTCTCTGTGCTTTCGGTCACGTTGTACTTTCCTTTTCATCGCCTTTATGCTATGAATCTGTTTCACTATGAGGTCAGTATAACACCCGTTTCCCTGTTTGTCAACCGATTTTCAGTTACACGCCCTGCCCCTCGAACGATGGAATAAAACTCTCGCTGATCGACTCTTTATCCTGCAAAAATCCGGCAAGTCCCAGCTCAGAAAACAGCGTAACCGCCTGCTCGTATTCTTCGTCTGTAATCTTTCGGTCAAGCTCCGGGTAACGCTCTGCCATACCGAACGGTGTGTACTGGCGCATCAGGCTGACCAGAATCCGATCACCAAAGTGCTCGGCCAGATAGCGCAACACCTGTGCGGTATCTCCTGCCAGCCCCGGAAGCATCAAATGCCGAACGATTGTGCCACGCGTCATCATCCCCGTCTGGTCAAACTGCGGCGCACCGGTCTGGCGCACCATCTCGGCAATGGCTTCCTTGGCAAAGTCGGGATAATCAGGTGCACCTGAGTACATCCCGGCATAATAGCTGCTGTAATACTTGAAATCAGGCAAATAGATGTCGATGAGGCCATCCAGCATGCGCAGCGTCTCCACCATCTCATAGCCGCCGCAATTATAGACGACCGGTATATGCAGATCCTTTGCCCGCGCCTGCTGCAAGGCTGCTCGCACGGTGGGTGCATAATGAGACGCAGTGACCAGATTGATGTTATGTGCGCCCTGCGTCTGAAGCTCCAGAAAGATTTCGGTCAGACGCTCCTGCGTCACCGGTTTTCCCTGCGCTTCCCGTCTGCTGATCGTCCGGTTCTGGCAGAATACGCATCCCAGTGTACAGTGGGTGAAAAAGACCGTACCCGAGCCTCGTTCACCGGACAGCGGCGGTTCCTCCCACGCATGCAGTGCCGCACGTCCGACATAAACCACATCAGATGCGCCGCAGAATCCACGTGCGCCACTGGTACGGTCGACACCGCAGCCGCGCGGACACAGGGTACAATGACGATATGCATTCGGTTCCATTTACGTTCCCTCTTCCCCGTTGAAATCTGTCTTATCTTACCACACCCCTTCTTTTTTTACAAGGTACGCATAGCTGTCCAATGGTTTCATCTTTCAATCATGCTTTGACGAACACCCGCAAACGTAGTAAAATGAGAAACAGACAGACAACAGGAGGTTCTATTTATGCGATATGTCATCTCTGAATATGCGCACGATGCCTGTCCGCTCTTACGCGACTTTCTTATCTACATGACAACCATTCGCGGCAAGTCGCCCAAGACTGCCTTTGAATATTTTCTGGATTTGCGCCTTTTTCTGCGCTTTATCAAAATCAGCCGTGGGCTTGTATCGCGTGATACCCCGTTTGAAGAAATTTCCATCTTCGACGTGGATGAGTCGCTGCTGAAAACCATTCGGCTGACCGATATTTACGATTTCCTGACCTACATCGGCGAGCAGCGTCCGACTCAGGCCAACAGTCCGGCGACCGACTACGGTCTGTCCCCGATTTCCCGCGCGCGCAAGGTATCTTCTCTGCGCTCGTTCTTCCGCTACCTGACCGATAAAGTTCACGTACTGGACTCCAACCCGGCTGGTGGTCTGGAACTGCCCTCCAAGCCCAAGGAACTGCCCCGCTATCTCACAACCGATGATTCCATCCATCTGCTGCAAAGCATTGAGGGAAAATACGCCGAGCGGGATTACTGCATTCTCACGCTGTTCTTAAACTGTGGCCTACGTGTGTCCGAGTTGGTCGGACTCAACCTGACCGATGTGCGCGAAGGCACACTGCGTGTACGCGGTAAGGGCAACAAAGAGCGCATGCTCTATCTCAACGAGGCCTGCGAAGAAGCAATCGCACAATATCTTCCCCAGCGCATCATACCGCACGAGGCCGACCGTGACGCACTGTTCGTCAGCCGCAATCGCAACCGCATCAATGTGCAGACGGTCAAATGGCTGGTCAAGAAATACATTACGGCTGCCGGTCTTGACCCGACCAAATATTCCGCACATAAGCTGCGTCACACCGCCGCGACGCTCATGTATCAGAACGGCGTGGATATCCGCACCTTGCAGAATGTACTCGGCCATGCCCGTGTCGACACCACCATGATCTACACCCACATTGCCGATCAGCACGTGCGGGAAGCTGCCGAGCGCAACCCGCTCGCGCATATGACGCGCAGCAAACAACCTAAAAACGTCGATTCTGACCAAGATTGATTACAAAAAAGACGAGCGCATCCCAACTTACGGGTACGCTCGTCTTTCTTTTATCCACGCATGGTCTGCACAGGGTCTAAATGCGCTGCATGCAGTGCCGGTGCAATGCCCGACAGGACACCACAGCCGACCGCAACCCCAAAACAGCCAGTCATCAGCTGTGGCGATGCGCTGACTGCATATCCCGTCCAATATGACGCCGCCAGACACAGCCCATGTGCTGTCAACAGTCCACAGGCTGCGCCCAGCGCGCAGATCAATGCCGCTTGCAGCACAAACAGCCAAAATACATCGGTCTGTCTGGCTCCAATCGCACGGTAAATGCCGATTTCCTCGCGCATTTCATGTGCTGCCGACAGCATCCCACCAGCGACAGCGCCCAAGGCGACGATCATCGAGATCCCAGCCACCAGCAGGAACACCCAGACGGCCTGCTCCGCCAGCTTGTCTACCGTTCCCAGATATCCGCTCAGATTCTGCACGCCAATTTTGCCATGCAGTCCCAGAGGCCCCTGTGCAATGGCGTTGAGCTGGCGCTCGATGGTCTGTGTATCTCCCGTACAGGACAGCAACACCTGATCGGCTCCCTGTCCAGCATCGGCTACTACTGCATAAGGCAGATAAATGATCGTTGGTACCGAACCTCCTGCAATGCCGGACAGCATCTGTGTCTGATCCCGAATGACACCCACGATCTCAAAAATCTGCTCCTGTCCGCTGATCGTCAGGTACAAGCTTCGTCCGGCAACGTCCACTCTTCCGTAAAGCTGCTCGGCCAGCGTCTGGCTGATGACCACCCGCCGCACCTGTCCATTGGCCTCGCCTGCGGTCAGCAATCGACCGGAGAGCAAGTCTACATCCAGCACCTGCCCCATATTCTCATCCACACCAAACAGCAATGCGTCCCCGCTGTGAAAGCCGTTCTGATACCGTCCGGTCTGGTATTTGACCGGCATAGCCGTCTGCACATCAGGGCATGATTCCATCACCGCTTCGGCAAACGCCGGTGTCAAAACCTCTCCCGACGGCGCGTCTTCCAAATAACAGGTCATACCCCGCAGGCCGATTGCATGAATGGCCTCGTGCATCTCATCCTGTGCCACATCACCGACCGCGCCAATGACCGAGATGGCGCACACGCCGATCGCTACGGTGCAGCCGCACAGCAAGCTGCGCACACCGCCTCGTTTGACCTGTCCAAACGCCAGCCGGATGAGATCACTGCCCCGCATCCAGGTACACCTTCTCTCCATCCTGCAATGGGGTCTGATTATCGCACACAATCCATTCTCCGGCAGATACGCCCGAGGTAACCTGTACGCCCTGGCTGAGCTGGTACCCGGTCTCGATGTCCTTTCGGTGAATGGTTCCATCCGGCTCACAGACGAACACATACTGCTGAGTGCCGTCCTGTCGAATGGCTGTATACGGCACGGTAACCGCGTTCTCGAGCGTATCGGTGAACAGTTTGACATCCACCGTCGTTCCCGGCATAAGCTCGGCATCCGCATCGGTGATCTGCAAGCTGCACCGCACAACTGCTGACTGGTTGCCTCCCGTAATACTGAAAGTCTGCACGGCATAGGGCGCAATTTCGGTCAGGCTTGCAGACACGGTATTCCCACTGTCTGCCACCGATGTGATATTGGCTCGCTGTCCGACCTCCAAATCAGCCGCATACAGTTCGGGTACCTTAGCTTCCACGCTCAAATCGGAAAAATCCCCAATGCGCACAGCGGTCACGCCGGGCAGCAAGAGATCTCCCTCCTCGGGCAGTTGGGCGACCGTGCCGTCCATCGACGCGCGCACGATGGTTCCGTTCTGTGCAGCCTGCTCGGGTGACGCATTGGCCGTCTCCTCGAAAAAGGCGGTTGCTGCCTGCTGCACCTCCTCGGAAACCTCCGGATAATATACCTGAATCAGTGGTTGACCGGCCTCCACGGTTTCTCCGAGAGATACATAACAAGTCTTTACCCGCGCCGGTGCATAGACAAACTCCTGACTTTCCCGTTTTGCGCGCACCGTTCCTTTCACCGACACAGTATTGTAGACATCTTCCTTCGCCGCCTGGGTCACCGGCACAGTCTCGGGTAAATCCGGTCGAGACAGGGCTGAGACAATCAGCATTCCGATCAAAACACAGGCCGTCAGGACAAGCACCCAGCGATAACGCCTGCCACGCATACACATCATTCCCTCCGCAAACATTCTCGCTGACAGTTTGCGGCAGAACACCGTTTTTTATACAGCAAAACACCCGCAAGCCGGTCTGGCCTACGGGTGCAAAACGGTTCGGATTATAAGACTGCTTGCAGTGCCTGCTGCACAGTCTTAACCTTGACGACATTCATATGTTCCGGAACCTCACCGACATCCTGGTCGGGCACAATGCAGGTGTGGAAACCCAGTCGATAGGCTTCCCAGATGCGCTGGGACGCACAGCTGACCGCACGCAGTTCACCGGTCAAACCGACCTCTCCAAAGCTCATAACGCCCTCGGGCAGCGGTTTATCCCGGAAACTGGACGTGATCGCCAGCACCATTGGCAGATCGGCTGCCGGTTCGTCCAGTCTCATACCGCCGACAACGTTGACATACGCATCACTGCCCGACAAAAACAGTCCGGCTCGCTTTTCCAGAATGGCGAGCAGCAGTACCATACGGTTATAGTCCACACCCGCTGCCGTGCGGCGCGGCACGCCGAACTGGGTCTTGGCAACCAGTGCCTGCACCTCGGCCAGCAGCGGTCGGCTGCCCTCCATGACGCAGGCAATGCAGTTGCCCGACGCACCGGTCGGATGACCGGCCAGCATGGCAGCTGACGGGTTCTGCACCTCAAGCAAGCCGCGGTCGCTCATCTCAAAGACACCAATCTCATTGGTGGAGCCGAAACGGTTCTTTGCCGCACGCAGGCAGCGGAACGGGCCGGTCTGCTCGCCCTCAAAATACAGCACGCAGTCTACCATGTGTTCCAGAATTTTCGGGCCTGCAAGGGTACCCTCCTTATTGACGTGTCCGACGATAAAGATGGTCACACTGTGCCGCTTGGCATACTGCATGAGGCTCATGGCACACTCTTTGATCTGGGTCGTGCCGCCCGGTGCCGCAGTCAAATCACGACGATACACGGTCTGGATCGAGTCGATGATGAGAATATCGGGCTCGAGCAGGTCGGTCTCGTGGATAATCTCATCCATATCGGTTTCGGCCAAAATAAACAGATTGGACGCGCGAATGCCCAGTCTGCTAGCACGCAGTTTGATCTGCCGCAGCGATTCCTCGCCCGACACATACAGCACTTTGGCCGCGCGGCACATTTCCTGACACATCTGCAAGAGCAGGGTGGATTTGCCGATACCCGGCTCACCGCCAACCAGAACAAACGAACCGTGCACTGCGCCGCCGCCCAGCACACGATCCAGCTCTCCGATACCCGACTGGAAGCGGGATTCGGTCGCAGAGTCGATATCAGACAGCAAGGTCGGCTTATTCTGTCCCGTCCCCCGATGGTCGGCTGCCAGTACACCGCGGGTCGCGGTCTCAGGCTTGACTTTATATTCACTCAGTGTATTCCATGCACCGCACGACGGGCACTTACCGTACCACTTGGGACTCTCATAACCGCAATCGCTGCACAGAAAAATGGTCTTTTGTTTCATGTACTTCCTCCAACTTGGGGTATTATGCCTGCAAATATCCTGCCACGATACAGGTCGCAAGCTGCGTCTGGTATCCGTCCTCGCACAGCTTTTGCTCTTCCTCGGGATTGGACAGAAAGCCGCACTCGACAATGAGTGCCGGACAGGTCAAATGCCGCATGAGGTAAATGGTGTCGCCCGCAGGCTTGGCAACACGGGTATTTCCGTTCTGAATACCGTCTTTGAGTGCGGTCTGTATGGCTTCTGCCAACACTTTGCTGTCCGGGTCTGCCGCACCGTAAAACACCTGTGCGCCAAAGTACCGGGATTGCTCAAATTTATTGAGGTGGATGCTGACAAAGATCGGATGCGCAGTCTGCTCACAAATACGAGCACGAGCGCGAATATCTGCCGCTTTATTCTCCCGCACGCTTCTTCCTGCCTCATAATCGAGCGCCTGATCGTCCGGACGTGTCAGCACGCTGGGTTGGCCAAAGAATCCTGCCAG
This sequence comes from Butyricicoccus pullicaecorum, assembly GCF_002160355.1. Lineage (NCBI taxonomy): Bacteria > Bacillati > Bacillota > Clostridia > Eubacteriales > Butyricicoccaceae > Butyricicoccus > Butyricicoccus pullicaecorum. The sequence goes on from NZ_NFKK01000003.1 coordinate 293,700, forward strand.
ATCGCGCACCTTATATGTGATTGACAGGTTGATCTGCTGCTCGGTCACGCCATTCGGACTAACCGCGCCCCCGTCAAACCCGCCGTGTCCGGCGTCCAGCACCAGAGTCGGAATTTCCCTCTGGGCGGAAAACACATCCAGCCGTCCGCCCGCATGCAATTGATCCAAAATCAGCAGACCAACCAGTCCCAGCGCAATATAATAAAACCAGCGCCGCCTGAAGTGCTGCAAAATTCGCTGTTTCATGTTCTCCGCCTCCCCTGTCGTCAGGGTATGTGGCAAAAGATCACGATATGATTATTATAACAGACCGGTTCCAAAATGGAAAGTCTCTCACACTTTGTCGAATTTTGTCGAACGAATTGATTTGCCGTGTAAAATCATCCATGTTATAATAAAATCGTTCTAAAACAGGGGTTTTCTTCCAAGATTTTTCCCTGTTTGTGGATATCGCAGGTTTGCGATTTGGGTAAAAGGCGTCCCCGTCGGTCTTCGCACCGTCGGGGGCGTTCTTTTTTCTGTCATTTACACTATCCTGCCTCCCGTGGTATCATATTGCTATCCCTATTTTACCCCACAGGAGTACACAAAATGGAAATCAAGATTAAATATTTCACCGACGCCATCGAGCGTCTGCGCTACATTGATGGCAAATCCGACTGGATTGATCTACGTGCGGCGCAGGAAGTCACACTCAAGGCCGGAGAGTTCGCGCTCATCCCGCTCGGCATTGCCATGCAGCTGCCTGCCGGATACGAAGCACATGTCGTGCCGCGCAGTTCGACCTTCAAAAACTTCGGTATTATCCAGACAAACAGCATGGGTATCATCGATGAGACCTACTGCGGCGACAACGACCAATGGTTTTTCCCGGCCTATGCACTGCGTGACACGGTCATTCACGTCGGTGACCGTATCTGCCAGTTCCGTATCATGGAGCACCAGCCCGCGATCACCTTCCTCGAATCCGACACGCTGGGCAACCCCGACCGTGGCGGTCACGGCAGCACCGGCAAGGCCTAAACCGTCTGTCACACTTTGCGCTGCACGCGCTTATACTGCGGTATAAGGAGTGTGATCCGCGCTATGAACTGTCTGCGATATCTCATCGGGATGCTCTGTCTCGGGGTCGGTATTGGAATCATTCTCGGCGGACTGATCCCGGCTCTCTTCGTTCTCTTCCTCTGCGCCGTCGGTCTCATCGCGTGCGGTATCATACTGCTGGCTCGATAAAAGGAGGCTTATTCCCATGAAAGTCGTGATCTGGAAAAGTCCGCGCTGTCTATGCGGTGTACTGCGCAGAATGTTCGGCATTCGCAGAGATGATTAAGCACATCCAACCAATCACAGATTCTTCCTCAATCTGCGCTGTCATTTGACGCGGCCTCACGGCCGCGTTTTTTTATTGCCTCGCTTCATATTGCCGGCTCTGCCACATATACATAGAGCAGAAGCAGCAAAAAGGAGGAAACTGACATGGAACCAATCCGCACCGATCTGCAATATTTCGAACCCACCCACACCATTCATACATCGTTCACCGAGCGCACCGACGCGATCGTCCCCGACGCGGAGCCTGACATCGGACGCATCCTTTGTGCTTACGCCTCGGTCAGTGTGAAGGACGAGCTGCCGCAGAATGACCGCATCCTGCTTTCCGGTACGGTGAACACCGTCGTACTCTTCCGTCCCGACGGGCAGGATACCATCCGCTTTCTGCAAATCCCGCTGAGCTTTGCACATATCGAGGAGACACCGGGCATTCTGCCCGAAAGTCCCTGCTTTGTGCGCTGTCAGGTCGCTGATGTGTCGGCTTCCGCGGTCAACTCCCGCAAGGTTAGCGTGACCGCAACCCTCTCCCTCGAAGTGGAGGTTTTTGCCGAAAGCGGGGTCTCTCTGACCGAAGAGATCGATGCCGAAGGGGACGACGCACTCGAAGTTTTATATGGCTCCCAGACCGTCCCGCTGCTGCGGCACGCCGACGTGCGTGAATATACCGTACTGGACGATGTGGAGCTGGCCGGTGCGCAGGGACTGCGTCTGATCAGTGCACGCGGAACGCTGCGCTCGGTTTCCTGTCAATCGGGTGAGAGTCAGGTGACACTGTCCGGCGAGGCGGTGCTCTCGCTCCTGCTGCTCGACGACACCGGTGCGATTCAGCCCATGTCCCAGGTCATCCCCTACACACAGGTACTCGATGCGCCCGGACTGCATGCATCCCTGCCCACCTCTGCGCGTTTATCGCTGCGCAATCTGGACTGTATGCTGCGCGAGGATGGCGTTCTGTCGGTCGGACTGGGTGTCCGTGCGCTGCTCTTGCAGCAAGGGGAGGAAAACATCCAGACGGTGCGAGACCTCTATCACCTGCACCGCATCCTGAACTTTGACACGCGAAATGTTTCACTCTGCGCCTACCACACCGACACGCCCTTTGTGCTGGAATCCTCGGCTATGCTTCCGGTCGTCCGACCGGCCAGCGAAATCCTGATGGCGGACGGCATCTGTCTGTCGCTCGACACCAAATCGGCATCCCCGGAAGCCAGGGTGCAGGTCTCTCTCCTATATCGTGACCCTGCAGGATCTCTCTGCGCTGAACAGCAAATCGTATCTGCCCCGCTGCCCAATCTGACCCTTCCTGACGGGGCGCGTCCCTGTGATCTCTCCGCCCGCGTATCGGCATCTCCGGGCAGTGATGGCAACGTCCCGCTGCGTATCACCGTCAGTGGTGATCTGATCACACACTCTCAGGTTCCGGTGCGTGACATCACAGCACTCTCTGCCGATACGCCCCGTCCGCCGCTGGAACCGGCCGGTACGACGCTCATTCTGCGATACATTCACACCGCTGTACCGCTCTGGGAGATCGGCAAACAATACGCATCCACCGCTCAAGCCATCCGGCAGGCAAACGCACTGCCCGACGGCACGGATACCGTCGCAGACACCATGCTGCTCATCCCAGTCTATGCGCAGTGACCGAGGAGGGAAAACATAAATGGAAAACAAAGGTCTTTACGAACAGATCGGCACCCGCACAGGCGGTGATATCTACATTGGTGTCGTCGGCCCGGTGCGCACGGGTAAATCCACCTTCATCAAGCGTTTTATGGAATGTATGGTCATTCCGCAAATCGACAATGTATACCAGCGCGAGCGGGCGAAAGATGAACTGCCGCAATCGGGTTCAGGCCGCACGATCATGACCGCAGAGCCCAAGTTCGTCCCCGAACAGGCTGCCGAAATCACACTGGCACCGGGCAGCACCTGCCGGGTGCGTCTGGTGGATTGTGTTGGCTATCTCGTTGACGGTGCACTTGGCAGCATGGAAGAGGATGCCCCGCGTATGGTGTCAACCCCCTGGCGTGACACACCCATGTCTATGGCCGAAGCCGCTGAGATCGGCACCAAAAAAGTCATCGAAGATCACTCCACCATCGGTCTTGTCATCACGACGGACGGTTCGTTCTCCGATCTTCCCCGCGAAAGCTATGCCGCGGTCGAAGGCCGTGTCATTCAGGAACTGCAATCCATCGGCAAGCCCTTCCTGACATTGGTCAACTCGATCGACCCCCACAGCGCAACCGCCCAGCAGGTCGTCCAGCATTTACAGGAGACCTACGGCGTGTCTGCCGTTCCGGTCAACTGCGCTTCGCTTGGAGAATCCGACCTGCGCACCATTCTGACCGAGGTGCTCTACGAATTTCCCATCCAGCAAATCGCTGTTGCACTGCCCCGATTCGTCAGCATTCTCAGTGCCAATCATCCGGTGCAGTCCAGCGTCTATGACAGTCTGAGACAGGCAGGCAGCGCTGCGCATACCATGCGCGACCTGCAAGCAATGGCACAGGCACTCTGTGAAAATGAGTGGATTGATGATGCGCGCATCGCAAATATGGACTTGGGTACAGGATGTGCACGTCTGGTCGCCGATGTTCCAAACAGCGTCTTCTATCAAATTGTCACCGAACAGACTGGCATCCAGATGAAGGACGAAGCCGACCTTATTCCTGTCCTCACCCGACTGTCTGCCACCGCCAAAGAATATGAGCGCATTGCCGGTGCGCTCGAACAAGCACAGGCAACCGGATACGGTGTCGTCATGCCGCGTCTGGAAGACCTGTCTCTTGCACCTCCCGAAATCATTCGTCAAGGCGGTCGGTACGGGGTCAAACTCTGCGCGTCCGCTGCCTCCATTCACCTCATGAAAGCCGAAATCAAGGCCTCTGTCACACCAATCGTGGGCACCGAAAAACAGTCCGAGGAGCTGCTCAGTTACCTGCTTGGAGAATTCGAAGGCGCTCCCGAAAAAATCTGGGATACCAATATTTTTGGTAAGCCGTTGTCCGAACTAGTCGGCGAAGAACTGTCCGGCAAACTCTCCCGTATGCCCGAAGATGCACGCGAGAAATTCCGCGAAACCCTGGAACGCATCATCAACGAGAGCACGGGCGGTCTGATCTGTATTTTGTTATAAGTCCATTTATTGCATACTTGATAAATCGTTCACGCATATGCTCTCTTCCCTGGTAATGGACATTCCACGCGGATACTTGATTTTTGATTCTCTTCAGAGTATGATAAATACATTCTAGTACCCGATCCAAGGGAAAAGGGAGCGTTTCTTCTATGCGCAAGCAAGTTTTTATCATCAATGGTCAGGGCGGTGTCGGTAAGGATACCATCTGCAACTGTGCCGCCCAATATTTTCGTGTCCGCAATGTCTCGTCTATCACCCCCATCGTTGAAATCGCTCGATTCGCCGGTTGGGATGGCCAAAAAACATTGGCCGCACGGCGGCTGTTATCTCAGCTCAAACAGGCTTTCACTGAATTTAACGATCTATCCTTCACCTACTGCCTCAAGGCTTATCAGGATTTTCTGAACAGTGATGATGAGATTCTATTTTTACATGTGCGCGAGCCGGAAGAAATTGAACGACTCAAAACTGCCATTGGCCCGGATTGCCGCACGCTGCTCGTACGCCGCTCCGATCTATCTGCACGGCATTACGGCAATCGCTCAGATGACGAGGTCGAATCCTACCCCTATGATCTCTATTTTGACAACCATCCCCCGCTCGATACCCTCCCGGAACGCGTCAGAAATTTTTTTGAAAAACTTTGAGTTTTCCTGTTGACATTCCTTGTCACCCATGGTATTATATACAAGCTGAGTTCAACAAGTAACAACGCAGCAAGTAAATATCCGGGTGTAGCGCAGCTGGTAGCGTGCTTGACTGGGGGTCAAGAGGCCGCAGGTTCAAGTCCTGTCACTCGGACCAAGAAAACCGCCTTTTTCGTAAGAAATCGGCGGTTTTTTTGCATATAAAGTTCGATGATTTTTTTACCACGACAAAACCACGACATTTTTCATATTTTACGACGCAAAGGGCGACCACTCCGGTCGCCCTTCTTTTATGTTTATTCGCTGACCTGCAGTGCCTTGATCGCCTCGGGCAGCTTCTCGATCTGGCCGCCGCACAGGCGGTCAATGTAGACCATTGGCTGCACACTGCATTCCTGTACAGCGATCTCGCCCTTGGCATCCA
>NZ_NFKK01000030.1:0-12372 GCF_002160355.1 Butyricicoccus pullicaecorum
GCTGGGTTGTTGTCTCTCTTTTTGTTTATTCTACTAGCTCTGGGGTTCGCCGACAAAAATTGGTTAAATACTCCCGACAAAATATGGTCGCGATCTCCCGGCTCCAACAATACTATTATTTTTGATAGTACATCTATTTTAATATGGTACTTGTAATTTTTAATTATAAAACCTAAGATTTAAATTGTAAACTGTGGAGAGAGGTATGTTTATGAATGTGATTATATTTGGAGCAACCGGGGGCATAGGGAAGTGGCCGTTCGCTATGCATTGCAAAGTGGCCATCGCGTCACGGCCTATGTGCGCAATGCCCGGAAGATAACGGAAGCGAATGAAAATTTGACGATCATTCAAGGAGATATTTGCGATGAGCAGAAAATGATAAAAGCACTCGCCGGACAGGATGCTGTAGTTTGGTGTGTTGGAATCCCTATGAAGAAAAGCTATCAGAAGATGGAGTCATTAGAGGGGCATAAAACTCTGATCAAAGCTATGGAAGCAAATAGAGTAAAACGATTGGTTGATTGGGGAACGCCAAGTGTGCATTTTTCAAAGGATAAAAAATCATTGATTACAGTCGTGCCAGGAATCATAGCCGGTATCGTTTTTACCCAAGCTAAAAAAGAGATGGTGGCAATTGCTAAAGTCCTTCAGGAATCCAACTTGGACTGGACACTGGTACGTTTTATGGCACCGCAAGATACATGCTACACTGGAAATGTGAAAGTCGGATTTGGTGATACAAAAATGAAGTTTTCTATTTCACGTGAAGACATTGGTGCATTTATGATTAAAATGCTTGAGTCAGATACTTATATTCATTCCATGCCCATCATAGGGAGCTAATTATCATTTTATATAGCAGGGAAATACAGTATTTGCATGCTTTTATTTGCGGGACATGCCCATGTGTGATAAAATGACGTGCAAGAATTTGACGGACAACAGCCCGAGAGTTAAGAAAACGGAGCAGATTTTAAGTCTGCTCCGTTTTTCTTTCGCTATTTTGTACTTTGTATCCTTCGCCCCATGTCCACATGGCGTCCAGGATAGGCTTCAGGCTTTTTCCAAGCTCGGTTAAACTATACTCGACTCGTGGAGGAACTTCGGCATATACCTTTCGGTTGACCAGTCCTTTTTCTTCCATATCCCGCAGTTGAGCGGTCAATACTTTCTGCGATACACTGCCAATGGATTTTTTTAGTTCTCCAAATCGTTTTGTTCCAGGCATAAGGTCGCGGAGAATCAGGACTTTCCACTTATCACCGATCAGCATAAGCGTTGTTTCCACCGGGCAGGCAGGTAATTCTTTCGTTTGTTGCATGGTATCACTTCTTTCTATTAGTTTTCTTTAGGTAACTATAGCACAATAAAGTGCTTACTTTACAATGGATACTTATGGAATTATTATAATCTTGCAAGATAGAGATTGCAATTCCAAAATGCATATTTGAAATCAGGAGGTATTCATCATGAATGAAGTTGTAAAGTTTTTGCAGGAAAATCCCGTACAGTATCTGGCTACGGTTGGTCGCGATGGAAAAGCAAAGTGCCGACCCTTTATGTTTGCCGGTGAGCTGGGTGGAAAATTGTGGTTCTGCACCAATAACCAGAAGGATGTCTACAAGGATATGCAGATCAATCCCAATATTGAGGTATCTGTTTCCAGTCCGGCTTATGCATGGATTCGTCTAAGCGGTGAGGCTGTTTTCGAGAACAACATGGATGCCAAAAAGATGTGCATTCAAAACCCCATTGTTAAGGGTCAGTACGGTGATGCCACAAACCCGATCTTTGAGGTTTTCTATCTGAAGAACGCGCATGCGGTAATCGCCGACTTCTCTGGCAATCCGCCTAAGGAGTATACCCTGTAAGCAAAATATCTTGAAAAAAGTGAAAAACCTGGCCGACAAGACAGTCTGCGGACTGTAAAAGCAGCCCCGCAGGCAATCAGTCTCTGCGGGGCTTGTTTTTATCTCATAGAAGGATTATTTTTCTATTGTTGCCTGAATTTACTTTATTTTACTTCCAATTTTGGAAACATTTATACGCATCGACCAATTGGTTGATTTTTTTTGATAGATTTACCCGGATTAAAGGACAATCGGAAATAGGAGGTTTATCATGCGGGCAAGAAATTATTTGAAATATATTGCAGATGGAATCCACTCTACTGTTTTTGCCACGATAGACAGAGAGGGAAGGCCTGTCACCTGTGCCATCGACATTATGGATTATGATGAAAACAGCCTTTACTTTCTGACGGCAAAAGGCAAAAACTTTTATGATCGACTGAAAGCCAATGAAAATATTGCGTTTACCGCCATAAAGGGAAAAGACACCCTTTCTTGTGTGGCGGTATCAGTACAGGGGAAGGTGAAGGAGATCGGTTCGGATAGATTGCCTGAGCTATTTCGTAAAAACCCATATATGGAGAAAATTTATCCCGATGTACGCTTACGCAGCATTCTTACAGTGTTTCAAATTTATGAAGGGACCGGAGAATGGTTCGACCTTTCCAAACTTCCAATTGAGCGGGACGGTTTTTCTTTCGGTGATGCACAGACGAAAGAAAACGGATATTTTGTAACAGATAAGTGCATTGGCTGCAAATTGTGCTATTCTAAATGTCCGCAGAAATGTATTGATATCACGCAGAAACCTGTCGTAATCGAGCAGAGGCACTGTCTGCACTGTGGAAATTGTCCTGTAAGGGCCATTGAACGGAGATACTAAATATCACAAAAGCCGATTTTTATTCTTCGTCTGTGTGAATTAAATTGCTGGTATATTGGATTTTTCCAGACAATACATCATCATAATAATTTTGCTTCCCATCAATGTATGCAATATCTTCTTGCAGATTTTCCATCTTCTTCACAAGAAAATCGCGCTGCTTTGTTAAGATTTCTTTTCTTTGGGGGATGCTGGATTTCCCCTTTAAACAAAGTGCAAGATAGTGCTTCATGTCTGCAAGGCTCATTCCGCAGCGCTTTAAGCAGATCAGTCCCTTGATCCATTCGATATCATGTTCGTCAAAGACTCTGTAATTGTTTTTGTCACGTTTTACATTTGGAACTAACCCTTGGTTGCAGTAAAATTTTAATGCTTCATAAGTCATTCCGGCTTTTTGACAAGTCTGCTTCATACTGTATAGCATATTATTCGCCTCGAAAAAGTTTATAAATTTCAAAAAACTATTGACCGGTAGTTACAACCGGGTGCTACACTTTATATGGTAACACAAAACACACGAAATGACAATTTTTCGTGAATTGAATGAAAGTGGAGGCAGCAAAGATGGAACAGATCACTTTATATAATGGAGTGAAAATGCCAATTGTAGGGTATGGCGTCTATCAAGTGTCAAAAGAAGAGTGCGAGCGCTGTGTCATGGATGCACTTGACGTAGGTTATCGATCAATCGACACGGCACAAAGTTATTTCAATGAGGAACAGGTTGGAACTGCCATTGTCAAATCAGGTATTCCCAGAGAAGATATTTTCCTGACAACGAAGGTTTGGGTTGAGCATTATGGATACGAGGAAACTAAAAAATCTGTTCTGGAATCCATGCGAAAACTGCAAACAAATTATCTTGACCTCGTTCTTCTGCATCAACCATTTTCGGATTACTATGGGGCATATCGGGCATTGGAAGATCTCTATGACGAGGGAAAATTGCGTGCAATCGGCGTTTCAAATTTTTATCCAGACAGACTTGTGGATATCGCGTCTTTCAGCCGCGTAAAGCCTATGGTCAATCAGGTGGAAACCCATCCGTTTAATCAGCAGATAGAAGCAAAAAGATGGATGGATAAGTATGGAGTTCAAATGGAAGCCTGGGCACCTTTTGGAGAGGGACGAGGAGGCTTGTTTGAGAATCCTGTACTTGTTCAGATTGCTGAGAAGTACAAGAAAACAACAGCACAGATTATCTTACGCTGGCATATTCAACGTGGAGTGGTGGTCATCCCAAAATCTACACATAAAGCACGTATGGAAGAAAATTTGAATGTTTTTGACTTTGTACTGGAACAAACAGACCTAAATCGAATTTCCAAATTAGATAAAAAACAAAGCTCTTTCTTTTCACACAGTGATCCGTCCATGGTTGAATGGTTTGTTCGGATGGTAGAGGAAAGAAAGGGAAAATAATAACTGATAAACTAGCTGTAGAATCAGTTAACAGTTAAGATAAACGATTTGTACCTGCCACCGACATCTGCATGTGAAATCGGCCGCTGCTTAATGAAACTGGTGCTGCCCCAATTTGGCCGACAAAAAATGAGGAGTATCCTTTCTAGGATACTCCTCATGGTGCGAGCAATAAGATTTGATATAACCCATATCTACCTGTAATATAACAAGAAATGAGTTTATTACATTCTCAGCATTACTAAAGTATTGAACACTGACATTAAATTGACACCACGCAATCAGGACAGCTGGTTCTGAAAGAATTGTAAGTAGATCATGCTAGAGATCTTCGTAAAGAAGAAATAAAGAACAAGCTGTAGATACGCATTTTCAACTTTGAACTTTATATGCAAAAAAACCGCCGATTTCTTACGAAAAAGGCGGTTTTTTTTGGTCCGAGTGACAGGACTTGAACCTGCGGCCTCTTGACCCCCAGTGAAAGAAGGGAAAGGAGACAATTTTAAATCAATTATCAAGAATAAACCGTCTGTTTTTGCGTTATAGAATAGGAAAAGGTTGTATAATTTGAAATAGAGACTTGTTTTGAGGCTCGAAAAATCGGCTAGTTTTCGGCAGTTTTCGGGGTTGTTTGTCGTGGTTTTGTCGTGGTGTCAAGAGCTGCACGCATGGTTTCGATCTCGCTGTGCACGTAGGTGTTTGCGGTGACATCGATGTCCTGATGGCCGAGATATTTCTGGATGGTGTAGATATCCACGCCGCGGCGCCGGAGTGCTGTGCCGCAGGTATGGCGCAGCTCATGAGGGGTTAGGCGAGGGAGGCCAGAGGGCAGCGTATCCATGAACCGATTATACGAGCGGGAAAACCCGTTGGGGTCCCAGGGCTTCCCGGCAGCGTTAGGGAAGATGTACATACTGCGGCGAGGGATGGAGTCGAACACCTCCAGGCATTCGTCGGAGAGAGGGAGGACGCGGCGAGAACCGTGCTTTGGTTCTGCGATCGACACCGTGCCAGCGGTAGTGCGCACCGCTCGATCGATCCGGATGGTGCGAGCCTTGCGGTCGATGTCTGACCACATCAGCCCGCAGAGTTCGCCGCGGCGTAAACCGAGCTCGAGCAGAATGTACACTGCTGGGAACTCCATACGCGCACAGTACTTGACGGTTTCGATCTGCGCATCGGTATAGACTCGCTTTTCGTGTGGCTGCGCTGCACTGACCAGCTTGACGTGCTTGACAGGATTCCTACACGGTACGCCGTTTTCGTAGGCGCACTCGAATATGGCGGTCAGACACAACTTGAATTTCTTCAGGTAAGACATCGACAGATCACGGCGCTCATTGAAAAAGCGCTGCACATCGACCGGCTGGATGGCGCAGAGATCGGCATCGCCGAAAAACGGGATCAGATAACAGGTCACAGGGACGAAATATGAGAGGTGGTATGTGTTCGGCGTGACGGTAGGCTTTTTGTAGGTTTCGAGCCATTGCATTGCCCAGTGAGAAAATGTGTCCTCGTGCCGGCTAGAGCCGGACACGGGCTGACCGGTCAGGGCAGATACCCGAGACGATATGATGTATTCTTGAGCTTTGGCCTTGGCCTCGGCGAGGGATTTTGCGGAATAGAATGATTTACGAATGGCCTTGCCGTGGAGATCTTTCCCGACAGTAATCTTGTATTCGTATGTTCCGTCAGAGCGTTTTACTTGTTTCTTTCTTGGCATAAAAAACACCTGTCCTTCCATGATTTTTGCAAAACGGGTATGCAAAAGCAGGGACAAGTGATATAATACCATTGTCTAAGTAGTATCATGGGCTTGTCCCTGATGCGGGCCGCTTGTCCTGTTGGCGCAGGGCAGGCGGCTTTTTTTATGTTATTTCTCTATAAGAGCCATGCTTTGGTTGATTCTTTCCAAAATTTGCTCATCGGTTAAATCCGAATCAGCTAACAAAGTGCCTCTGTTGGAGGCGATCAAAGTAAGCGCAGATTTAGCGTTCTCTATGTATTTTTTTGCGTTATTAAGGTCTTCGATTTTGAGCGAGTTTAAGTATTCCATCATAGACTCAGCAGCCATTTGATCATTGAGGGCAGCGCTTTCGAATGCATCGAGATATTTTTTTTGATAGTTTGAAGTACCGTATCCGTAAGACTGAGATAATTGCTGGAACACGTATGCTGAATTCTCGCATCCGGAATACATGTCAAGGGCGCTGATCGTACCGTTTGCATAGCCGTCAATCCAGGTCATAAAATTGTTGTGAGACTCATATAATTTTGCGTAGTCCGACCAGGTTTTATCGTCGAATGCCAGTATTTCATCGGAGGTCATAGTGTTTTTGCTACTCGTGCCGGATATGATTCCACCGATAATAACTGCCAGAAATACGATAACAACAATCAAGCATCCAGTTTTTTTCTTTTTCTTCTTTTGGGGTGGAGTGGGGGTGTTTTGCTTGGAGTCGGCGACAGCGGGTGATTCGTTCAGCAATTTTGACTTCTGGGAGTCATATTCGCTTTGTGTGATTGCTCCGGAATCGAGAAGCTGTTTTAATTTCAACAGCTCATCTGCAACATAGTTGTCTTTCATATCCGAAAATCCTCCTTTTTCTTTCTACCATAACGGTAGTTTTTCACGCACCGGACACCGATGCGCAAAAAGTTACAGTTATGCTTGAAAATCGAACAGGCGTGCGATATAATGGAAACATCAAAAAACAAACATTTGTTCAGCATAGAAAGAGAGGGCAAAATGAACGAATTGAAAGAGCAGGCAGTCCAACGTGAGACCCGAGCCGAACCGCCCGTACTCTCAGAGACAGAAAAGACCATCGCAGTCATTGAACGAAAATTGCGTTTAATGAGCGAGGAAAAAGTAAAATGCGTCTTGCAATTTGTGATACATATTGCCGGATGATGTGAGACTGACCACTTACTGGTCAGTCTCTTTTTTTTTGCATTTCAGCGATCAGCGTGTCGGCAATTCCTTCGAGCTGTTTCCATTGCTCAGCTGTGAGTCGGGAAAGGGCTGCAATCAGACGAGCTCGAAAATCTGGTTCACCAGAAAGGATATCACCCATGAAAGCGGATATTTCCTCACCCCGACTGAGTTTGATAAACATTTCTCCTTCGCCGGTGCGTAACCAATGTTCGTTTACGTTGAACTCACGGCAGATATCGGCAATAGTACGGTCGCTGGGTTGCTTTACACCAGAACACAGCTGAGAGACAAATGCTTGGGATACATTTAGCTTATCTGCGAATGCAGTTTTCTTCAAACCGAGTGCGCTAATGAGAGCGCTGATTCGTTCATTAAGTTGTTCCATGCATGAGTTCTCCTTTCTGATTCTATTAAAGCATAAGTGACTTTGAATGTCAACAAAAAATATAACTAGGTTAAATAAAACTGTTGACATATTAACCCAGATATGTAATAATATAGCCAAGCTAAAGGAGGTGACATCGATGAATGCCGAAGAAAGAAAGACCCTGCAAAAGCTGGCAGAAGCGGTAAAGGTGCTGCCGCCTGAAAAGCGCGAGTACCTGATCGGTTATGCCGAGGGCGTAGCGGCCATGTCCGCAACGATTCAGGCCGCAGCCAACGCACAGAAGCCTGCGTCCTGATGGGCGCAGGCATTAACGTCAACCAAGAAACGAGGTGAGAATATGAAAGCGACCACGGAAGCCGTTTTGATCGAATCATTGTTTGAGATCAACCAGCAATTAGATCGAATCGTTGGGTTACTTGAAAAGGGTCAATGCGGTAACACGACAAACGGTGGTGCTGGTTACACCAGCGTGAAGGATGTCGCAGAGGCGATTGTTCGAGCTGTCAAACCAGACGATTCGACCATAGAAGGAGATGACAACCATGAAAATCGTCGCTGACGTACCGGAGTGCATCGCGTCCCAGCTGGACGAGCTGACCGAGCTGTGCAACCGGTACCCGCGGAAAGTCCCGCTGGGAGAGGTTGCGAAGCTGCTCGGCATTGACCGGGGATCGCTGGAAACCATGATTATGGCGCAGCGGTGTCCGTTCGGGATGGGATGGCTGCGGGAGACCGCGACCAACCGGACGTTTTTTATCTCAACCGTCAAGCTGTATACCTGGTATACCGAGTTTGTGATCAAGGCCGTGCGCGATGACCCTAAGATCATCCAGTAGAGCCGCTGGGGCATTGCATAGAAAATCTTAGCAAAGGAATAGCATCGTATAGCAGCGCAACGGCAAAGCCATGCAACAAAATGCAAAGAATAGCACAGCTAAGGCAGGGCGGGGCTGAGCTTCGCTATGGCGTAGCTGAGACTGGAGCAGATTGGCCGGGGCATAGGAATGCACAGCCGTGCGAAGGCATAGCGAAGACGTGCGCCGCAAAGGCATGGCCGCGAATTGACTTGCATGGCGATGGAAAAGCCTAGAATTGAATTGCTATGGCATAGTAAAGCAGGACAATGCAGAGGCATAGCAAGGCTTCGCGAAGCGTTGGCAGGGAAAAGATACGCATAGATATGCAAAGGCACCGCCTTGAGACGAGTCGATAGGCATCGCAATGGAAAAGCCAGGAATAGGAATGCACAGCAGTGGCATGGCTGCGATATGCGTCGCGCCGCCAGGGCAAAGCATGAAAACCAAAATACAAAGGAGACGATCAAGCATGAAAAAAGTCAATGTAAAAATCACGTTCCTCGAGGGTATCCTCGGAACCAGTTCGGCAGACGCAGAGATTTACACCCGGTTTATCGGAGCAAAGGCACCGGATGCCGCTACGATCAAGGAAGAGGTCGAGGCGCTGGGCGCGGAGAGCATTGTCGAGCGCGGCACCACGGTATTCCCGCGGGACGATGACGGCACGCCGTTCCTGTACGACTATCAGATCAAGGGATTTTTCAAGGATGCCTGCTCGATGCTGGCACGTTTGTCCGAAAAGGACCCGGAGACCGGCAAAAAGAAGAAGGCCAAGAACGAGAGCGGGAAGCTGACGGCTTATAAGAAGGTCATCGATGGCCTGATCTTTGTGGAGCCGCGTAAAATCTGCTTGGAGTCTCCGGGACCTGTGACGATCTGCCAGAGACCGCTGAGAGCACAGACCGCACAGGGTGAGCGGGTGGCGCTCAGCTCGAGCGAGGAACTGCCGGCCGGAACTACGGTGACTATGACCATCATCTGTATGGATGACAGCCACTGGGCAGCTGTTGAGGAGTGGCTCAACTATGGCAGTTTCCGCGGCATCGGTCAGTGGAGAAACAGCGGCAAGGGGCGTTTCGCGTGGGAGGTGCTGGACTGATATGGGCAGAAAAAAGAAGCCTGCGGAACAGGAGCACCCGCTGATCGGGCGCAAAGTCCGGTTTTCTCCGGTATACATGAACGGAACCAAGGAGAGCGAAAGACCTGAGGTCACTGGTACAGTGATCTGGGTACATCCGAAGCAGCGTTTTGTGGTGGTCGAGTACAGATACCCGAAGAGCCTGTGGCGGCCAGCTGGAACAATCCGGGAGTGCCTGCCGTACCGAAGTGTTGCAGGAGGATGTGCCGTATGAATGTACTTATGATCGACACCGAACACCGGATGTACTGGGACGATGTACCGAACACGCTGGAGGCATTACAGGCTGCGGTTGGTGGAAACATCGAGGTGGTACCGATGGACACCCATCTGTGTGTGATTTGCAATGAGGAAGACAAGCTGCTCGGCTTGCCGCCGGTAGCCGCCATGCCTGCGCGGCGCGACGTGCTGTGCGGCCCGCTGGTCATCTGCCGGACAACTCCGGACGGAGAGTTCACTGACGCAGAAGAGGACGACCTGTACACCGTTGGGGAGTATCTGATTCTGGTAAGATGCACAGAGGGGGATCAATAGTCATGAGCAGCAAGAAGAAACCAAGAAAAGATGCCTACAAAGGCTTTTTGTATATCGAATGTCCAAAATGTGGCACGGAGCGCGGATTTTATGTCCGTGATTACACCTACAACTTCCGGTGCAATGCTTGTGAGTCCGTCATGGAACTGAGAGGGATGCATCAAGCAGACGCGATTTGCGTGTGTGGCAAGCGATGGCACTATCTGACCAACAGCCAGAAGCGTTTCATCGAGATCAACTGCGTGCGCTGTCACTCGCCGATCACGCTGCACCGGCAGAGGGATGGATATTACAAAACCATCGAGAGATAGAGAGGAGAAGAATTTTGAAAGAAGAGCAGAGATGGATTTATTTCTGGTTGTTCCGGATCATGTTGGCGTTGTGTGTGCTGATTGCCGCAGCCTGCGGCCTATATGAATGGTGGACAAGCACCATGCCCGCGCTGCTGCCGATGCCTGTCGTACATATTTTGCAGTGTTTTGGCAGCGGCATTATCATCGGGCTGCATGTTCGGAGGGGCAAGAAATGAATTGTATGAAGGACAAGCAAAATAAGATCGTCCGCGATAAGGTACGAACGAACAATGTGGGTCAGGCGGCGCACGCTGTAAAGATCGCACAAAAGCAGAAAAATCCGGAGGATTTTTTACAGCCGGGTGCACGGAAAATCAGCGTGAGGCCGTAAGATGATTCGGTTTTCGGGGCTTGAAGTCCGTCCGGTTAGTTCTGTGACGGCGTATCCGGTTTGTCGGATTGATCGCGTGCTGGTGTCAGCATATCAGACCTTATACGGTGAAGTGTTGTATGAATGTCTGGGCGGCAGGCTGGGCAGTGAGGAGCTTGTACCACTCAGCCGGGACACGGCAAATTTCCGTGAGGCGTGGGCAATCAAGCTGCGCTATGACAGTCTGATCGAAGAGGCTCGCCGGGAAGAGAACTTGCGCGATCTTTCATGGCAAAAGGAAAGGGCGTCCGGCTGATGCCGAGACGCCCAAGTCCTGAAAAGATAAATAAGTGATGTGTTTAGTATAGCATAGGCCGTGTGCCTGTGCAAGAGGTAACGATTATGGAAATGTTAGAGCTGAAAAAGCAGATGCAAGCTGCCAGTGCTCCGCATGTGCGTGGCATTGGCGAAATTTTGCTGTATTTGGGTCAACAGAACGAGCAGATCGCGGCGCTGATCGAACAGGATCTTGCAAACCGCGAGATGTCGATTAACGCTTGTGGCAAAGTCCTATATGACTACGCCGAAAAGCACCAGAAGGGCGGTTCGTGGGCGTGTGCGGTCTTCGAAATGAATCCGGATAATCCGGTCATCAAGCTGATTCTGGATTTTTACAAAATCCCAAGCGCTTGGGTGGAAGGTGTCCGGACGGAGTGCGCAGATACTTCGGTGGAGGTGCTACCGATGGCGCACGAGGAAGAACCCCAGGCTGAAATCATCGACCTGATGGATTTGCTGTGAGGTGGCCAGGATGACAACAGACGAGATGTTGGCTCGATTGCCGGACGAGCAGCCGGATTTCGAGGAGCTGCAAGAGGTTATCGGACGGGAGCTGAAAGGCAAACTGTTTGCCCGGCGTATAGGAATGGATGAAGACCCGTTTTCGCTATCTCCTTATCCGCACTGGGAATGCGTTTGTACGGCCTGTGGAAAGAAATTTGAGGCCGATGTGAAGGACAAGCTGAAAGACATGACGGTCTGTCCGATGTGCGGGGGAAAGGTTGAACCGCACCGCTGGATGTTTCGCCGTGGTGGCAAATTGACGAGTGCGTTTTTGTTCTATCACCTGTTCCGGGGGATCGGACGAGAAATTTGGGTGCGGTCATGGCGTGTGTCGCAGCGTTTAAACTGGGATGGGCTTGAGATCGATTACGAACCAATGAGCATTTATCATTTTGAAGATGATACGGCAGAAAAATGGAAGCTCGGCTGGCAGGGCTGGAAACCGATTAAAACGATTCGAATGGACACTTGGAAGCCGAACAGCTTTTCTTATGAATACTATCCGGCCTTCGTGGGAGCGATCAGCAAGAAAACGATTAAAGGCAGCTGCCTGGAATACAGTCAGCTTGACCGCGCAATCGAATATGAATTTCCGCTGATCGAGTACATTGGGTTTTATCTGAAAAATCCAAGCGTGGAATACTTGTGGAAGTCAAACTGCATTCGGCTGTTGTGCGATTACTTCAATGGACGCAAAGACGATGTGCGTCGCGCGGTCAATCTCAAAGCCAAGACGTTCAAAGGCTTGTTTCGAGGTGCGGACAAGCGGGAGATGAAAATTATTCCTCAACTGCACGCGCGGGAGATTATCTGGTTTCATTGGCTGTATCAAGCAGGAGTCATTCGGGCCGAT
>NZ_NFKK01000031.1:0-8910 GCF_002160355.1 Butyricicoccus pullicaecorum
CTGGGTTGTTGGCACTCTTTTTGTTTATTCTACTAGCTCTGGGGTTCGCCGACAAAAATTGGTTAAATACTCCCGACAAAATATGGTCGCGATCTCCCGGCTCCAACAACACCGATACAAATATTTTACAACATCAGGCTCTGTATGCGCTCGAATAATACATACTTTAATCCCTCTATCATAATTTTTATGTTCTCCTGTGCACGCTATATTGGTTTTTCTCATAACTTCTTCGGATATATATCCCATTAAATAATAATTCCCAAGATGGCTGTGAACACCTCCTGTCACCGTACCCCAATGAATACCCCTCAGATATTTTAATGAAATTATATCACCTTCCTTCGTGTTATCCGGTTGGCGGCGTATAAATACATTACATTCCTCGTAATCTTTGTATTCTTCCAATGTTATAACCGTCCTTTCTTCGCATTGAACAATTTTAGTCTTCTCTACGCTCCGAGAACATACTAAATCAACCCACTCCGCACCGTCTTCACATATCATTGGCAACCATTTGACTGCTAGTTCTATTTGATTTTTCACCGTTATTGAAGTTCCAAGCAAAAGAGGCTGACCCGAGGTCAGCCTCTTTCCATTTTGTGCTCTATCAATCGTTTGACTGACAGTTTACATGACTTCACCACCGGTACGGTGGGCGTTTACCCAATCCTTTTCCAGCGCTGCCCAGTCACGGTTTTCCAGCAGGGAGGTCCAGATCTCGTATTCTGCGCCCTCAAAGAGGTCGTAGTCGTGCGAGTTGGTTGCCTCCTGAATGGCCTCGTAGTACCAAGCAGAAGCATCCATGTTGTCCGGCCATTTGATCATGGTATCAAACATATGATCCTTATCCGGCTTGCGCTGGAGTACATTGTTAACCAAGGTGACTGCTTCCGCACGGGTAATTACCTTATCCGGAAGGAAGGTGCCGTCTGGATAGCCATTGATCCACTTTGTCATAGCTGCATCGTTGATATTATCGCGTGCCCAGTGGTTTGCAATGTCGGTGAAGAGATCCTCTTCGACATCGTAACCCGAGGACATGAAGCGTGACGCGATCGCCGCGAACTCCGCACGGGTGATGTTTGCATTCGGGCGGAAGGTACCATCTTCGTAACCCTGAATGATGCCTGCGTTGACCATGGTCGAGATGGCGTTGTTATACCATGCATCGGCTGCAACATCTGTAAAGTTGTTGGATGTCGACCAGAACTGATCACGTGCCTCGTCAGTCAGCAGACGGAAGAAGATGGTTGCAACTTCCGCGCGGGTGATGTTGGCGTTCGGACGAACAGTTCCATCCTCGGAGTAACCGACGATGTAAGCGTAGTGATCCTCCGTGTTGAGCCACGGTGTCTCTGCCAACGGAACGTCCTCCTCAATGATCTCTTCAGATTCTTCAAGTTCTTCGTCCGGCTCATCGTCATCCTTATCATTTGGCTTATACTCTGGATGATATGCACCGCCATCCGAGACCTTTTCCCACTTGGCATATACAATCATATCTGATACCATAGTAATCTCGGTAACCGGTACAGTCAGTTCTTTATCTGTATACCATCCCACGAATTCATAGCCGTCCCTTTCGGGCGTATGATTTAACTCAACTAATTCGTCTTTCTCGTATGTTTCGTCAGGAATCTCCACGTCACTATTTGTTTCATAGGTCAATGTATACGTTGGCTTATTAGCACTATGAATCTCAAAATCAACCTCAATGGTTTTGCCAGCTTCAATAGTTCCCGTTGCATTGGTACTTGTTACGGTGTAATCAGAATTCCTAGTATTCAATACTTGTGTACCGTCATATTTACACGGAACGCCAACCACTTCAGCAACATATCCACACTGGTCATCATGCACATGATTGCAATCATGTGGTTCAACAGTTTCCACATATCCGCATTCTGTGTCATGCACATGCTGGCAGTTCAGCACCTTGGTAATGCAACCGCTTTCTTCGGTGCAGACATGGTCGTCTGCCAAACTCGGCAGCACCATCGGAGTCTGTGCAAGTTCCTCTTCCGACATGTTTTCTGAGGCTTGCTCATCTTTTGCGATAACACAGTCTGTCTTCAAGGTATAGCATTCATCACTATGCACATGTGTACACGGTGAACCTTCTACCGCTGCGACATATCCACAACTCTCATCATGTACATGATTACACGGGCTTCCCGCGACAGCTTCTACATAGCCACACTCAGTATCGTGTACATGCTCTGTCGTCTGGTCCGGTTCATTCTGCAACTCCTCTACGGTATATTTCGTGCCCGCAGGCAATTCTGTTACCGTTACAGTTTCCTCATGATGCAGAGCAAAGTTTGCTACACCATCAGTGAACTCCAAATCACCATAGGGGCCATTAAGCGTCTTATCCTCCACTGTCAGACAGAATGGGAACTCTTCGGTTTGACTAATATCGTCACTGGATACTGTCAGGCCAATTTCCAAATTACCGGTATTGATCGGCTCCCAAGCCAGAGCGAACATACCATATCCATCGTTAGGGACATAGCATACAATACCGTCTTCTGTTGTGACACACGGAACTGGCGATGCAGTGCTATTCTCGAATTGTTTCTCTTCATCTGCCTTAAATTTAAACTCCTGAGAACCCGCAGCTATTGTTGCTTCAATATCGAGAATGCCATAATCACGGTTGATTCCATCAAAATGAACCATTTGGAATTCGGTATTCTGATCGGTTCCCTCCGGATAAGGCCAGAGCATTAGACTGCCATTAGAAGACGATACCCAGACATTGGCATTGGTATGTTCGACCAAATCGGCATACTTGTATTCATAAGCTCGCTTATCGGAATCGGTTAGAGACAATACTTTCTCTGCCTTTTCCTGCAAAATATCGGCATGTTCTTCCTCTTTTTCCGTAAGCGCATCGAACAGTAAACCAATATTCTCAGCCGAAGCCGCGCCCAGCGTGGAATCGTCATTTCGATTCAGTGTCGTGCCCTGGGGTATTACAGCGACACCCTGCACGCGATCTTTATCCTTCTCTGCATTTTCCTTGGCTGTAGTCAATGCCTTCGTGTTCTGTGCGACCAGGCCCGAAAGGTTTTCTGCGTCTGTATTGGTAAACGCTGTGCCAGATTCCGTCATTGTTACAAGAAGATTCCGTTCATTTTGATTGTCCGAATCAACATTCTCTTGCGAAGTGAACCGAATCGTCGAGTACGGGTCTGTAGAAGGATTATATCCTTCTGCCGGCTCCAGCTTCGGTTTGGGCAGGGGATATGGGTTTTTCCCCTCCAGGTTGTCAGCTAAACGTACGTTTTCTTTCGGATATAATTCAGAGATTGCATACAAACCTGCATCCCGATCCCAATTCAATACGTCTGGTTCCAGTTCACCAGAAGAAAAATCATAATAATAAAGCCAGATATCATACAGTGCATTTGCCTTGTCTGCATATTGTTCTGCAGGCTTATATGTCTCTCCTCCATCTACAGAAACATACCATCCTTCCGGGAAAGAAAGGGTAATGAACTCCGGCAGACCTTGATACTGGCCTTGTGCATCAACACCGCCCAGGTAGCTTCCCGGCATTTTATCAACCGTAGCAGTAATATCAATACCAAAAAGCACTAAATTACCTGTGCTGCCAGCGAAACGATCCTCGTCGTCAAGATCTGTTACATTGTCATAGCTGCCATTCGCATCACATTTTTCATAATCCCAATAGACCAATGTTTTATCTGTGGGTGAGATCATGTTAAATTTTGCAAGGTCATCCTCAGTCGCGTTGAAAATCACAATTTTTCCGGTTGATTTGTCCTTGGCTTCGTAACTAACAGTATTTGGAGCGATTTTGCTTCCAATATATACCAGATTATCTTTAGGCGTACGAGCCGATATCTGGGCCTCTTCTGTAGCAAGCAAATCAGCATTGCCACCATACAGCAATGGAGTTCCGCTTAGATATAGTCTTCCGTTAGACAGATAGACTCCTTCGCCTTCGATGCCTCCTTGCAGCACACCTGCTTTAATATATAATTTGGCATTAGCCTTAGTCAAATAAATCGCACAGCCCTTGGTTGCAGTCGAAGAAATATTGCCTCCCAATATAAATATTCCATCACCTGATATACGGGCTGTATCTGTTTGGCTAGAAATTGTTCCACCTTCTATATAGATCCATACATTGTCGGATGCAGAAGTATAAAGCGCATTGCCAACAGCAGAGATAGTTCCTCCTTTTATAAAACTAGATACATGATAGTCATACAATAAGGCATCTCCGTAAATTCCACTACACTTGAATTTACCACCTGTTATGAAATATATGGGAATATCCTTTGTAGTGGTAACTGATACTGTATCATCATAAATACATTGTCCGTTAGCTGTAACGTTGCCTCCGGAAACGATCAAAAAGGTCGCCTCACCAAAAGAGACTCCTGCTCCGCCCTGATCAGCTAATATATTTCCTCCCGTTACGAGAGCAGAACTACCAGAGCCCACATAAATTCCATCTCCTTCACCTCTTCGATTTATAGCCGAAATGTTGCCACCTGTAACTAGCAAAGATTTATAACTTGATATAGCTTGGCTATCGCCTATTCCATTGTCCAACTCCCAAGTAGCTGAATATATGCCACCTTGTACTGTGGTATCAGTCGAAGTCGTCACAGCATATGCATCCATATTACCAGAAGCGATATCTGACATTTTTGTAGTATAGGTTCCACCTTGAAATACTATTGAATCGATATCCCCAACCTTCACGCAGTAATGCGATCCTGTATTGCTCACGTTCTTCTGGTAAGTATATGTACCACCTGTAAGAACCGCCCTGTTGTTTTGGTCTGCTGAAATTTTGAATAAGGTGTCTCCAGATCTCGTTCCTAATAAAAATGTGCCACCTCTGATTGTAATCACACCACTATTCAATAGCGTATTAGCCGACTGTCCTATTTGTTCAAAAAAGCCGCCATAAATTCCGCAGTTCCCGGCATTATCGACACAAAAAGACAATAAACGTTTGCTACACCATTGACCTCCGACTATATCCAAATCGGCTGTCTTGTTATTTTTAATGATAGCTCCATTGAGTTCCTGACCTAATTCTCCACATACACCTCCATAAATAGACAGCACGCCATTCTTATTGATCATTGCCGAGTCTGTAATCATATATTCATGCTCAAAAACTTTTGATGTAAAATTACCTCCCCGAATAACGATATTACCATTTTTATCATTTGTAATAGAGAGGTGGTCTATATTTACACCCTGTAAATTAACTTTGCCACCATTATTGGTTATATGGCACTCATTAAATGCCCCGCCATATAGATTGAGCGTACTATTCTCATCCACTATGAATATAGCGTTAATTTTAGTTATCCATTCTTCCGAACAGTCATATATATTAACTACCGCTCCATTTTCTACATGAATTTCTAAATCAATTCGATCATATGATATTTGTTTCAAAGCATCGCTATGAAGACAGATATGAATTTCACGATTACCAGAAAAGCTTCCATATATGTCATTTGAGTCTAAATTCGTGCTTACTCGAGAATAATCCTGTGGGCTTAATCCATTTTGTTTAATTTCATTCCACTTAGAATCATTCAGTTCAGTAGCCCAATTTGTTCCTGTCTTCTGGCAGGTAATAGGAGTACCGGTCGAGTCTGTCACGGTAAATACAGTTGAATTCTCCGTGTTCGTCACGAAGATGGTCTGTATGGGATCCAACTTGCCCGCATACCGGATAGACATCTTTTCACCAGTATATTCTTTTGCATACGCATAGGCTGCAATCGAGATATCCGTATAAATATCTGACGTAGCACCTGTAATCGCAGTTTTTCCACCGAAGTTAATTGCGCCTTCTCCAGTATTATAGATACCATACTGCGTAGTACCGGTAATGATACTATCAACGATATTAATTGCATGAACGCCGGTACCTACACTGTTGATGCCATTTTGTGCGCCGGAAATCTCACTCTCTTCCACATTAATCGCGCCAGGAGCATCTTCCAACCAAGCAGCATCAATACCCTGATTGGT
Organism: Butyricicoccus pullicaecorum; assembly: GCF_002160355.1. Lineage (NCBI taxonomy): Bacteria > Bacillati > Bacillota > Clostridia > Eubacteriales > Butyricicoccaceae > Butyricicoccus > Butyricicoccus pullicaecorum. Next base: position 6,043 of record NZ_NFKK01000031.1, read on the forward strand.
TTGACCTATAATCGTGCTGCCCTTCAAATTCAGTGTGGCACTATTCGTAGCATATACGCCATTGGTGTCGCCCGTAACGGTAACGCTATCCAAATTGAGGGTACCGCCTGCTACTTCAATCGCATTTCCACTATCGTTAGTGACCTTAGCATCGTATAGGTTTACAGTGCCTATATCGCTCGTAATACCATTTGAAACCTCAGTTTCATCCTGAATATTCAATACGCCGGTCACTTCATTATTATCGATACCACTTTTAATTGAACAGCCATACAAATTAACTGTACCGTTATTTGTGATGGCTTTTTCAACCGTGCTATCGGTTAAATTCAGTGTCGCCGCCGCACCTCCAGTATTAGAAATAGTGCCGTCGATCTCTATTTGATCAAAGTTCAGAACAGCAGCCTTGCCGTTCGTACCATTTTCATTTGTAACGTCACCCTGAATTACTGGATTTTCAATTTCCGTGATATTAATGGTGCTAACCGCGCCTTTGGTAGCACTATTGAAAACTTTCCCGGTAATTTCCACAGACCCTCTGGTGATATTCAAAGTGCTGAATGCATCGGTACCTGTAGATGTGTTTTCAATCTCCCCAATAACCGAATTTACTCTGTCAAGATTGATCGTTGCACCGTGGTTGACGATTTTTCCAAGCTGGACACGGTCCGCTTTTTGGCAGTCGTAAATATTCAATACTGCACCAGATTCAACTGTAATCGTGCCTGTAATGCTGTGTCCATCTAAACAGATTGTAACTGCATTCAAAACTTTAGGTTTGGAAATGGTAATATCTAGAGATAGATCACCTGTCAGATAATATGATCCATATCCCTTACTCAGCTTTGTCACAGCATTATCATTCGTTAGTACTGTCCAACCACTATGATCAATATCTGTAAGCACATCTGTTGCATTTTGTTCCTGCGGCTCACTTCTTTGCATAGAATTGACATCAACTGTGTTCAGTAAATCCTGGGTAGAATCTAACTGTACATTTAGGCGATCTTTCTCTAGCGCTTGTAAATCAATTGCCCGAACAGCATTTAATGGACTCGTAGTTACTACCATTATAATTGCCAAAATTGTGGCGACTGATTGCACCACTTTTCGCTTTATATACCTCATAATGTACGCCTCCTTCAATAAATTTTTATATAAAACGCGAATCATATAATATCCGCGATTATTTTCCGATACTTTTCGGTTTTTGCGTTCTTTACTCGGCCAGCACAGACCGGACAGCCGCATTTTTTGCCTCCTGTACGGGCATAAATAACCGCTTGCCCGACATGACCTTCCGGACATTGCCACCATACCTTACGGTGCGATCCCACCGTTACCTGGTCGGGTGTGAGCGTCCCGTTTAAGGCCGGGTGCCACTACTTTGCAATTTCCGGCTGCAAGGTGGCCAGATCGTTAAATCCCGGCAAAACCTTTCTGCCCGTGCAGTACGGGCAGCCGTTTCCACTCATTGTCCGCGCACCGATCACGGCCTGATACGAATGTCCCAGTTCACATTTCCACCAGATTTTTCGATTTGAACAAGGTGTGACCTGCTGCGGCGTGAGGATTCCATTCTTTTCAGGATGCCACTGTGCGGCAATTTCCGGGAACTGGCTGGCCAAATCATTTTCTCCCGCGATAACCTTGCGACCGGAACATACAGGACAGCCACTTCCACCCAATGTCCGAGAATAGACCGATGCCTACCACGCATGCGCTTTGTCGCAAATCCACCAGATTTTGCGTCTGCTGCCGGAAGTCACATCGTGTGCTGTACACGTTCCATTTTTTGTGGGATGCCACTGTGCGGCAATCTCAGGAAATTCGGTTGCCAGATCGTTTTCGTTCAGAAGTATCTTCCGATTGGCACAAACCGGACAGCCACTGCCCGCGACTCTTGATTTAACCGCCGCTTTCCAAGCATGTCCGCGCTCACACAGCCACCAGACCGCCTTATGGCTGCCCGGAAGTACCTGCTGCGGCGTGATTTCATTGCGTGTCGGATGCCACTGTCGAGTTAAATCAGGGTATTTGCTCTGCAAATCGTTTTCACCGGCTATCACAATTTTTCCGGTACAGACCGGACACTGTGTGCCGCTTCCTGTGCGCGTAAAGATTGATGCCTGCCATGTATGACCCTGCTTACAACGCCACCACACTTTTCTCTTGCTGCCATAGGTTACAAGATCGGGTGTCAATGGAAGATTGCGCTGTGCGTCCCATTGCTCAAGCAGCTGGCTTTGCCCACTCTCTCCACAAAACTCTCTTAGCGTTTTTTTCACCCAAGCCCCCCTATATCACAAAATCAACATTTTGTTGATATACAGCTGTCCAAAACAAATAAAAAATCAGGATATACCCCAAATATATCCTGCTAATTTTGCAATTATTTGTTTTTGGGTGCAAAAAGGTAAGGTCACAAAAAAGTTCATGTTTGTGACCTTATTTGTCGCACTTTCCAACTTCATTTTCTTGCAAATATCGGAAAAATGTGATACAATTTCCTCAATAGTATGTAACAAAACATCAGAGTAATCGCTGATGTTTGTGGCAAAATGTTGATTTTGTCTTATGAAATCAGCCGCAGCCGCGCCATCTGTTTGGCGTGTTCTGTATCTGATGTGACAAGATAAATGCGAGTGGTTTCGATGCTGGAATGACCGAGCACGTCGGCAAGTTTTGAAATATCTTTGCAGGCCTGATAGAACACCGTCGCAAACAGGTGCCGTAAGTTGTGCGGAAATACCTTACTCGCTTCCACGCCCGCAAATTTGCATAAATGTTTCATTTCGCTCCAAATCTGCCGTCTGGACAGACTTTTCCCGTTTTTCGTGAGAAAAATCTCACCGGAAACGGTTTTTT
>NZ_NFKK01000032.1:0-6218 GCF_002160355.1 Butyricicoccus pullicaecorum
AGCGAAAAATCTCGACGCGCTTTGCCGTCGAGGGCGAAGACCAGTACAAAAAGAGTGTTGCTGACATCAATATCCGCCTGAAAACACTGAAAAGTGAGCTGGCACTGGTACAGAGTCAGTACGCCGGACAGGAAAACAGCATGGAGGCGCTTACGGTCAAGGGTCAGACTTTGGCTGCTATGTACGCCACCCAGCAGGAGAAGGTCGAAGCAGCTCGGGCGGCACTTCAAAATGCGTCTACGATGCAGCAGAAGTACAGCGAAGAGGTTGCCAAAAGTCAGCAAAATCTGGCAAATGCGCAACAGGAGCTTGCTGCGTTGAGTGAAAGCACCTCGGTAAGCGCCGAGGAGCAAAAGAAGCTGCAGCAGAATGTAGAGGACTGCCAGAAGGCACTCGAGGACGCCGAAAAGCGTCAGCGTGCATCTGAGCAGAGCATTCAGAAGTGGCAGCAGTCCATGAACTATGCGCAGATCGAGCTGAACCGTCTGGGAACAGAGATCAACAACAATAACGCCGCTCTGGAAAGTGCGCAGCAAGCCGCAGACGCAGCCAGTGCATCCATGGACGAGGTCGCAGAGAGCGCGGCAGAGGCCGCCGACGCTGTCGAGGATATGGGTGAGGACGGCGGCGACGCCATTGACACCATGGCGCAGGCGCTGACCGGCGCGGGCGTTGTGGCGGCGCTCGATCAGATCAAGGACACGCTGCTTGCCTGCGCCGAGGCTTCGAGTGAGCTGTCGCAGGCCGAAAGCGTGCTGACCAACAATACAAACCTCTCGGGCAATGAGCTGGAGCGCTACCGGCTGCTGCTGCGCCAGCTGTACGGCGATAACTATGGCGAGTCCATGGATGATGTCGCCCAGACGCTCGCAGCCGTGCGCCAGCAGCTGGACGCCGACTGGCCGACCGACCAGCTGAAAACCGTGACCGAGGACGCGATCACGCTGCGCGATACGTTCGGCTATGAGGTCACGGACAGCATCCGCGCCGCGAAAGCCTTAGTTGATAACTTTGGTGTGAACGGCAACGAGGCGTTCCGGCTGATCGCTGAGGGCGCACGCAACGGCTTGGACTACTCGGGCGAGCTGCTGGACACCGTCAGCGAGTACAGCGTGCAGTTCAAGAAATTGGGCTTGTCCGCCAATGATATGTTCAAGGTCATGCAGTCGGGCGCGGATAACGGCGCTTGGAACTTGGACAAGATCGGCGACGCATACAAAGAGCTGTCCATCCGTGTCGTGGATGGTTCAGATACGACTGCCCAGGGATTTGCAGCCATCGGCTTGAACGCCGAGCAGATGGCGCAGAGGTTCGCGCGCGGCGGTGAGAGCGCAAAGGCGGCGTTGCAGCAGACCACGCAGGCGCTCGCGGCGATGGATGACCCGGTGCAGCAGAACATTGCAGGCGTCAATCTGTTCGGCACCATGTGGGAGGACCTCGGCCCGACGGTCGTAACCCAGATGGCCAGCATTACCGAGGGCACCTATGGTGCTGCAAACGCCATGGAAAACCTGCGTGAGAATCGTCTGGACGATCTGAGCGAAGCGTCTGAACACCTAGACCGTAACATGCAGCTGCTCGCCGCAACGGCAGGCGACGCGGTTGTCCCGGCGCTGGCCGATGTCAAAAACGCCGGTGCTGATGCGCTGGCCGTTGCAACCGAGTGGCTGGCGCAGAATCCGCAGATCATGCAGATGATTACTGCTTTGGTCGCTGGGTTTGCGATTCTGACCGCTGGCGTGACCGCCTACACTGCCGCAGCAGGGGCAGCCGAGGTTGCAACGGCTGCCTTGTCCAAGATGATGGAGAAGAACCCCTATGCGTTGGTCGCCACGGTTGTTCTGTCTCTGGTGGCCGCGATCGGCACCTACGTCCTGACCGCTGGCTCGGCCTCGGATAAGACCCGAGAACTCGATAAAAACCTTCAAGAGATCAAAAGCACCCATGAAAAGAATATCGGTACCATCAATGCAACCGCCGAGGCTGCTCAGGGCTACATTGACAAGCTGGAAGCTCTTGAGTCGCAGAGCAGCATGACCGATGTTGAGCAGCTGGAGTATAAGCAGACGGTAGATGAGCTTAACGCTCTGCTGCCCGACCTCAACGCCAAGATCGACGAGCAGACCGGTCTGCTGATTGGCGGTACGGAAGCGCTGCGCGCCAATACTGAGGCATGGAAGGAAAACGCCGTTGCGCAGGAAATCAAGGATCGGTATCAGGAAGTGCTGGATGGACAGGCCGAAGCTACGGTCAACCTGACTGAGAAAAAGCTGGCGCTGCGTGACGCCGAGGCTGAGGTGAATGACATCTATGCTGAGATGCAGGAAGTTTCCCGCCAGATGCAAGAGGCTGAGGAAGATTCCGAGCTGACACTTGAGCAAAAGATGGATACCATTCAAGGCCTGCAAGACCGTATGGTCATGCTGAACGACAGCTATAATCAGGCAAGTGACGAGGTCGCACGGCAGCGTGAAGCCGTAGAAGAGGCGCAGGGTGTTCTGGACAATTATGCCGAAGAGGTGGAGCATGTCCAGGAAGTGCAGGATGAGCTGGCAAACTCCAACCAGACCGTCGCGGACAGCGCCGCCAATGTCGAAAGCGCACTGGCCGATGTGCAGCAGGCATACCAGGACGCCAAAAACGAAGCCCGGGAGAGCATCGACGATCAGATCGGTGCCTGGGACGAGATGGACAACAAGACCACCACCTCGGTCAGTACACTGAAAGCCAATCTGGACAGCCAAGCGACCTATCTAAAACAGTATTCGGCCAATCTTGAGGCGCTTTCCCAGCGCAATGTCGAGGGTGTGGAGGTACTTGTACAAGCTCTGTCGGATGGCTCGACCGAAAGCGCAGAGATCCTGCGTGGTTTGGCCAGCGCCTCGGATGAACAGATTCAGGCGGTTGTAAACAACATGGGCAAGGTGGAGGAGGGCAAAGAGACCTTTTCCAGCACAGTTGCCCAGCTGGCACCCGAAGTCAAAACCGCTATGGATGCAGCGGTCGCAGAGGCCAACCGCTACGATGAAATGTACACGGCAGGTCAAAACGCCATGCAGGGCGCAGTCAACGGCGCAGAATCTATGCGTCGAAGCGTTTGGAGCAAGTTCCATGAGATGGGCGTCCTGTCTGACTCGGCCTATAAAGCTGGTCTGGACGAACACTCGCCGTCGAAAAAGACCTTTCAAGCAGGTGTGTGGGCGATGCAGGGCGCAATCCTTGGCGCAGAGTCCATGCGCAACCCGATTGCAGGCGCGTTTATGGGGCTGGGCTTGTATGCGGCTAACAAGTTTGCCGAGAAATGCAAAATTGAGCTCGACCCGGACGAGACCGCCGCCCAGGCCGAAGCCCAGATGCAGGCCTATGTCGAGGAGATCGAGGAGCAGGCCGAGCACGCCAAGAAGGTCATGGAGTGGGCTGGCGAGGATATTCAGAAAGCCTTGGTCGATCACGGTTACTCGGAGGACATGGCCAAGGAGTTTGTCAGCCGGTATGACGAGATGTGCCAGCAGGCGGTCGAGAAGGTCAAAGAGGCGCAAGCCGACATGCAGGAGCAGCTGGACGCCTTACAGGAACAGTGGGAGGAAGCCATCAAGGCCCGGGATGAGTTTGAAAAGAAGCTGTCCGACTTTGGCGACCTCTACATCAAGGACGAAGATCGATACCAGATTGCCGATCTGAACAAACAGATGGAGCAGATGCAGCACTATGGCGAGGTGCTGTCCGAGCTTCAGAAGCGCGTCCCGCAGAGTCTGTTCGGCGAGATTGCTGGCATGAACCTAGAGGACGCGGTCGGCTACGGTGAACAGCTGCTGGCACTCAGTGACGAGGATTTCGAGGCCTACGTCACCGCGTGGGAAGAAAAGCAGGGTCTTGCAAGTGAGCTTGCCCAGCAGTTTTACGGCGAGCAGGTGCGCCAGTTCGAGGAAGAGTATCATGCCAAGATGCAGGAGGCCTACACCCAGATGCAGAGCATGGCATTTGACAACAGCGCTGAGATCGTTCGGCAGATGGTGCAGGGCTTGCAGTCTGAGCGCGACGCGCTGGAAGCCGAGGCGCGCAGGTTACAAGAGATTATGAGCGGTGCAATGGGGTGGCGCGTCAGCGCAGCCGATGTGGATGGCTCGCACGCGGGCGGTCTGGCGTATGTGCCGTATGACGGATACGTCGCTGAGCTTCACAAGGGCGAGCGGGTGCTGACCGCTGCCGAGGCGCGCGCCTACATCGCAGCCAATACCCCGGCATCCATCGAGGTCGCCCAGCCCACGCTGGACAGCGCGCAGGTTGCGTCCATGGTCGGCTCGGCTTTGTCCACCATCCTGCTGGGCACCGAGCAGAGTGCAAGCGGTGATCTGTATTTGTCGCTGTCGCTCGATGGCACCGAGTTTGCGCGCGGTATCCTGCCGCATTTCCGTGCGGCGGCTGATCAGTCACCCGAAATCAAGAGTGATTTACGCATCAACTAAGAGAGGAGGACGTCGATGGAGAAATCCCCGCAGCTCATCATCAACGGCATCCAGCTGCCGTTTGTGAGCAATGACCGATACAGAGGCTACGAGGACGAGCTGGGCGTCGTGGAAACCATGGCCGACGGCTCAAGCGTGTTCGAGATTCAGGGCATGGTCTGGCGCGTGGGTTACAGCTGCGATAAGCTGCCGGACGATACGCTGCGCGCCCTGTTACCGCTCCTGCGGCGAAAACAAGAGCTGTCTGTCGCATTTGTGCCCGAGGGTGAGACCAGCATGCGGTCGGCGGTCATGTTCTGCGACAGCCTGCCCACGCGCCCGAGCGTAGCCTTTGCCAAGGCTGGTGCGCCGGTCTGGCACAATCTGGCGTTTACGCTGCGCGAGGTGTATGCCCATGATTGATAGATCGAGCGCATATGACCAAGCCGTCACCGCGCGGCATCGTCGTATTACTGTCCGCGCCACCTTCGACCTGCGCGACCCGGACGCGGTAGTCTCGGGGGCGGCCAGCTCGGCGCAGAGTCCATACAGCCAGATTGCCCAGGTCTACGACGAGATCACCGATCAGACCGACTACAAACTCGGCACCTTGGAGCAGGACCGCATCCAGTTGGACGGATCCTGGGCGCTGCCGCCCGACGATCCGGATGAAGTTGCAGCCGAGCAGCTGGGCTGGTGGGGCGGTGTGCTGTCCGGCGCGGATGGCACCTTTGTCAGCCCGCAGCCCTATATTGAGCTGTCGTTTTCGGGTATGTCGATCTTGCAGGCGTTCACACTCTGGTTTTCGCAAAACAGCTATGACGGCGTGCCCGAGTCCTTCCGAGTGGACGTGTACAGCGCTGCGACGCTGGCGTTTTCGCGCATTGTCGAGGGCAACGCCGATCATCAGGTGCTCATCGAGCAGTTTACCGTCCATGACCCGACACGCATCCGCGTTACCATGCTCAAATGGTCGCGGCCGTACACCTACCCGCGTCTGACCGACCTGTTTTTCGGCTTGTTCGAGCAGTGGAGCGGGCGGGATATTTGCAGTGTGGATGTGCTGACTGAGTCCACCTTTACCGGTCTCAGCTTGCCGTACTCGACGTGCGACTTGGAGGCGTACAACAAGGGGCACCGGTTCGACCCCTACGCGCCCAACTCGCTGTTTTTGTCCATTGAGGAGCGACAGGCCATCCCGATCGACTGGGGTATCTATCTGCCCGACGGCTCGATCGAGTGGATTCCGGGCGGTTGGTACTATCAGCAGTCGGGCGGCTGGGAGATCAAAGACATTACGGTCAAGTGGTCACTGGTGGACATCATCGGCATGCTGGTTGACCGCAATTACAGCCCGCCGGACACCCTGCCGACCACGCTCGGCGGCTGGATCGCGTCCATCGTCGCGTGCTTGGGCGTCAATCTGGCGGGGCGTTACATCGTAGATGACGAGGTCAAAGACCTGGCACTGACTGCGGCTGTCGAGGACGTGACCGATAAATTTTGTGGTGATGTGCTGCGTTATGCGTGTATGGCGACGGCCGCCTGGGCGCATCAGGATTTTGAGACCGGATACCTGCGCATATCCAAGCGCGGCTATGACACCGGCGCGAACATCACCGGCAGCAATATGCCGTCATGGCCCAAGATGCAGGCAAACGAGGAGATCGCGGACATCACCTTTAAGTTGGACGACAACCAAGAGGTCACCTTCCCGGGCACCAATACCGCGAGTGATAAGTCCTTGACCGTTGACAATCCCTTTGTGCATAC
>NZ_NFKK01000033.1:0-5525 GCF_002160355.1 Butyricicoccus pullicaecorum
CGCATCCATTCTCGATAAAGAAAACTTTATCGTGCAGTTTGCACGGCAGCACCACGCACCGCCCCTCCCGGTCAGCCTGCACCAGCTCGCGCAGGCGGTCGAGGTCGTACACATCGCCCAAGATGTCCTCAATATCTTTGAGCCGTCCGCGCATTTCAATTGCTTGCAGCACCGCGAGGTATAGATATGCAATCACACCCTCACTACACTCCACGCCATATTGCAAATTGTCGTACAGCTCGTCACACAGCCCCTCGTCGTCTTCCGAGCAAAGCTCTGCTCTGATATTTTTTGCAGCCGCCTGAATCCAGTCCATCATTTCGATATCTTGGTTATCCGTTCCGCCCGATCTGACATACCCTTCTCCGTCTTGTGTGAAGAAAATGTTGAGATGACTGGCAATGTACTTCGGGTCATCCGATGTCATTCTCATAAGCATAGTCATTCCTCCTCGTTCGTCCAATCAATTCGCTGGCCGCATTGGCCGCAGTATCGGTTTCTGTTTCCGTCCTCATTATAGAGATATTCTCCACTTCCGCAGGTTGGGCACGCCAAGATCTCAGTATCTTCATCAATCCATAGCTCATCACAACTTCTCCCGCTCGAAATTTGAGCAATGTAGCATCTGTCGTACCTCGCGAATGGCGTCGGTGTATCCTTGCGCTCTGGCCTCAACCTTCTCGATCTGTTTTTGCAAATCAAACTCCGCATATTTTTCCATTTGATCTAGCTCTCGTTCGAACTTTTCAACGTCAATGTCTTTCGCAGTGTAATCCATATAATCCTCCTCAAAATAAAGTCAGCTGTGTTCCGACGTCGGTCATGATCTCCGGCTCTGGGTCTGATGTCGCGTACCGCTGCACAGACTCGATCCGCTCCCACAACATCCGATATCCCCACACTGGCGACAGGTACAGGGTGGGTGTGTACCAGATGTCCTGCTCTGGCACGGGTGTCGGCCGCAGCAGGCTGCCGGTGATCGGATACCTCAGGCTGTCCGCAATCACGACATACCCAGCGCATCCAAGCAGGGACAGCTGCAAATAGCACATGAGCGCCGCCGTCCGGTCGATGTCCTGAGCAACAAACAGGGCCTGTGATGACCAATCCTGTCCCGCTCGCATCATAACATTGCGGGCAGCGATCAGCAGCGCACCGGCACCGCAGGCGCAGTCGTTGATGCTCACCCATCCGCGTGTCTGGATCCGCTCCTGTGCATCTCCCATCTGGATCTCTGCGATAGCGCGGCAGAGGTTGTACGGCGCGAAAAATTGCCCGTGCCAATGGCTGCCCAGTTCAAGCCTCATAAACATATCACCCAGAAAATCCTGATCCGGGTTTTGTTCCAAAGCTTCGGTCAGTGCGCCGAAGAGTTGTGGGAAGATTTCCTGCTCCTTTGGCTCGTATCCGGCCATAATCTGCCGGTACCGCTCTTCCCGCTTTCCCCGGTCTGGGCTTACCTGTCACAGGAGTTCGACACCGCGATCGCGCACGCCTCCACGAAATCTCCCCACGCCTGCCATGCGTGTCTGCGCATACAAAGGCCATCAAACAGGCCGATAAACTCCTTTTGGTCGGCGGTACGGAAAATCTGTTTTTTCACCGGGTTTCGCCTTCCGTCCACATCAGAAAGTCAACCATGCCCTTATAGACCGGTACACGGAATCGTTCCAGATCTTGTAGGTTCATATACTTGCGGCCATATATCCGTTTCATGTCCCTCCAAAAATTCCACGGCACAGCGTAAAAATTCTGCAGTCCAACAGATACCAGCACAAAAGCAATCGCATGCATATTACTGTACGCCTCCAGCTGCCGGCGCTGCTCTACCGTCAACCGGTCAAATGTGATGCGCTCATCGTCGGTGTGTTTGGCTTCGAACACGATCGTGCGGCCGTTTACCATCGCACCCTTGTAGTCCGGCTGTGCCTGCTTGGTATAGCAGGCCGTAAACTGTCCCGCTCGGTTTGGTCTGCTGATCGGGCGCATCGGCTCTGGCGTTTTGTCGATCACCGCCGCCCCCGCGGCCTTGTACCACTCACAAGCCGCGTCAATCATGGCCTCGAACTGGTTTCCGGCTGTGCGACTTCTTGCTCCTCTGGCACTTCTTTTGGCCTTTTTGATTCCGCTTTCCTGTGCCCACTTAGGGTATTCCATATTTCCTCCTTCTCAAGCGATTCTCAATTCTATGTATTCTGCCCAGGGATATCCAGTTAGTTCATGGATTCCGGTGCGCATGGTGTTACCGTCTTCGTCCTTGAGCAGCACATATCCCTTGCGCGGTCGAGGCTCTTTGCACCATGTAGCTGCTGCGATGATCTGGTACTTGGGTTCTGGCCGGATCATATCTCGCGCAGATGAAAAACGCTTACACCGCTTCCCAGCCTCTTTGTATCGCTCCATCGTCCGGCGTGTCTCCTTAATGAGGTAGTTGGCCAGCTTGGCATGGTTCCCACGCTTGTCCAACGGCTTGATCGAGACATTCCCGACTCTGCCCTCCAGCGTTTCCTCCCAGATCTGGCTCAGCACATCTACCCCGATCGGCGGCAGAATGATGTGATGGTGCACATTGGTCATCCGCTTGGTTTCCGTACAGGCCACATACTTCCACGGGATTCCTTGAGATCGGCACACCTTTCGCAGACGGCGCAGGAACTTGGCTTTGTCCTCCTCCGCCTGTTTGAGTGTGGTCTGCTTATCGTAGTAGTGCAATACGATGTGGTAATCACCGGCACCAAAGTTGGCATTGAGCAGCCAGCGCAGATTCTCCTCCGCCTTGCGCTCATTGACTTTCGCTTGGGCATCCTTGGTCTTGTCCCGGTTCTTCTCTCGGCGGCAACCCTTAGTGTGTACCCGCGTGGTATACATTTTCTTAGTCTCGGTCACCAGACCAGCTGTGACTACCCGCTTTACATACATGGCCGATCTCCTTCTCTATCCCCGTTGGTCGCTTAAATAATACGCTTACCGGCGCTGCAAGGGCGTGTCCTCCTCGCCCGCTTCCCGGTGTATGTTGCGCTATGCCGAAGCCGTGACGGTATTCCCATCACGGCTTTTTACTCGTTTATGTACTTTATCGGCTGTGCTGATATTTGGGTAACAAGCGTCGGTCTGCGTCTTCCTGCATCCACTTGCGGCCCGCTTTCCAGCGATCCCGGCCGCGGCGCTCACGCGATCGCGGTGACCGTTTTTCCTTCTGCTTGGTCATGATTTCTTCACCTTTCCTTCTTTGTCTTTGATGGTCAACGTCTGCTGATTGCAAAACTTTGGAGTGTTCATACACGGGTTCTCGCATGTTCCCCCCATCTTCCGGGTTGTACCCACAGTCGGCGCAGCACACATACCCTCTGCGGCGCTGACAGTAAAACAACTTGCAGCCGTGCGGATTTTTATGAGTGCTCACGGCTGCCACCCTTGTCGTAATACCCTGACTGGATTCGCTGCATTGTCCGGATCATTTTCTGTTCGGCCATGTCCTGCACCTCATCCTCACAGTTCCAGAGGATACACAACTGGTCAAGCATGTTGTACACGTCCGCAAGCTCCTCAATTCTCGCAGCTCTCAGGATCGGGCTCGGCGTTTGATAATCTCGCAAGAGTACCGACAGTTCGGTCATCTCTTCCTTTGCCTTCCACTTTTGCGTTTCCAGTCCAAAATGCTCCGCCGCCTGGCACAGTCGCTCATAATGAGCTGCGGTTGTATCGGCCGGTACGCTCCCATCCGAACTCCAAACCATAGAGCCATCCCGCGTCATTTCCTGTACGTACGTCCGGAACTTGTTCGCCATATCCGGATCTTGTTCCTGGCAGTTGCGATGCAGCATCTCGAGTAGTGCTGCAATCTCATCCAGAATGTCATACATCCCGCCGTCCGCATCAATATCACATTGAAATCGTGAGGTCTTTTTACCGTAAATCATTGCATCTGTTCTCCTTTCAGCGTCATAAACTGCCCAATCGTCGTCCGGAACTTCTCTGCCGTCTCTGGCTGCTCCTTGGCCAGCATTGCAAGCGCACTTTCAAGGCGGCTTGTCATGCTCTGCATATCCTCAAACAGCAAATTAACCTTCATCGCCAGCGGATTTCGAGCCTTGGCAAGCTTGCCCTCGGCGGCCTTCGCCTTTTCCTCGGCCTGTCTGACTGCCTTCTGCATCTCATCGCGCACCGCCTGCCGGGCAGCTTCCAGCGCCTTTTCATCCGGCACGACCTCGGCCTGAATCACGCTTTGTTCTGCCTGTGTCTTGAGCGTTTCCAACTGATTTTTCAGGAATGCATGCTCCTCTTCCAGCTTTCCGGCACGCTGTTCTGCTTCCTGCTGGGCGGCAACAGCACTGGCTTTCTGTTTTTCTGCATCCTTCTGGGACTTCTTTGCCCGTTCCAACGCGCTTTCCGCCAAAGCTGCCCGTTCCTCTGCGGCCTTCTTCTGTCTCACGAGTTCTTCGATCTCACGACTGGACATAGACGGCAGATCATTCTCCGCGGCAAGCTCCCGCCGATCTTCGTCTGGCAGAGACAGCAGCGGAAGCAGCTGTGCATAGCCCAGTTCTCCGAACAGAGTCTGCGGGTCCGTCCCGTCCAGTGCAATTTGTCTGTCCCCGAACTCTTTGGCAATGCGCATATAGTTCTGCGCTGTACTGGGCTTGTATCCGAGCCGGTTTTCCAGATAATTCGTCCACTCTCCGTAAGGCACCATTTCCTTGACTTCCAGCAGGCGCGTCCCAATCTGGACTACTGCATCATAAAATATCTTCTTGACTTGCTGTTGAATGTACTGAATCTCTGCCGTCACAGTGTCCACCGTGCGATCATGCTTCGTTACTTCACTCATGCACTTTTCCTCCTCTGGTCTCGTATATTTTTCAGCCGCTGCACCCACGCATCCACAAACGCTTGGGCTTCTGGCGTGGCTTCTCGATTTTTATAGCCGCGGCACTGCCGCACGGTCAATGTACCCGGGATCAATTCAACTGTGTGCCAGCTCTTTGTAGGGTCATCCGCACGACGCAGAACGAAAATGACCGCTCGCCCCTCCGCGTGCCGTTTTGCATACCCGGCAACACAGTTATCTTGCCGTTCACCTTCCAGCGTGATTTCTTTCACCGAATCAACCGGACGAATAAACATGCCCCCATGCCGCCACACTGCCCACTGCCACAATCGGCGGCGAGCACGGAACATTCCATTGAGGCCATGATCTTGAATCTTTCGCTCCCGGGCGGACAACCGCCGATGTGCCTCATCCAAATCGTGCGGCCAAAGTTCGCCACCGCCCAAACGCTGAATCTGACTCAGATGATCGGCGTAATCGTGCAACACGCTTGCGCACGACCGCTCGCAGCGTTCGGCTTGCCGGTGAATGTACCGGTACAGCTGTTTTTCATCATCGCCCGGTATATCATGATTGAAACACGGCCGCGCCCGTGCCCAGTCTACGCCGTCCTGATCGGCCCGAATGACTCCTGCTTGATACAGCCAATGAAACCAGATAATCTCCCGCGCGTGCAGTTGAGGAATAATTTTCATCT
>NZ_NFKK01000034.1:0-5369 GCF_002160355.1 Butyricicoccus pullicaecorum
TACCACCGCATTACCAACGCTGTCTGTGAGGGTATTAACTCCATGATACAGGCAGCCAAACGGAAAGCCCGTGGCTTTAATACCTATGAGGGCTTTGCCTCGATGATTTACCTCGTTGTTGGTAAACTCCAACTCGCTGTCCCTAACCCTTTCTAAATACTCCTATCCACTAAAACGGGAGTAGAGCCTTTATTTGTATGCTTTGTGCGGGAAAATAGCATTTATACCGGTTCGGTCGACATGGGGATTGTCCTTTTTCCATACATCCCCGGAAAATGCGATGCGAATCCTTACGGTGTAGATGGCTCATGGGACATAACGATAGAGCATCTATTAATTTCTGCTGCTGAAAAGAGATTTGTCAAGTTCTTTTTATTTTTCCTCTTTTGTGATAACACCATTATGTGAAAGCAAATAGATTATGAAAAAGCCGCCTAAGCCGGCTGCGATACATACTATTAACTCCCTCCAAGCGGGGATTCCAGGGAAAATACTGGCGACGGATCCAAGGATGAAGCCAAGGATGACCAAATATGTAAATCGCGGGTAGCGCATCATTGCTTTTTCTAATAACTTGGCTGTTAAAATAATACCAAAGATACCTCCTAACAACATGGGAATCAGAAAAGACAGTTGAAATGTTTGAATGGCCGTTATTGTTTCGTCATACAACCCTAACAACAGCAGAAAATAAGATACGCTGACACCGGGAAGAAGCAGTGCGATTGCGGCAATTGCTCCTGCGGCGAACAAACTCAAAAATCCTGATAATCCAGTTAATTGTCCAATATTTTCCGAACGGAACGGAAATACTGATATGCCGACAACAATCAGTACGCCAAGAGAAATATACGCAGGGACTCTCCATGAGAACGCATGAATTTTTGATTCGCGGATTATCATGGGAATTCCCCCAATCACTGCTCCTATAAAGAAATACATCGTCGGTTTCGGGTATGTAGTTATTAAATAAGAGATCGGATTTGAAAGCAACGCCATTCCGACCATTGCCCCAATACAAAACACAAACAGGAAGCAAAAGTTCCTGCTTTTTTTCTGACGAAATGAGCTGACGGCGGAAATAAGAGAACTATAGATGCCAAGAATCATGGCCATTGAACCGCCGCTGACACCCGGAACCAACATCGTTCCGCCGACAATACACCCTTTCACAGCGATGGAAAAGTAGTTTTTCCAATGCCGCGTTATTCGCCGTGGTTCATTGGATATCCTCCTCAAAATGTTCCAAATTTTTAATCTGTCCAACGACATTGATCACATCACCTTCACGGAAGCAATATTCCGCCGCAAAATTCACATCTGTATGGCCGTCATGTTCAACGGCGATAATGTTTACTCCATAACGGCGGCGGATGTTCATATCCTGAATGGTCGTGCCAATCAGTTTTTGAGACACCTGGATACGGCGCACCTCAGCATTGCCGCTCAATGCGATAGAATCCAGAAAACTATTATACAGCAGTCCTTTGCCAAGCCGTATCGCCATATCTCTCTCAGGGTATACGACCGATGCTCCCAGTTGTTTGAGCGCTTCGCCATGAATAAAGCTTGTTGCCTTTGCTATGACATGTCCGACGCCCATTTTCAATACTGTCATGGTTGCAAGAATGCTGACATCAATTTGTTCTCCAATACATATCGCAACAACTTCACAGTTCTGAATCCCGGCCTCTTCAAGGGTCATTTGTTCCAGATTATCAACAACCAAAGCCATTTCCGTAAAGCGCCTGGCCTCTCGTACCCGCGTCTCGTCCTTATCGATAGCGATGACTTCTTTTCCCGCTGATGCAAGGCACTCCACCAGCGCCATACCAAAACGCCCCAACCCTATAATTCCGTAGGAATTTGCATTATTTTTCTTTTTCATTTTACACTTCTCCTTGTGTTATCCAATTGTGATAGATTCTTCCGTATAACGGATATTGGGCAAAGGACGATCTATCCAGAGCGTCAGCAAGGTAAACGCACCGACGCGTCCGGCAAACATCGTGAAAATTAACACCAGTTTGCTTGCCACACCGAGATCCGGCGTGATTCCAGTAGAAAGACCCACTGTACCAAACGCGGATACTTCTTCGAACATAAGCTGCACAAAACTGTATTCCGGCTCCAGCACACAGAGCAAAAACGTTCCGCCGCATACCAACAGCATGGAAAGCAGCGTAACGGTGCACGCCTTAGAGAACACTTCAAATGGGATACTGCGACGAAATGCGCCGATATGACGTTTGGTAAACAAGCTCCGTACATGCTGCACCAAAACAAAAAATGTACTTGTCTTGATACCACCGCCCGTAGAGCCAGGCGAGGCGCCAATAAACATCAGTACGATCAAGGTGAATAAGCCTGCATTGGTAAACTCGCCAATGGGATAGGTAGAAAATCCTGCCGTACGTGCAGATACGCTCTGAAAAAACGCACCCATCCATGTCACATTCTCGGTTGCCTTTAAAAGCAGCGTACCGCCCAAAAGCAGAGCAAGCGTTGTTGACAAGACCACTTTGGAATGAAGAGTCAATTTCCGGAAGGACCGTTTTTTCAATATGTCTAAAATTACAAGAAAACCCAGTCCGCCGAAAATGATCAGGCCACATGTAGTCAAGTTCAGCAGAACATTGCTTTGATATGGGATTAAATTTCTCAAGCCGCCCAGAATGTCAAAGCCGGAGTTGTTGAAGGCGGCGATGGAGTGGAAAATGCTGATCCAAAGCGCTTTCAGGACGGGGTAATCCTGCACAAATACGATGAAGCTCAAAATAACACCTGCCAGTTCAAAGCAGAAGGTCATGAGTAAAACCGCTTTAACAAGCCGGACAATGCCCTTGATCCCATCTATATTCAGGGCCTCTTTGACCAGGATCCGCCCTTTGATTCCGATATTTTTTCTCGCAGCCAAAATCAGTCCTACACCAATGGATGTAACGCCCAATCCGCCGATCTGGATCAGGGCAGCAACGACTACCTGACCAAAGAAGGTGAAGTGATCCGCAACGTCAATGGAAATCAAACCTGTCACGCAAACTGCACTGGTCGAGGTAAAAAGGGCGTCGATGAAATGTACCTTCGCATCATTTCGCACCGATACTGGCAGCATAAGTAAAAGTGCCCCAATCAATATCACCAGGGCAAACCCTATGGCAATTAATCGCCCTGGAGGTTGTTTTTTTATCTTCGCAAGCATATTTTTCTCCTCATCTGTTTTTCATAACAACGCTTTCCACAATATCTGCAATATGTTCACAGGTATCTGCACATTTTTCCAGATAGAGATAAATTTCCCGCCATACGAGAATATGCAACGGATCGATGTTTGTTCCGTGCAGACGGTACATACAGGAGATGAACAGTTCGTCCGATTCTTCCTCCAGACTGTTAATTCGAACAATGCATTCGTGGAGTTTCTTGGAATGTTTGAAATGTGGAAATTCTTCCATCAATAAGCAGATTTCCTCACAGCAGCGGATAAGTACATCTACCATCTGGAGTCTTCACGTATGTCAGAAATATGATTGTAATAGATTCGAATCAGAACATCTTCAATTTTGTCGGTAAGATCATCCATGTTCTGGCTAATCTGCACCAAGTCCTCCCGATCAATGGGCGTAATAAACGCTTTCACCAAGGTGTTTATCTTTGCTGTCGCCAGCATGCTCAATCTTATGCATTTCGTCCAGCTTTTCTTTTAAAGCTGTCGCATCAAAGTGCTCCAGGGTGTCTCTTAAAAAATACGCGGCTCGTCGTGAGCAATCTGCACAGTCCATAAAATTCTGAAAATAAAAAGAATCTTGTTTTTTCGACATTAAAATGGCGCTGCGCACACGCATACATCGAGTCGTGATGCATGTTGCGATAGCGTTGGGCGCATCGGTCCAACCGTTTACAAAAATCACGCCCAATGTAAATAATACTGTGATGCATAAGATCGGACTTGATGAGACCCCTTCAAGAAATGCACTAAAAGAAAAATCCACAATTTCCCTCCTCAAATCATTGGCAAAAAAAGAAGGCAGACCCTTCTGTGAGAAGTTCTGCCTTCTGTGCTTAATCAAATATCAGCAACTAATTTTTGATTAAAAACATTTTGGAATAAATAGAGATGCAAAAAGCTCTCTATGACAGACTCCACCACTTATTCCATTTTATCATATTATCACAATATCTATATAATGTCAAGTGTGAGTGATCGCAGTCACTTCATTCTTTTTATCCGCTTCAAGATTTGCTCCATAGCGGCAATATTCTTGCGGCCTTTTCGTTGATATTTTTCGGCTCTACTCCAAAGTTAGTGGATAAAGGGATTTTGTGATATACTCTCTAGGGGGTGATACAGATGATAGCTAACTTTCCTGACATGATAGCCGGATCTCTCAACCTGAGTGAACCGTGGTATGTTGAGGGGGCGGAGTTTTCACCGGAGAAGAAAGAAGTCCACATCTATGTCAATGTCCGGGAGGGCGCAGAGTTTGCCTGTCCTTCCTGCGGAGGTGCCACTGTACGCAATGGATATGAGCCAACAGAGCGTGTTTGGCGGCATGGGGACTGTCTGTTCTACCCGTCCTTCGTCCATTGCAAGCGGCCCCGGGTGAGGTGTCCGCATTGCGGCACAAAGCAGATAAGCGCGCCGTTTGAGCGGAAGAATAGCCGGTTTACCTTGCTATTTGAGGGGTACGCCATGCTTATCCTTGCCGATATGCCGCGGGCAAAGGCAGCGGAAATCCTCCGCTGCAACGAAAAGTCCCTGTCCGCCATCCTCTCCTACTGGGTGAACGAGGCCGTGAGCCGTCAGGACTTGAAGGGGTTAGTGAGGCTCGCCGTTGACGAAACCTCCCGGCTCCGGGGACACGACTATGTTACTGTCTTTGTTGACGCAGACCGGCGGCGTGTCATTGATGTGGAACAAGGCAGAGAGAAAAGCGTTATCTCCACCTTTGCCGAGAAACTAGAGAAACACGGCGGTTCCAAAGAGGCTGTCTGTGCTGTTACGAGTGATATGTCCAAGTCCTATCTGCCTGGCATCGCTGAGAACTTCCCGAATGCCCTGAGCGTGATTGACAAGTTCCATGTCAAGCAGATACTCACCAACGCCCTCGATATGGTACGCAAGGAGGAGCAGAAGTCATCCGAAGCCAAGCAGGCCCTCTTTCAGGGCCGCAGGCTGTTCATGATACCCAGAGGACGAATGTCAGAACAGCAGGTCGCCAAGCTGGACTCCCTCTCCAAGCGGTATCCTAAGACCGGTAAGGCATACAGCATTGTTGCTGCCCTGGATGACTTCTACGCTTGCTATACGGTGGAGGAAGCAAGGAACGCCTTTGACTCTCTCTATTCCTGGATGCGCCGTTGCCGGT
>NZ_NFKK01000035.1:0-4852 GCF_002160355.1 Butyricicoccus pullicaecorum
AGATCGCGGACATCACCTTTAAGTTGGACGACAACCAAGAGGTCACCTTCCCGGGCACCAATACCGCGAGTGATAAGTCCTTGACCGTTGACAATCCCTTTGTGCATACCGTAGACGACGCACGTCGCGTGGTGTCCAACGTCATGAGCCAATACGGCGGGCGCAAGTTTACGGTAAGATCGCGTGGCAATCCGGTCAGCGAGACTGGTGACATCGACACCGTGGCGACTGCCTTCGGCACAACCATTTCGGCACGCCGGTACAAGCACCAGCTCAAGCTGGTAGACGGCGTGATGCGCAATCTGCCGTCCTACCTCATCCAGACCGACACCGATAAGCGTTACGATCATAAGGTCGTGTTGACCGGCGCGGGCAACTGGAAAGCCCCGACCGGCGTGACGGAAATCTATGTGCAGCTGGTCGGCGGCGGTGACGGTGCGGATGGCGGCGAGGGTGGCGCATGGCTGCACGAGGATGATTATAGCCCTAAACCGGGCAAGGCCGGAAAGGGCGGGCGTGTATTTATTGCTACGCTGTCCATCAACAGCGGGCAGTCGTTTGCGTATTCCTGTGGTAAAGGTGGCAAGGGCGGCGCAGGAGGTGCACATGCAACCTTTGGCAACCCTCCGAAAGATGACCAGCAGCCCGGAGAACCCGGAACAGCTGGCACAGCTACCACGTTTGGTGCGTATTCGTCGGCCAATGGCAAAAGCTACCCGGCTGGCATTACGGATGTTGAGACCGGCAAATATTACGCCGCAGACGGCACCGACGGCAAAGCACAGGTTGACAACCCTAAAACGGCATCGTCGGGTGAGCCGAATACTGGTAATGCTGGAAGTGGCGGCGATAGCGGCGCAAACGGATATTTTACGATAACCAGATACCCGGGAATGAATGATTATAACATCAAAGCCCTTCCCTCTGATGGCGCATCTGGTGGAGACGGCGCAGATGGTGTTATCATCATCAAATACAACAACCCGTGAGGTAATCATGGAACAGCTAAATTACAATCACTCAACACAAGAATTTTGGAACTATTCCGACCTGAACCGCGCAGAGGAATGGACGAAATATCTGTGCGATAGTTTGAACGCATATGGATACGGAGTTAAAATTATACCTAAAACGTGGGCTGTCGGAGAATATCCCACCCCGACACAGCTTGAAAGAATTCGGTCAAACATCAATGCGCTGCAAGACGCATGGTTTGCCGTCCCGGAATGGCGCGAGCTGATGGCGGTACATCGACCGGACGGGTGCGAAACGATCACTGCTGAACAGGTCAACGCCCAGGAATGGGATTTACAGCAGATGCACGACTATTTGCAAGCGATGGTTAATGCATTTGAGTTAAAGCAATCCGGAACTCTGTTTATGATTGCAGGAGGTGTATTAAATGCAGGATAGAGTGCCCACACCGGGCAAAGAGAACCGCGTGCGTATTCGTTTGGATGATGGGCAGTCAATTGAGGGCATTCTCGAATATGCAGATGATGCAAGTGTACAAGGAAGTGTATATAATAAAGCGAATGTGTTGTCGGATGATGTATGTAACGTGCTAAATATACCTACATCTGCTGAGCCTAAAGACGCTTTTTTGTCTGCTCATAAAAAAACATGGCGCGAAATTGAGCGAATTACAGCCAGTAAAACATGGATTGTTCCAGATGGCATATATCATATTGGCGTATTCCTGATCGGTGGAGGCCAGTCTGGACAGGGGTGGCAAATGGCCGTAGATAGCGGATACGAAGATGAATGTGCTATTGGCGGTGCGTCTGGATGGGGAAAATCTGTGGTGATGGATGTTACACCCGGACAGGAAATTGAAGTCATCATAGGCGCTGGAGGAGTAGCAACACAACACTGGTACCGCAGTAAGGGTGGCGATACAAAATTCGGAAGCTATGTAGCACCGAGCGGCGGTAATATGGATAGAATGGCAGCAGGTGTGCAGGATGTTAGACGATTTGAATTTAGTTCGTTGGACGGTATCGATGGGGACAACCGCACAGGCGAGTTAAACACAAAAACTATAAACGCCCCGTATGGAGGGGTTAGCGGAATTATTTCACAACAATCTGCATCTCCTGGAATGGTTGCCGATTGGATTTCTTCGGCTATTTTAGGAGAGAAAAATATTTTTGACCCAAGCATGAAGGCTTTCGGCCTTGGCGGATGTGTTGCGTTGAAACATTATCACAATACATCGTCACCTAATATTATTTACACAGCAAAACCGTATCCATTAGGTGACATGGGGATTGCTGGAGAGGCGAAAACATATTTTTACTCTGATGATGGAACCGGAAAAACATATAAGGGCGGCAACGCTACTGGATACGGAAATGGTGGTGGTGCTTGTCTCGCCGTTACGGACGACAGGACAAATAACGCAAATATTATTGGCGGAGACGGTTCTCCCGGAATTGTAATCATCTATGTGTGAGGTGACGGTATGATTTATGCAAAAATCGAGGACGGCGTCTGTGTAAACGCCGCTTTATTTGAGGACGAGGAAATCGCCATTGATTTTGGATACCCTGTCCTATTGCCTGACGGCTATGGTATCGGTGACCTGTACGACGGCATTGCTTGGAGCCATGCCCCCACACCTGACCCCGAGCCAGGACCCGAACCCGATCCGGATGTTTGGGACGAGCTGGCGAGCGCTATTCGAGAGGGGGTTAATGAGGTATGAGTGCAGAAAATAAGGCATTTGTCCTGGACACCATGCGTAAGATCGGCCGCACGGCCGCTTTGAACCTGCAGGAACGTGCGCCGGATATGTCCGGTACGGAAATCATTGCAGAAGAATCTTTCCTCCCTGCGTTTGACGCGGCAAGGCAATACCTGAACTACAAGGCTGGGTATGTTTGTCAGACAGCTAAGGGAAATGCGGTCAAGCTGGTGCAGCCTTATGACAGCACGATTTTCACAGGACAGCCCGAAGAGTTGCCAGCACAGTGGGGCTTTTACTGGTCTACTGACCCGAAAAAGGCTAAGCCGTTTCTGTCGCTGGCGACAAGCCCGTACATGACAGGAGACTGCTGTACTTATGAGGGACATGTCTGGCGATCTGGACAGGACGGTAATACCTGGGCACCGGGCAGCGTAGGCGTGAAATGGGATGATCTGGGAACGATTGAGGAGGTGCAGGGATGATTGTACATCTGACAGACACAAAAGCTGTCCTGATGGGCGGCGCAGCGATTGCGGGCGGCGCGATCAGCCAGGCGTTTGGCGGCTGGGATTCTGCCATGATGACTTTACTTATCTTTATGGCGATTGACTACCTGAGCGGTTTGATCGTTGCGGGCGTGTTCCATTCCAGCGATAAAAGCGAGACTGGAACGCTCAACAGCGCAGCATGCTGGCAAGGTTTGTTGAAAAAAGGGATGACGCTGGTAATTGTGCTTGTAGCTGCACGGCTGGACATTGTCCTGGGCACAGCGTTTGTCCGTGATGCGGTAGTGATCGCGTACATCGTCAACGAAACGATCTCGATCATCGAGAATGCTGGACTTATGGGCCTGCCGGTGCCTGATGTAATTATGAGCGCGATCGAGCAGCTGCAAGGCAAGAATGAGCAAAAATAAAACGTGTCCAATTTGGACACGAGAAAGGAGCGATGTATAGGTGAAAGGAATTGACGTCAGTAAACACAACGGCGCGGTGAACTGGACAAGTGCCGCCACCGCAATCGACTTCGCGATCATCCGTGCAGGATACGGCAAAACGTATGTAGATCCATGGTTTGAAAAACATTTGGCAGGCGCGCAGGCCGCAGGGTTGCGCGTAGGCGTGTATCATTACAGCTACGCGCTCACGGTCGAGGATGCGCGTGCAGAGGCGCGGCACCTGCTGGATATCATCAACGGTCGCAAGTTTGACATGCCTCTCTGGTTTGACATGGAGGACGCAGACGGCTACAAGGCAAAGCACGGCTTTACGTTTAGCTGGTCCAATATCTCGGCCATCACGCAGGCGTTTATCGATACCATACGTGCAGCGGGCTACCAGTGCGGCGTATACGCCTCCAAAAGCTGGTTTGATGATTACATCAAAGTAGATGCCGACGCGATCTGGCTGGCACAGTGGGCGAGCAAGCCCACCTACACGGGCAAGTTTGATGTCTGGCAGAACAGCGACAGCGGCACCGTGCCGGGCGTGACCGGTAAGGTGGACACCAATGTCCTGTACACGGAATTCTGGAAGAAACAGGAGGAAGAAGAGGAAATGAAAGTGTATACCCATACCGATCAGATGCCCGATTGGGCACAGGATACCTTTTATCGACTGATTGCTGCTGGTGTCGTCAAGGTGGATGCCAAAGGCGAGATCAATGTAGAGCATTCTGCGTTGCAACCGATGGTCTATCTTGATAGATTGTGTGACGGGCATATTGAACAGTTACTTAAAAGGTGAAGTAGGTTTTAAATTCAAAGAAAAAAGGAAGGATGACTATGTTTCATCCTTCCTTATTAAATGCTCCCAAGGCCGCACAATCATTCACGAGATTCATACATTCTTCTCCGAGCTTTTTTTAAACAGTTTAACATCTTCATTAACGATGACATTTTGATCTATGCATGACGTTAACCAGTGATCATCTATGCGTTTAGATTCCGCTCGACTTAAAACAGCATTTAAGAGATCGGAATCAGTAAAACAATATTTTTCAATTTCATATATGGCTACAATTCCTATATGCGTGCATAACCAATCAAATTCTGGTGTTGGAGCCGGGAGATCGCGACCATATTTTGTCGGGAGTATTTAACCAATTTTTGTCGGCGAACCCCAGAGCTAGTAGAATAAACAAAAAGAGTGCCAACAACCCAGC
>NZ_NFKK01000036.1:0-4191 GCF_002160355.1 Butyricicoccus pullicaecorum
TACAAGGTACAAAAAATCTTTGCCTTCAGCGATTTTTTGTACCGCGTGTCAATTTCATCAGGAAATTGACCAAGGTACCAACCGCTAAAGTTTTTTTAAGCGCTCACCTCTCGGTGAAGTGCTTATTTATTTTACCAGACTCGCTTTTGTTTGTCAAGCTCTTTTTTAACTTTTTTCGAAGTTTTTCGTGCTCCGAATCGCTAAATCTGAACTTTTCCAAACTTTTCGTCCGGTTTTGCTGATCAACCGGTTAGCCTATTTATAATACCACAGCTGAAAGCCCGTGTCAACAACTTTTTTCCACTTTTTTGACCCATTATTCAAAAAGTTTCAAATGGTCGTGACGCTTCTTTCGTTGTGGATGCCGTCTCTCGGAGACAGCTTATATAGAATACCACTGTCTGATTGCGTTGTCAACAAAAATTTTCCACTTTTTATCGACAATTTTTCTTCGACATGCTGTTATTTACGCACACGCACGCGCGCGTTATAATATAGGTATTCCTTTAACCTTGCGAGGTGATTCATTTTGTCTCTATCACAATCGAATGCACACGCACAAATTCTCTTTCCTTATACGCACGGCGTTCCAAAGCTCTCAACCCGCTATCTCTTTTTGGATGAGATGCGCGGTTTGGCGATTTTGAATATGATCTTCTTCCACCTTTTCTGGAATATCGATTCACTTCTGGATATCCCGCTTCCTTGGTATCACACGTTTGGCGCGCGTGTATGGCAGCTCTATATCTGCGGCTCATTTTTGCTGCTCGCCGGACTCTGTATCCATTATACCCGTCACCTGTCTCGTCATATTTTGACATTGGCCGCCAGTGCACTGCTGATTACGGTCGTGACCTGGTTTGCAGGATCGCAGACGCTGATCGTCTTCGGCATCCTGCACTGTATGACACTCTGCTTCCTCTGCTATGTCGTATTGCGTCCATTGCTCCAGAAAATCCCGGCCGTTCCCGGTCTGATCGTTACCCTACTCTTATTTATCTTTACCTATCACGTGCCTCAGCACTATCTGGGTCTGGGTTCCTTTCAGATTCCGCTGCCGTCCGAGTGGTATCTCTCCTACTGGCTCTCCCTGATCGGTCTGCTATCCCCCGATTTCCACTCAGCCGACTATTTTCCGATCTTCCCTTACCTATTCCTATTCCTCGCGGGCTACTTTCTCGGAAAATTCCACCTTCCCGACTGGATGCGCAAATCCCACTGCCGCCCGCTCGCATGGATGGGTCAGCACAGCTTGGCAATTTATCTGCTTCATCAGCCCATCCTATTTGGTGCGATGATGCCATTTTTCCCCGAATAAACCGAGCGCCGCAGGCAATCTGCGGCGCTTTTTCTCCTCTTTCCTCGAAAACTGTAACACAAATGACTCTTTACACCGTTCCCCTCTTGTGTTACCATAGTATCACACCACGCGAAAGGAGTCTGTCATGGCAATTCAAAAGGGTATCAAACAAGTGACCTCCAACAAAAAGGCATGGCACGACTACTTTGTAGACGAAAAGTATGAGGCCGGCATCGAACTGGTCGGC
This sequence comes from Butyricicoccus pullicaecorum, assembly GCF_002160355.1. NCBI lineage: Bacteria > Bacillati > Bacillota > Clostridia > Eubacteriales > Butyricicoccaceae > Butyricicoccus > Butyricicoccus pullicaecorum. The sequence continues at coordinate 1,548 of NZ_NFKK01000036.1, forward strand.
ACTGAGGTCAAATCCATCCGTCTCGGTCAGATCAACCTCAAGGATGCCTACTGCTCGTTCAAGGATGGCGAATTATTCGTCGTCGGCATGCATATCAGCCCCTACGAAAAGGGAAACATCTTTAATAAAGATCCCATGCGCAAGCGTCGTCTGCTCATGCACAAGAAGGAGATCCTCTCCCTCTTCGGCAAGACCAAGCAGGACGGCTACACGCTCATTCCCTTGAGTGTCTACTTCCGCAATTCCCGCGTCAAGGTCGAAATCGGTCTGTGCCGCGGTAAAAAACTGCACGATAAGCGCGACAGCATCGCAAAACGTGATGCAAACCGCGAAATCGATCGCGTGATGAAAAGCAGAAACCGGTAATCCACCGCTCTGCCAAGCCGATACGGGGACGTAAAGGCTTCGACGGGGGTGCTGAAGCCGGGATAGCGGGCGGCAGTGAGGACGCTGCCTTAAAAGCCTCAACTTGTTTATAAATTAAACAACAACAATACTACTCTTCTGGCTGCCTAATTACGGCTGGCCCGTCATCCCCGAGAGTACCGCGGCTCGGGTGCATGGCGTCGATTAGCGGTGAACGTGTACGGGTTAAGAGTTGCGCCCGTCATGTAAAATGACTCTACGAAAGCAGTGAGCCTGTTTGCCGGCGCACTGTGGCAGGAATGTTAGTTGACAAACTGCGCCCGGAGAAATCCTTGTGGATGTGCTTTCGGACAGGGGTTCAATTCCCCTCGTCTCCACCATTTACACGAAAAATCCCGCCTGGTTTCAGGTGGGATTTTTTGTTCCAAATCATTCTAATTTTAAATATTTTATGCGTTTAAGCGTCTATACAATTTCTTTCTTGTTTGTGCTTATCTTCGAGATTCACACTGGTAAACCCACTAAATAACCCACTTCATTCAAAGTTCCTAATGATCAGCTCTCGATACCGCTCACCCGGCTTTAGATTGTGTTGCCGCTCCACGGTATCAATCTGATATCCCTGATACAGATCGCGTACCTCTGGACAATCGTTATAGCTCAGGACAAATTTACCTTTAATTCCCGCCAGACAATCGCGCAGACGCACATGATCGGCCACCGTAAACTCTGCTGTATAATAGTCCTCTGTGCCATAATACGGCGGGTCACAATAAAACAAAGCGTCTGGCCGGTCATACTGTCGGATGAGCGCTGCAAAATCCTTGTGCTCGATCAGCACACGACTCAGGCGCTTTTGCACATCCGGCAGACGTGCAGCTGCTCGCTGGAGATCCTTTGGACGGCACGCGAAACTACGACCATCCGATCCAAACGACGATTGGAGCAAATACCAAAACCGCGCTGCGCGCTGGATATCTGTGACACCGACCGAATCCCGCGTCTCACAGAACATTTCGCGTGACATGAGCATCAAATCCAGCTGGCGTGCCAGTTCGTCCGCATGGAATTTTGCCACCCGGAATAGATTAACCAAATCGCTGTTGGCATCATTGTAAATCTCCATAGGCGCATGCCTGTCTTTGCGGAATAATACCCACGCGGCACCGCCAAATACCTCAATATAACGACCATACTGTTCCGGGAATCGTGCGATAATCTCATCTCTTAGCAACTTTTTCCCGCCAATCCAAGAAATAAAGCTATTCATATCGAACATTCGTTCTCTTTTTGTGTTAAAAATTTTCCGGGGTGGAGCAAACCACCCCGGATTTTTTATTTAGTTGTTGCCTTGCAACGCCTTGATCGCCTCGGGCAGCTTCTCGATCTGGCCGCCGCACAGGCGGTCAATGTAGACCATTGGCTGCACACTGCATTCCTGTACAGCGATCTCGCCCTTGGCATCCACCTTGACGATACCAGCATCAATCAGCCGATAAAAGGTATCCTGTGCCCAGTCGGGCATCTGATCGGTGTGAGTATAGGTCTTCATTTCTTCATCTTCCTCCTGTTCTTTCCAGAATTCCGTGTACAGGACATTGGTGTCCACCTTACCGGTCACGCCCGGCACGGTGCCGCTGTCGCTGTTCTGCCAGACATCAAACTTGCCCGTGTAGGTGGGCTTGCTCGCCCACTGTGCCAGCCAGATCGCGTCGGCATCTACTTTGATGTAATCATCAAACCAGCTCTTGGAGGCGTACACGCCGCACTGATAGCCCGCTGCGCGAATCACATCAATAAACGCCTGCGTGATGGCCGAGATATTGGCGCGGCTAAACTTAAAGCCGTGCTTTGCCTTGTAGCCGTCTGCGTCTTCCATATCAAACCAGAGCGGCATATCAAATCGGCGGCCATTGATGATGCTAAGCAGATGCCGCGCCTCTGCGCGCGCATCCTCAACCGTAAGCGCGTAGCTGTAATGATACACGCCCACGCGCAGCCCTGCGGCCTGTGCGCCCGCCAGATGGCGCTCAAACCACGGGTCAACATAGGTCTTGCCATATCCTGCACGGATGATCGCGAAGTCGATTGCGGTGGCGGCACTTGTCCAGTTCACCGCGCCGTTGTGTTTACTGACGTCAATTCCGTTCAAAGTATCGCATCCTTTCTCGTGTCCAATTTGGACACGTTTTATTTTTGCTCTTTGCCTTGCAGCTGCTCGATGGCGCTCATAATCGCGTCCGGCACCGGCAGACCCATCAGACCGGCATTCTCAATA
>NZ_NFKK01000037.1:0-3341 GCF_002160355.1 Butyricicoccus pullicaecorum
TGTCGCTGGTCACTAAGACCAACTTTCCGGGCGGCGTCAAGATTCCGGTCTCGCAGGCGCGTCCGACCGCGACCTGGGTTGCTGAGGGTGCGGGCAGCGACAAGCAGAAACTTTCCATTCAGGACGTGGTCTTTGCCTACTACAAGCTGCGCTGCGCGGTGGCTATGACCTTCGAGGTGGCCAACCTGTCGCTCGACATCTTCGAGGCGCACTTTATTCAGGTGGTATCTGAGGCCATGGTCGAGGCGCTCGAACAGGCGATCATCAACGGTTCCGGCTCGGGTCAGCCCAAGGGCATCCTCAAGGAAACCCCGGACGAGGGTCAGGCAATCGAGGTTGCCGCAGACGGCAAGCTGGACTATGCGCTGCTGTGTGAGGCCGAGGGCGCACTGCCCGATGCATACGAGCCCGATTCGGTCTGGCTGATGAGCAAAAAGACCTTTATGCAGTTTGTGGGCATGGTGGACGCAGATGGCCAGCCGATCGCGCGCGTAAATTACGGTCTGGGCGGCAAGCCCGAGCGCTACCTGCTCGGCCGCCCGGTTGCGATCAACAGCTATATGCCCGACTACAAACCCACCGTGGAGGCCGACACCATCTTTGCCGCCATCTTCCGCATGAAGGACTACGACCTCAACTACGCCGCCCAGATGGTCATCAAAACCTATGAGGACAACGACACCGATGACACCGTGACCAAGGCCATCCTGCTGGCCGACGGCAAGGTGCTGGACAAGTCCTCTCTGGTCACCCTGACCAAGAAGCAGGCGGGCTGAAAGGGCGCGGTGAGTGATGGCGACAGTGCTCGAACAGGTACACGCAGCGCTGCGGCTCAAAAGCCGCGCACTCGACGACGATGAGATCACGCCCCTGATCGAGGCGTGCAAGGCCGATCTCAGGATGCACGGCGTGCGCCGGGTGGACGAGGACGACCCGCTGATCGCCCGCGCCATCGTGCTGTACTGCAAGGCGTACTTTGGCTATGACGACCAGGGCGAGCGCTGGCAGGCGTGTTACGACGGTCTGCGGGACAGCATGGAGCTGTCGGGCGACTACCGAGAGGAGGACGTCTGACCGTGCGCTTTGTAGATTTGACCCTTGTGTCCAAACCCAACACCGAGGGTAAGCTAGACGCCGACGGCTATCCCATCCCGGACGAGACCTCGACCGAGGTTTACGCCGAGATGGGTGAGGTCAAGCGGCTGGAATTTTATGAGGCACTGCGCGCGGGCACCCGGCTTTCCTGCGTGTTCCGTGTGCGCGTGCCGGACTACGCCGGTCAGACCATCGTGGAGCTGGACAACAAGCGGTACAAGGTCGAGCGGGCGTACAGCAAGGATGGGGAGTGGATGGAGCTGAACTGCTCCGAACTCCCCACGGCAAAGGGAGGTGTGACAGATGCAAAGTCTTAACGAGCGGCTGATGGACGCGCTCACGCCCGTCCTGCCCACCATGCCGGGCACTTACACCGGGAGCCACGACACCTATCTGGCATTTAATTATGACACGACCGGCATGGGATACGGCGACAACCAGCCCGCCGTCGAACGGGCGCTCATCCAGGTGCATCTGGTCGCGCCCATGACGGCCAACACAGTCGAAACCCGCAAGGCGGTCAAGCGAGCACTGTTTGCCGCCGGGTTCGGCTGGCCGAGCATGACCGATGCTTCGGATAAGCTCGGGCAGCATTATGTGTTCGAGTGTGAGAGCGTGGAGGTAGATTTATATGCCGATGACGGTTGACGGACTGGACGGTCTGCTGCTCGATCTGGAGGCGCTCGCAGAGCTGCCGGACGATACCATGTCCGGCATGCTCCATGCGGGCGGTGAGGTCATCGCCCAGGCACACAAGAGCGCGATCCAGTCGGACGGCCTGGTCGATAGCGGCCAGCTGCGCGACTCGATCAAGGTCTCGGCCAAGGTGCGGCGCACCAGCAGTGCGCGGTCGGTCGAGATTTATCCCCAAGGCAAGCGCACCGACGGTACCCGCAATGCCGAGGTCGGCTTCATCCATGAATACGGCGCACCCGGGCGCGGCATTCCGGCCAAACAGTGGATGCGCAAGGCAAACGAACAGGCTGAGGATGCAGCGTGCACGGCAGCCGAGGACGTATACGACGACTATTTACGGAGCAAAAACCTGCTCTGATAGACAAAGGAGGAAAACAAATGGCAGCATTTGGCGCAAAGTATCCGAGATTTGCACCCAATAAGACGGTCACGCCCGAGGGCGTCGTGACCTATGACGCGCCGGTCACCATCGGCGCACTGAACAAGGCAGACTTGACCGTGACCATGGCATCGGGCAAGGTGTACGGTGATAATGAGCTGCAGGAATCCGTTGATGAGTTTGTATCCGGTACGCTTGCAATGGAGACATCCGATATGGAAGACGCGGTTGCAGGCAAGATTTACGGTGCCACGGTGCTGGAAAAGCTGTGTACCTATAATACTGGCGATACACCGCCTGAGGGTGGACTGGGCTATTATAAGACCCTGGTACGAGGCGGCAAGAAGATTTTTAAGACGGTATTCTATCCTCGTGCCAAGGCGGCAATCGGCAACGATACGGCGGCGACCAAAGCCGACTCGATCACGTTCTCGACCGTTGCGACCAACTGGACGATTATGGCCGACAAGAGGGGCAACTGGCGTCTGACCAAGGAGCATGACACCGAGGAAGCCGCAAAGGCATGGCTGGATACCCAGATGGGTGTCGCGAGTGACACGTGAGCCTATGCGCAGTGTAACGACAGAGTGGCAGGGCAAGACCTATCATCTGCTGTATAACGGCCGGGCGATGTTCGCGGCACGCGATGCGCTTGGCGATCAGGACATCATCGCAGCGCTCACCCAGCCGGGCGCAGCCGGTATGCAGGCCACGGTGCAGGCGTTCTGCATCCTCGCCGAACAGGGAGAGCTGGTGCGCCGCATGGATGGCCACGCGCGCGGCTCCATCCCGGACGCGGATGACGTCGCAGCGCGCATCATGCCCGATGAGCTGATCGAATTACAGCAGGCGGTGGTAAATGCGGTCATGCGCGGTTACCACCGTGACCAGCCCGAGGAGGAAATCGACCTCGGCCTTGCCGAACTTCAAAAAAAAAAACGGAATAACCGTGGCGCAGTATCTGCGCACGGGTATTGTGTGCGGCCTGTCCAGCCGGGAGGTGCTTAGCCTCCCGGTTGGGGTCGTGTTTGACCTCGTATCCCTGCACAATGCAGGCGTCATGAAAAGGGAGGAGTAAATGGCTGAGCGAAAAATCTCGACGCGCTTTGCCGTCGAGGGCGAAGACCAGTACAAAAAGAGTGTTGCTGACATCAATATCCGCCTGAAAACA
>NZ_NFKK01000038.1:0-2840 GCF_002160355.1 Butyricicoccus pullicaecorum
TGTCCTGATCGCCAAGCGCATCGCGTGCCGCGAACATCGCCCGGCCGTTATACAGCAGATGATAGGTCTTGCCCTGCCACTCTGTCGTTACACTGCGCATAGGCTCACGCGTCACTCGCGACACCCATCTTGGTATCCAGCCATGCCTTTGCGGCTTCCTCGGTGTCATGCTCCTTGGTCAGACGCCAGTTGCCATTCTTGTCGGCCATAATCGTCCAGTTGGTCGCAACGGTCGAGAACGTGATCGAGTCGGCTTTGGTCGCCGCCGTATCGTTGCCGATTGCCGCCTTGGCACGGGGATAGAAAAAGGTCTTAAAAATCTTCTTGCCCGCGCGCACCAGCGTCTTGTAGTAGCCCAGACCACCCTCGGGCGGGGTATCGCCGGTATTGTAGGTGCACAGCTTTTCCTCAACCGTCGCGCCGTAGATCTTGCCCGCGACCTCGTCCTCCATGTCGGTGGTCTCCATGGCGAGCGTGCCGGACACGAACTCGTCAACCGACTCCTGAAGCTCGTTATCACCGTAGATCTTGCCCGACGCCATGGTCACGGTCAAGTCTGCCTTGTTCAGTGCGCCGATGGTCACCGGCGCGTCATAGGTCACGACGCCCTCGGGCGAGACTGTTTTGTTGGGTGCAAATCTCGGGTATTTTGCGCCAAATGCTGCCATTTGTTTTCCTCCTTTGTCTGTCAGAGCAGGTTTTTGCTCCGTAAATAGTCGTCGTATACTTCTTCGGCTGCTTCACACGCCACGTCTTTGATTTGTTCGTTGGCGTTGCGCATCCACTGCCATGCCGTAATATCTCGACTTGGTGCGCCGAACTCATAAACAAACGCAACCTCATCATTACGCACGCCATTGTTGCGCGTGCCTTTGGGATAAATCTCAATGGATTTTGAATTTTTCTTGGATTTAATCTTAGATGCCACCGTGATGGAATCCCGAAGCTGTCCAGTATCCACCAGCCCAATCGACTGAATCTTGTTCCGGTGTGCTTCCGCAACCACTTCACCACCTGCGTGGAGCATATCGGATAGAACTGTATCCGGCATCTGCGTCAATTCATCCAAGTCCAAGATCAAGGCATCGAGCCCTTCAACGCCCATCTTCATACAGATCCACCTCCACGCTCTCACACTCGAACACATAGTGCTGCCCGAGCTTATCCGAGGCATCGGTCATGCTCGGCCAGCCGAACCCTGCGGCAAACAATGCTCGCTTGACCGCCTTGCGGGTCTCGACTGTGTTGGCCGTCATGGGCGCGACCAGATGCACCTGGATGAGCGCCCGCTCGACGGCGGGCTGGTTGTCACCGTATTCCATGCCGGTCGTATCATAATTAAATGCCAGATAGGTGTCATGGCTCCCGGTGTAAGTGCCTGGCATGGTGGGCAGGACGGGCGTGAGCGCGTCCATCAATCGCTCATTAAGACCCCGCATCTGTCACACCTCCTTTTGCCGTGGGGAGCTCGGAGCAGTTCAGCTCCATCCACTCCCCATCCTTGCTGTACGCCCGCTCGACCTTGTACCGCTTGTTGTCCAGCTCCACGATGGTCTGCCCGGCGTAGTCCGGCACGCGCACGCGGAACACACAGGAAAGCCGGGTGCCCGCGCGCAGTGCCTCATAAAATTCCAGTCGCTTGACCTCTCCCATCTCGGCATAAACCTCGGTCGAGGTCTCGTCCGGGATGGGATAGCCGTCGGCGTCTAGCTTACCCTCGGTGTCGGGTTTGGACACAAGGGTCAAATCTACAAAGCCCACGGTCAGACGTCCTCCTCTCGGTAGTCGCCAGACAGCTCCATGCTGTCCCGCAGGCCGTCGTAGCACGCCTGCCAGCGCTCGGTCTGGTCATCATAGCCAAAGTATGCCTTGCAGTACAGCACGATGGCGCGGGCGATCAGCGGGTCGGTCTCGTCCACCCGGCGCACGCCGTGCATCCTGAGATCGGCCTTGCACGCCTCGATCAGGGGCGTGATCTCATCGTCGTCGAGTGCGCGGCTTTTGAGCCGCAGCGCTGCGTGTACCTGTTCGAGCACTGTCGCCATCACTCACCGCGTCCTTTCAGCCCGCCTGCTTCTTGGTCAGGGTGACCAGCGAGGACTTGTTCAGCACCTTGCCGTCGGCCAACTGGATAACCTTGGTCACGACGTCGTCGGTGTCGTTGTCCTCGTAGGTCTTGAGGGTCATCTGGGCGGCAAGATTGAGGTCATAGTCCTTCATGCGGAAGATGGCGGCAAAGATGGTGTCCGACTCTACCGTCTCTGCATAATCGGGGATGTAGTCATTGATAATGACCGTACGACCGTGCAGCACATAGGTACCCAGCGAGCCGCCCAGACCATAATTGGTACGCGCGATCGGCTGGCCATCTGCGTCCACCATGCCCACAAACTGCATAAAGGTCTTTTTGCTCATCAGCCAGACCGCATCGGCCTCGTATGCTTCGGGCAGTGCACCCTCGGCCTCACACAGCAGCGCATAGTCCAGCTTGCCGTCTGCGGCGACCTCGATTGCCTGGCCCTCGTCCGGGGTTTCATTGAGGATGCCCTTGGGCTGACCCGATCCGGAACCGTTGATGATCGCCTGTTCGAGCGCCTCGACCATGGCCTCGGATACCACCTGGATAAAGTGCGCCTCGAAGATGTCGAGCGACAGGTTGGCCACCTCGAAGGTCATAGCCACCGCGCAGCGCAGCTTGTAGTAGGCAAAGACCACGTCCTGAATGGACAGCTTCTGCTTGTCGCTGCCCGCACCCTCAGCAACCCAGGTCGCGGTCGGACGCGCCTGCGAGACCGGAATCTTGACGCCGCCCGGAAAGTTGGTCTTAGTGACCAGCGACA
>NZ_NFKK01000039.1:0-2577 GCF_002160355.1 Butyricicoccus pullicaecorum
GGAGGCGCAGCGAGAGCGAGTCTGAATAGGGCGAATGAGTTACTTGCATTAGACCCGAAACCGGGTGACCTATCCATGAGCAGGCTGAAGCGGTGGTAAGACACCGTGGAGGGCCGCACCCACGTCCGTTGAAAAGGCCGGGGATGACTTGTGGATAGCGGAGAAATTCCAATCGAACTCGGATATAGCTGGTTCTCCCCGAAATAGCTTTAGGGCTAGCGTTATGATAGATTACCGGAGGTAAAGCACTGAATGGGCTAGGGGCCGCGAGGTTACTGAACCCTATCAAACTAAGAATGCCGGATAATTGTTTCATAGCAGTCAGACTACGTGAGATAAGTCTCGTGGTCAAAAGGGAAACAGCCCAGATCCGCAGCTAAGGTCCCAAATAGATGCTAAGTGGAAAATGATGTGAAACTGCGAAAACAACCAGGATGTTGGCTTAGAAGCAGCCACTCATTCAAAGAGTGCGTAATAGCTCACTGGTCGAGTGGTTTTGCGCAGAAAATGTAACGGGGCTAAGCATCTAACCGAAGCTCGGGCAGTATCTAATACTGGGTAGGGGAGCGTTGTGTACGGAACGAAGTCAGAGCGAAAGCACTGGTGGACTTTACACAAGTGAGAATGCCGGAATAAGTAGCGAGAATTATGTGAGAATCATAATGGCCGAAAATCTAAGGTTTCTTGGGGAAGGTTCGTCCGCCCAAGGTTAGTCGGGAGCTAAGGCGAGGCCTAACGGCGTAGTCGATGCACATACGGTAGAAATTCCGTAACCACCGAACTTTAAGCATAAGGGACGCTTTCATTAAGGTTATCCCGGGCGATGGTTGCCCCGGGCGTAAGGGACCGAAATATAGTAGGGAAGTAACTGGCGTGAGAGACGAGAAAAGCTTATGTGTATACTAAGGTGCCCGTACCGCAAACCGACACAGGTAGATGGGATGAGTATTCTAAGGCCAACGGGAGAAGGGTTGTTAAGGAACTCGGCAAATTGGCCCCGTAACTTCGGGATAAGGGGCGCCTGCGAGAGCAGGCCGCAGTGAAAAGGCCCAAGCGACTGTTTAGCAAAAACACAGCTCTCTGCTAAATCGAAAGATGATGTATAGGGGGTGACGCCTGCCCGGTGCTGGAAGGTTAAGGGGAGTGCTTAGCGCAAGCGAAGGTGCGAACTTAAGCCCCAGTAAACGGCGGCCGTAACTATAACGGTCCTAAGGTAGCGAAATTCCTTGTCAGGTAAGTTCTGACCCGCACGAATGGCGTAACGATTTGGGCACTGTCTCAACAGCCCGCCCGGCGAAATTGTAGTACCGGTGAAGATGCCGGTTACCCGCAACTAGACGGAAAGACCCCATGGAGCTTCACTGTAGCTTGATATTGGATTTCGGTATTCCATGTACAGGATAGGTGGGAGACTAGGAAACACGGGCGCCAGCTTGTGCGGAGTCAACCTTGGGATACCACTCTTGGGATACTGGAATTCTAACCTGCGGCCCTGAATCGGGTCGGGGGACACTGTCAGGTGGGCAGTTTGACTGGGGCGGTCGCCTCCTAAAAGGTAACGGAGGCGCTCAAAGGTTCGTTCAGCACGGACGGAAATCGTGCGGTGAGTGTAAACGCATAAACGAGCCTAACTGCGAGAATGACGGTTCGAGCAGTAACGAAAGTTGGAGTTAGTGATCCGGCGGTATGTGAATGGAAATGCCGTCGCTCAACGGATAAAAGCTACCCTGGGGATAACAGGCTGATCTCCCCCAAGAGTCCACATCGACGGGGAGGTTTGGCACCTCGATGTCGGCTCATCACATCCTGGGGCTGAATTCGGTCCCAAGGGTTCGGCTGTTCGCCGATTAAAGTGGTACGCGAGCTGGGTTCAGAACGTCGTGAGACAGTTCGGTCCCTATCTGTTGCGGGCGTAGGAATATTGAGAGGAGCTGCCCTTAGTACGAGAGGACCGGGGTGGACGTACCGCTGGTGCACCAGTTGTTCCGCCAGGAGCATAGCTGGGTAGCTAAGTACGGACGAGATAAACGCTGAAGGCATCTAAGCGTGAAACTTCCCTCGAGATAAGTATTCCCACTCTTCGGAGGTAAGGCCCCACGTAGACTATGTGGTTGATAGGTCAGGAGTGGAAGTGTGGTAACACATGCAGCGGACTGATACTAATAGGCCGAGGGCTTGACCTAATGAATTAGGTAAAGAGTCTCGAAAATAGCTAAAGCGAGTAGTGATTGTTCAGTTTTGAAGGTACAACGAACCTTCTAAGCAGCTGACCTGACTGGCAAGCCAGTCACGGCCTTAGCTAAAAATATGTCACTGACATATTTTCTAAACGCTAAGGTTGTTCAGTTTTCAGGGTACAAACCCTAATATGCACCATTAGCTCAGTTGGTAGAGCAACTGACTCTTAATCAGTGGGTCCTGGGTTCGAGTCCCCGATGGTGCACCATTAAATCTTCTTCGATGAAGAGGATTGTCAAAGACCAGATGTGGCCCGTTGGTCAAGCGGTCAAGACGGCGGCCTCTCACGCCGCAAACGGGAGTTCGATTCTCCCACGGGTCACCATTTAAGTCTTGACA